>PQAL01000033.1 GCA_003105035.1 Anaerolineales bacterium | reverse complement strand
ATTGGAGAGAGATCTCGTATTCACCCGAGCGCCCACCGAAGATCAACCCGACCCGCAGTTTCCTTCCTGGTCCCATATTACTGAGCCCTCCAGTCACCGATCAGCTCAATTTCCAATTCAAGGTGTACTCTGTATTTCTCGAGCACCTCTTGCTGCACCCGCCGAATCAGGGCGGCATAATCGTCAGCGGAGGCGTTGTCGTGGTTGATGATGAAATTGGCATGCACAGTGCTCACTTCCACCTGACCAATCCTCATTCCCTTCAACCCTGTAGCTTCAATCAGCCTTCCAGCATGGTCACCGGGTGGATTTTTAAAGATCGATCCCAACGAAGCCCCCGCCGGCTGAAAAGTTCGCCGCTTCGCCTGGAATTCATCCATCCTGGCTTGCACCGCCAAAGCTGTGCCCGGGCTCAATTTCAAGGTTGCAGCCAGAACCACCGCGTTGCCAGGCTGGCGTTTGAGACTGCTCGTCCGATACCCGTAATCCAACTGTTCTACTGACCACTCCTCCTGACAGATAGTATGTAAGGATTTAAGTTGCAAGATGTTTGCCACCAAAAGGCAGCTGGCCATATCGGCTCCATGGGCGCCTGCGTTGCCATACACTGCACCACCCACTGTGCCAGGAATCCCCGCTGCCCACTCCAGGCCGGATAACCCGTAGGCTGCAGCCTGGCGCGCCAGGGCACCAAAGTTCACGCCTGATTCAGCATACACAGCCGGTTGTGAGCCCTTGGTGAATTTAACCTTTTTAGCCCGGTTCAACACCACCAGCTCCCTTACCCCACGGTCAGATACCAGGACATTCGAGCCGCTTCCCAGGATGAAGAATGGGATGCCTTGCTCCCAGCAGGATGTAACCACCTGAACAAGCTCAACCGACGAGTCAACCGCGATCAAAAAGTCAGCATCTCCACCAATACGCGCTGCTGTATAGCGCTTCAGGGAGACATGCTCCTGCAGGTGGCTGCCGAAAGTACTGCGTAATTGATCGAGTTGAGTCTGGGTCAGGGTCACAGTATCTATCTCTAATGCTATATTGTCTTCACCATCTCAATAAGGTACATGATCAGCCTGGGTGAGTGCAGGGGGTCCTTACACATCGCCTCAAGCTCCTTGTGTGTGAACTGGCTCTTGTTTTGGGCGAACGGTCTCAAGAATAAAGATGCATAGGGCTGGAGTTCAACATCGTAGTCAAGATCATCCTTCAAATCCGTTGAATATCCTGGCCGATACGCTGCTGTTGGATTATTCATGCTTGCCACTCCTTTCCTTTAAGAGCTCCTGGACCTTTACACTGATCTGGTCGGCATCACCTGCAGAAAGAACGAGCAATATGTCTCCAGCTTCCAGGTGATTAACCAGGTATTCAGATGCTGGTAAAAATCCTGAGATATGCCTGGCGTCCGGGTAGGTCATGGCTGCCACCACCTGTCGGGATGAAAAACCATCCTCGGGTTGCTTCTCACGGGCGGCATAGATATCGGTCACAATCACGTGATCAGCTTGCTCAAATGCATTGACGAAATCATTGAACAGCAGCCGTGTACGTGAATAGGTATGTGGCTGCCAGACCACCCACATTTTTTTATGGGGATAACGAACACGGGCAGCAGCGATGGTAGCCCTGATTTCCGTCGGGTGGTGGGCATAATCGTCGATGATCACGATCCCTCCGATATTTCCTCGCACATCAAACCTGCGGCTGGTGCCCTTGAATTCGGACAATGCCTTACTGGCATTGTCAAGGGGTAGCTGCAGCTGGTGGGCAATAGCCAGGGCTGCCAGTGCATTTTGAACATTGTGCTTGCCTGGCAGGCGCAGGTTTACTGGCTGGGCCATCTCAAATGGCTGATTATCCAGTGTGCACATAACAGTAAAACTCATACCACCCATCTGATTCAGGACGGGTGATTGAGCAATGTAATCCGCCGGATGGTTCACCTCACCGTTTTTCGTGTCTCTCATGCGGTATGAAAAGACTCTTTGCCCGCGTTGCCGGGCAAGCTCACCTAACCGGCTGGCCCCTCGATCATTCATACACACCAATAGTGTGCCATCATGGCCAATCTGCCCAGCAAACTGATCAAATGCGGTAAAGAAATCGGCTTCAGTGGGGTAGCAATCCGGGTGATCATGCTCAATATTGGTGATCACGGCCAATTTGGGCCTCAAGCCGAGGAACATGTGATCATATTCATCGGCTTCAATCACGAAAACCTGACCTTTGCCGGCATGGGCATTCGTCCCAGTATTGGTCAGGATACCGCCCACGATGAAGGTTGGATCCTGCCCAAGGTATGTCAACATCCATGCGATCATGGCGGTTGTAGTGGTCTTCCCATGCGTCCCGGCGACAGCGATCCCAAATCGTCCTTCCATCAAGCCTGACAGGAACTCGCTGCGTTTCACCACCGGGATGCCCAATTTTTGGGCTTCGATGACTTCCACATTGTCATCGGGAACTGCCGATGAGCGCACCACAATCTGGGCACCAGTCAGGTTTTCAGCCCGGTGGCCAATCTCGATGCGCACGCCATCTGCCTGCAGACTTTTCGCCATAGGTGACATTGCCCGGTCAGAGCCAGTGACCAGGTAGCCACTTTCCAGCAGCACCCGGGCGATCGCTGACAACCCCGTTCCTCCAATCCCGATGAAATGCACAGATTTTCTTTCAGTCATAAGAAGACCACAATCACAAAAATAAAAGCCAGGGCAATTGCGAAATAAATCAGCGGTACCCCTAGCCAGGCGGGAGCCATGTAGGCAAGCAGTTTGATGGCTGCCTGTCCCTGGGGAGTGCCCGCGTCGGGCGGGATAATATATTGGATTGCCTGGTAATTCGCCTGAGCCAGGAAGTACCAAATCGAACCCATGATGAGATAGCCATTCAAAGCTCCCAGGAAGACTCCCAGGAGCGAATCCTGGAACCGTTCACGAGCGAAACGGTCTCCGCCGATTTTCGGCAAGTTCGGGGTCTGGTACCCAAAAAATGCCAGGAGTGAAATTATGGCTACACGCATCCAAAATTGTGCGGTTGAGCCTGGCTCGGCAAAACTTTGCGTCAAGCCCTTGACGTAGGTCTCCAGCACGGTGATGATGAACAACGCCAGTATGGCACTTGCAGTCACCATCATCTCCTTCGCCCAGCCGCGCATGGCGCCAATCACTGCGAACAAGATCACGAAGCAGATGAAAATAAAGTTCAAATAAACCATCTGTGGCTCCTAAGTAGCCTGATCTCGATCATGGTTATTGGCTTTCCGAGCTGACGGCTGGCCCAGATCAAAGAGCATTGCCGCTATCCTGGCTGAAGCTTCCGGCCTGGCAAGCGACTTCATCGCCTGAGACATCTGCTCACGTTTGGCATGGTCTCGCATCAGCTCAAGCACCTTTTGCAGGAGCTGGTCTTTTAGCTGCGCGTCATCGATCACTTCAGCGGCCCCGTGCCTCACCAGGTAGCTGGCATTCACCCGCTGGTAGCGCCAGGCATAGGGATACGGCACCAGGACAGCTGGCAGGCCAAACAATGGTAGTTCGCCAAGGGTTGAGGCTCCCCCGCGGGTAACAGCCAGGTCCGCCAGCCGCATTGCAGCCCCGATTTCCTCATACAGGTAAGGGTACGGCCGGTAACGATTGAGCTGTTCGGTCGATAGCCCAAGGCGTGTCTCTTCCATCATCTGCCAATCCAGCCTACCCGTGATGTGGATGATCTGCATCTCCTTTAAGAGGTCCGGCAAAATCCCAGCCACAGCCTGATTAATCGAACGCGCTCCCTTGCTACCACCGAAAACCAACAATACGGGTAACTGCTCCTGCAAGGCAAAAAAGTTGCGGGCATCCGCCTCGGTCCAGCGGTCCAGGTCTGGGCGCAATGGATACCCGGTGACCTCCTTACAGGGGTGTTTGGGGAAAAAGTCACCCGATTCCTCGACGGTCAGTGCCAGGCAGTCACTGAATCGGGCGATTGTCTTGATCGCTTGGCCTGGCTCGATATCGGGCACGTAGAGCAGGCTTTTTGATCCGCCTGATAACCGGGCAGACAAGGCCATGGGGACAGCCACATAACCGCCCGTAAAAAATAAGACCTCCGGTCGAAACTTGCGCATGATTCGCCGGGAAGCAAAGAAACCTTTACTCAGCTGCCACAGGTTGCCTGGCAGGGCACGCAGTCCTACACCGTGCAATCCCGCGGCTGGAATGGCTTCAAACCGCAGGCCTTCGCGCTTAACCAGGTCAGCTTCCATACCACCAGCCCCTCCCACCCATAGCACTTGCAGCTCTTGGGTGTGAGTCTGGCTGCTGGCTGCAGGAACGCCTGTCAATTGCTCAGGCTGCATGCTCATCAGCTGCTTGAGGACTGACAGGGCGGGATACACGCCGCCGCCGGTCCCCCCTGCGCAGATTAACAACCGCATTGAATCCCTTCTCCTCATTTCTGCGTGATTTGTCAGACAATCTGGACACATTCAGGATAATTCCGATGGAGGCCATCACCACGATCAAGTTGGAGCCTCCTGAGCTCACAAATGGTAAGGCATTGCCAGCGAAAGGCAACAGCCCGACCATAACCAGCATGTTTACCAGGGCTTCCAGGGCAATCCAGAAAGACAAGCCACCAGCTAACAACATGCCAAGGCCATCGGGGGCTTTCCGGCTGATCGACCACCCACGCCACATAAAAACAACATAAAGGATGACCAGGATTGCCGCCCCCAGCACGCCAGTTTCTTCTCCGACAACCGCAAAAACGCTGTCAGTATGGGGGAACGGTAGCCCGTTGAGCTTGGTTTGCGATTTACCAATACCCACCCCGAGCCAACCTCCACGCATGAAGGCTTCCAATGAGCGTCGTACGTGCTCGGAGTACTGCAGGGGATCCTTCAAACCCGCTATAAAACTGTTCATACGGTCAGGGCCGGTCGGGAATAAACCTGACTTCATGACGAATACTCCCACCAGGACCCCAATCGCCATCATGAATAGGAAATGTTTTAATGAGCCACCCGCCAGGAAGAACATCAAAGTACCTAGCAAGCCAATCGTGATCACTGCGCTCAGGTCCGGCTGCAGGGCAATCAAACCGCCCACGAAACCCATGATTACTGCCAGAGGGATCGTTGCCAGATACATATTCTTAAGCAGGTCTCGCCGGTTATGTAGCCAAACCGATAAATAAATGACAATGCCAAATTTCGCCAGCTCGCTGGGTTGGATCGAGCCGCGGAACAAACTACGCACCGAACCCAGGCGTGTATCCTGGACGATTAAGACAGCCACCAGGGCAAATATAGCCAAACCCATCAATGGCAGGGCCAGTTTTTTCCAATAGTGATAATCCATCAACGCCAGGAAGATCATCACCAGGCTTCCCAACCCCAGCCAGCGGAGCTGGCGCATGAAAATATAAGCCGGTGAACCATATACCTGGAAAGAATAATCTGCACTGGCAGAGTAAACCATCAACATACCAAAGAGGATGAGGGCAATGACTACCAGTAAAAATGTCACATCGAAGCCCAGGTGGGCTGGGCGGTGTGTTTTCCCATGCACCCGTGCCACGACAGAACCGCCGTCAGGCTTCACTTGCATGACAGATTGAGCACCCATCGTTTAAATGCCTCCCCGCGCTCCTCGAAATCGCGGAATTCATCAAAGCTCGTGCCGCCAGGTGAGAGCAGGACGATATCATCTGTCTCAACCACCTGGGCTGCAATATCCACTGCTTGTTGCAAACCGGTACACTTATCCATCGAAAAAGGCCTATATCCATTTCTTGCCGGGCCGACCGCAGCTGAGATGATGTCTGCTGCTTCACCAAACACGATCAGGTGATCCACCCGGTCGTGAATCAGCTTTGCCAGCTCATACCAGGGTAGTTTTTTGTCACGCCCACCAGCCAGGAGCACGATCGGGCGGTTTACATCAGCTGGTGATTCAAATGAATGGATGGCTGCCATCACACGCTCGGGAGCAGTAGCGATTGAATCGTTATACCAATCCGCTCCTTTCCAGCTGGCAACCCATTCCAGGCGATGCGGCACACCTGTAAAGGCGGTAACAGCTTCGCGCATAGCTTCTACAGGCAACCCCGCAGCCTGGCTCACTGCCAGGGCTGCTAATACATTCTCCACGTTGTGCCAGCCCCGCAGCGGGATCTCGACTTGGCGAAGCACACGGATAACCACCTGACCAGTCCATAGGCACACCCAGTCACCATCGATAAATGCACCCTGGCCAATCGTAATTGGCTTATGGCTTCCGAACGAAACCTTCGTGCCCCGCACCCGGCCCAACAATGCCCACGCACCAGGGTCGTCATAGCCCAAGACCGCCATGTCGGTGGCATCCTGGTACTCCAGGATGCGGGCTTTAGCAGCCGTGTAGGCCTCCATAGTCGCATGCCGGTCCAAATGATTGGGGGTGATATTCAGGATGCAGGCGATATTCACGCTCGTGGTCATTAGCTCCAACTGAAAGCTGGACAACTCCAAAACCACCAGGTCATTCGGCTGCATTTCTTCCACTGCGCCAAGCAGGGGGGAGCCGATATTCCCGCCTACCCAGATTTTTTGATATGGGGTATTCCCGCCCGAGGTAGATACAGCCGCTTCGGCTATTTTTCCCACCAAGCTGGTGGTGGTGGTTTTCCCAGCTGATCCGGTGATCCCAATTGTCCGGCATGGACAGGCTTCCAGAAATATCTGCGAATCGTTGGTGAGCTGGATGCCTCGTTTCTGGGCTTCTTCAACCAGGGGCAAGCTCAGTGGTACACCACCTGAGACGCACACGACATCTGCACCATCCAGCAGTGAAAGCGGATGGCCACCGAAAGACCACTCAACCTGGGACGATTGGTCGCCCAATGATTCATCCAATGACTGCCTGACAGGCTTGAGCTGGTCATCCGATTTATGGTCGTTCATCACCACACGCGCGCCGTGCAATGCCAGGTAGCGGCCCACTGCCACTCCTTGCCGGGCTGCCCCGATGACGATCACGCGTTTATCCAACCAGCCAGTCATGTCTGTTTTGATTACCTTTATCCGATCGCTATAGCTGCTCCAATAATCGCAGCCAACAAACCGATTAACCAAAAGCGCTGCACAACCTGGGTTTCACTCCATCCCAGCAGTTCAAAATGGTGGTGAAGAGGTGTCATCTTAAATAACCGCTTACCCTTGGTAAGCTTAAAATAACTCACTTGCAACACCACGCTGACCATCTCGCTCAAGGGGATGATGGCAATAATGGGTAATAAAATCCATTGGCCAGTCATGAGAGCCACCACGGCCAGGGTGGCACCAAGTGCCAGGGCCCCCACATCGCCCATGATCAGTAGGGCCGGGTGGACATTGAACCACAAAAAACCGAATAATGCGCCTACCAGGGTGAAACAGAAGCGTGCCAGGAATAGCTGGCCTTGCAGCAGGGCGATCATCCCGAAGGCAGCGAAACAGGTCGCCGAGATCATTCCAGCCAGGCCGTCCAGGCCATCAGTAAAATTCACCGCATTGCAGAACCCGACAATAAGGAACGTCGCTAAGGGAATATACCAATACCCGAGCGAAAATTCACGATTCATCCAGGGCAGGTAAACCTCCGGTGCCTGCAGCACATAACGTAGGCCAATCGAGATAACAACCCCCATGAAAATTTGAATTATAAACTTATCCCTGGCGCGTAAGCCACGCACATCACTGTGATTTCCACGTAGCTTTTTCCAATCATCGAACGATCCTAACAACCCAAACGCGATCATCGTCCCCATGGGCAGGAAGATCGATTTACCCAGCATGGTAAAACCGAGTAGCGAAGCACCGTTGAATAGCAGTGTGATAAGTAACACCGGCAAGATGAATAGAACTCCACCCATCGTAGGCGTGCCAGATTTGGAAATGTGTCTCTGCGGACCATCCACGCGGATCGATTCGCCAATTTTCAGGTGGCGCAGGATGCGCAGCAACGGTTCACCCCAAATAATTGTCAGCATGAAGGAGAACCCCGCCAGGGCTAATGCATAAGCGCTTTCTCTCATACAGGGTACTCCAAAGCAGAAACAATGCGGTCCATTCTCATCAAGTTTGAACCTTTTACAAGCACGATATCGCCTGAATTCAAGTTGGGTTGCAGGTACTGGATGACCTGCTCGGCACTTTCCAGGATGGTGATTTTTTCAGCAGGTAATCCTGCATCCAGGGCTGCTTCCGCGATGATCTTGGCACGCTCTCCTAAGGTGATCAGCTCATCCACCACTTCTGCCGCGCGGATACCCACCATCTGGTGCCCATGCCGCTCGTACTGCCCCAGCTCAAGCATATCACCCAGCACAGCCACCCTCCGTCCTTCCAGGTCATGCAGCAGATTGAGGGCTGCCAGCATCGATTCAGGCGAGGCATTGTAGGTATCATCCAGGATCAGGGCACCGTTCTCTGTCCGGACCGCCATAAGACTCAGCTCAGTGCTGGCTGAGCGTAAGCCGCTGACGATCTCTTGCCAGGTCAATCCGTCCACCAACCCAACTGCAGCCGCGCGCAGGGCAGTCTGCACCGAATGCCGGCCAATCAACGGCACGCGCAGCTGCAAAACTTCCGCGGGGCGATTTACCTGCTGGCGATAATGCAGGAGAAAGCGGATGCCTTCCAGCCCCAGGCTTTCCACGTTGTCAGCCCAAAGGTCAATCGAGCTGTCCATCCCATAGAAAAAGACGTGCGCCTTTGTATTGCTTGCCATCGCTCTCACCAGCAGGTCGTCATAGTTCAGGATGGCATGCCCATCTTCAGGGAGGGCTTCAACCAGCTCTGCCTTACCCCTGGCGATGTCCTCCTGGCTCCCAGCCCGGGAGGCATGTACGGTACCAATATTCGTCACCACTCCTATGTGGGGTGATGCCAGGTCACAAAGAAAGTTGATCTCACCGGGGATGTAGAACCCCATCTCCAACACCGCCCGCTCATGCTGCTCGGTCAGGCTGAGCATTGTCAGCGGCAAGCCGATTTCGTTGTTCAAATTACCCTTGTTCTTCAAGGTGACATAACGCTGGCTCAGGACTTCCGCCACAACTTCCTTGGTGGTGGATTTACCCACACTGCCCGTGATGCCGATCACTTCAACAGGGAGCTTTTTCCGCCAGAACCTTGCCGCTTCTTGCAGCGCCGTTAGGGGCTCATCCACCAGCAGGCAGAACGAGCCATCCAGCTCACTCAGTTTCTTCTCAAGCTCTTCCTGGCTGGGTGTTTGCCTCAGGTCAATCGTATTGAATTGGCCGCGTAAGTCACGCTTTACCAGGGCAACCCTGGCACCTGACTCAAACGCCTCAGCAACAAAATCATGCCCATCATGATGTTCTCCGGGAAGAGCCACAAACAGGCATCCCGGCACTGCCTGGCGTGAGTCGATCTCCGCAGCGGGGATTTCAATGGCGGCGTTCGCAGGCCGTATACCTGTCAAAGCTTCGAGAACATCAGCCAATAAGATCACAAGTAGATCCTTAGTGATTTGCCAGGCTTTCCCTGACGCTGTCCGGTGGGATATCCATGAGAACCACCAGGCGTTGAACCATATCGCGAAAGACAGGTGCAGCCACAACTGAACCCCATTGTGAGCTGGTGGGCTTCTCCAGCCACACATACACCAGGAAGCGTGGATCGCCGACCGGTCCCCACCCAACGAAGGAAGCATTGGTCATATTACTGGAATATCCAGTCGGTGTGGCAATTTCTGCAGTGCCGGTCTTGCCTGCCACCCGGTAACCTTCCACCAGGGCATCCGACGATTCACCTTCGAGCGACTGGGCGAGCAGAGAGGTAAGGTGGCGGGCTGTTTCTGCCTGGATAGGCCGGCCCACAACCTGCGGTGTGGGAGTGTACTGGAATCCATCCCTGACCATCGAGCGCATAACGTGAGGCACCATCATCTCACCCTTTGCATTTGCAACGGAAGAGATCGCCATCGCCATTTGGATGGGTGTGACAGCCACACCTTGCCCGAACGAATTGGTTCCCAGCTCGGCTTCATACCAATCCGTATCACCTGGCACTTTCAGTCGGCCGGGTGCTTCGCTGGCCAGGTCAATCCCGGTCAGTCTGCCAAAACCAAAACTCTGTAAATACTGGTAAAAAGAGGTCGCTCCTAGCTGCGAAGCTACCCAGGTGAGGCAAACATTAAGCGAGTGGGCCATGCACCCCTGCATATCCTGGGCACCCCAGGCACCCCAATCCCAGTTGTGGATGGTGATACCTCCAATTTGGATCGCTCCCGTATCAACAAATTGTGTTTCCGGTGTGACCGCACCAGCATCCAGTGCTGAAGCCATCGTCAAGACCTTGAACACCGAACCCGGCTCGTAGTCCTGGCTGACGGCCCGGTTGTAAGGTGTGTTATCGGTAAAGACATCTGCATAATTCCAATATTCGTTGGGGTTCAAACGGGGTGTTGTGGCAATGGCCAGCATTTCACCGCTGTTGGGATCCATCACCAGGATCACACCGCCATCCGCACCACTGGCTTCCAATGCCTGATCCAGCACATCCTCGGCTGCAGCCTGGATCTCGCGGTCGATGGTCAGGATGATGTCTGCACCAGCTTTGAGCTGTGGAATCTCGGTTACTTCATACGGGTCGAGAGTCATCCATACCGACTGAGGCTCGCCTGCCAGCAGGTCATTGAATTCCTCTTCCACGCCGAACATACCCGTGCCTTCACGGTTGACAAACCCGAGGATATTCGCCCCAATTTGGTTTTCAGGGTAGTAACGCTG
Source organism: Anaerolineales bacterium (assembly GCA_003105035.1). Lineage (NCBI taxonomy): Bacteria > Bacillati > Chloroflexota > Anaerolineae > Anaerolineales > Anaerolineales bacterium. Next base: position 336,201 of record PQAL01000033.1, on the reverse strand, counting down.
CAAGCGTGGCCGGTAAACCAGGCCATTCAAGCTGGGTTTCCCTGCTTCACCATAATCAACGTCTGGCAGGTTGGTGTAATTTCGCGCCCAGTCCTTTAATTGTTTCAGCTCATCAGGCGTTACAAAATCTGCCAGCTGGACATACGAATTTCCCGATAGTTGCGCATTGTGGATGGCAGAAAAGACCTCATCCGAGTACCCCACGTAGTCATATTCGGCATGATCCGCCAATACTCTGTTAAGGGCGAATGCGATGGAATCAGGATTATCCACACTATCCACCTGGGCGCCTACTTCGTAGACCAGTGTGCTGCCCGCCAGCAGCCGCCCGTAGCGGTCGTAAATATCACCCCGAGGTGGGTAGAAGATATGCAGGGTCCGGTTGTACTGTTCACCCTGTGAAACGAATTCTGTCCTCTCGGGGCTAAACTGAAGCCGCACCAGCTGGACGATGATCATGAAGCCAAGCAAGGCAAAGATGATTCCTAATAAATTAAATCGCCAACCGGTCAGTTTCTGACCGGCTCCATCACCTGCTATATGTTTTGTTTCAGGGGTTTCCCTGACAGGTTCCTGCCTGCGGAAGCGATCCACGGGAACCGTTTGATCGGCTATGACCCTGCTCATGGGACTGCCTCATTCACAAGCCGGCTGGTTTTCTTGATCTGCTCCGTGATCCAATCAAACAACGATTCTTTGAACTGCGGATCGATCAAGCTGGCGTTGACCACTACCGGCACAGGGGGTGGTGCCAGCGAGGTGGTCTGCCTGTCTATATACCCTGGTACCTCCATATACTGGATATTTTCGGCAGGGATTGAAGCAAGATTGAGATCTTTCACTCTCTCCTGCATGTTGGAATAAGAAGTGAGATAGGCTAGCTGGCTGGTGAGATTGGCAATCTGCTGGTCCAATTCCTCGATCGGCACGTAATCATCAACACTATCACTTGTGAGATTATGGTAGCCATATACCCGCACCTGCATCTCCTGGATCTCCCTGCCTACTGCTGCAGCTCTGGCAGTGACATTCAGGTAGATACCAGCAACGATCGCGGCACATACCAGAAACAATAAAATCACCCCGATCATGTACATTTGCTTCCGCCAGGGTGCTTGTGAGTATGCCTGTGTCAGGTGTTGAATATTTTCCATGTCCTATACCTATCTAAAAACCCGTCCGCTTTTGATAATTCGTGATCTAGCTTTGTTAATCTACCGACCTTCCTGAGAACCTCAACCATCATCAAAAGTAAACGGGTTTCTAGTGCAGGCTTGCAAGTCTTATGCCAATAATTTTTTAAATTTTTCTTTCTAACCTTTCCGCGACCCTTAATCGGGCACTGCGGGAGCGAGGGTTTTCTCGGATTTCATCATCTTGCGGACGAACAGGTTTCTTGTAAATTTCCCGCAAGGCTGCCTTATGACCGCAGGTACAAATCGGTTGACGGGGTGGGCAAATACAATCCTTGCTCTCCGTCCGCATGAACTGCTTGACCAGGCGGTCCTCCAGTGAGTGGAAGGCGATAATCGCCAGCCTGCCTCCCGGCTTCAGCACGCTGAGCGTCTGTGGCAAGAACGCTTCGAGTGCATCCAGCTCTCCATTCACTGCGATGCGTAAGGCCTGGAATGTTCGAGTGGCTGGATGGATGCCACTTTTCCCGCCACCTGTCACCCGGCTCACCAGGTTCGCCAGCTGGGCGGTGGTAGTGACCGGCCTGGCCTTGACGATTGCTCTGGCAACCTGGTGGGCATTCCGCTCTTCACCATACTGGTAGAGGATGCTCGCCAATTCATTCTCGTCCAGCTGGTTCACCAGGTCCGCAGCGGTCGTGCTGCCCAGGGGGTCAAAACGCATGTCAAGGGGAGCATCCACCTGGAACGAGAAACCCCGCTCCGGCGTATCCAGCTGCATGGATGATAAGCCCAGGTCAAGCAGGATCCCATCTACTTGCACCCATCCCAGGGCTTTCAGCTGATCTCCGAGGGTTGCGTAGGAAGCCTGCACCAGATGAACCCGATCACCGTATCCGGCTAACCTGTCTGCCGCCAGCCGCAGTGCGTGCGGGTCCAGGTCGAGACCGAGAAGCTGGCCATCCGGGCTGCTTTGTTGGAGGAGACCCCAGGCATGCCCACCAGCCCCAAGGGTACCATCCACGTACAGACCTCCCCTCTGAGGTTGCATCGCGTGTATAATTTCATTGTAAAGTACTGGTTGGTGTGTCATCACCAGGAAAACCGGATTTTAACCCTGATAGGTCCCTTTAGCTATCAAGCATTATCCGGAACTAGTCGATAGATCTAACACTTTAAATCGCTCGGTATTGGCTTCAGCTTCATCTAGCGCTTGTTGTTGGAGTGCCCATTCATCTGATGACCATACTTCAAAATAATTACCCTGGCCAACAAGCACTACTTCCTTCTCACAGGATATCCCGGTTTTCTGGCACAGAAAATCGGGGATCAGGATACGGCCAGCCTTATCGATATCGACCCGTGAGGCTGACCCAATGATCAACCTGCGCAATGAACGCGCTAAGGGGTCGGTCACGCTCATCTGGTTGATGTGGTTGGTGATAGCTTCAAATGCTTTCGTGGTGAGTACCATCAGGTTGCGATCGAACCCGCGCAAAATGAATGCCCCTTCATCTAATAGCTCGCGGTACCGAGCGGGGATAGTCAGGCGATCTTTATTGTCAATGCTGTGTCGGTACTCACCCAAAAACATATGTTCTAGTTATCCTTTGTTTGCACGAAGCGCTGGAATACCCAGCGCTCCCACTTTGACCCACTTTATAACACAATTACCCACAGTATAGTATAGACTAATAAAAAAATCAAGGACTTTTAAGCCCAATTTAATAACAAATTTATTTTATAGACCAGGAAAGATTAATGTCCACCTCTCACACCCACAATTTCAGTCCGCTTTTCGTTGGCCTTGATGCCATCATCCCTCTGCTGGATGGCACCCATCGCTGTTATATCAACCTGGATAATGCGGCTTCCACACCGCCCCTGAAAGCCGTCCAGCATGCTGTGGACGACTTTTTGGTTTATTACAGCAGCGTGCACCGCGGCACAGGCTTCAAAAGCCTGCTATCGACATATTCATATGAACAAGCACGGGCTATCATCATGGATTTTGTGGGGGTGAACGCGACTGATCATACCTGTATATTCGGCAAGAACACTACCGAAGCAATCAACAAGCTGGCCCGCAGGCTACCACTTGAGGGCAAACGCCGGATCATCCTGACCACCGGGATGGAGCATCACTCCAATGACCTTCCCTGGCGGGCAGCCTCTCAGGTCATTCACGTCAAGCTAACCCCGGACGGGCGCTTGGATGAGCAGGACTTTGACCAGCAACTCTTCCGCTACGCGGATGAGATTGCGCTGGTCACCCTCACCGGGGCCAGCAACGTCACCGGATTTTTGAATCCGATACACGCCCTGGCAGAGAAGGTCCATGCTGTGGGAGCATTGTTCATGGTGGATTGCGCCCAGCTGGCTCCCCACCGTAAAATCGATATGCGGTCTCTGGATGATCCAACCCACCTGGATTTCATTACCATCTCTGCGCATAAGTTGTACGCCCCGTTTGGCACCGGGGCTTTGATCGGCCGCAAAGATGTTTTCGAGCAGGGTGATCCCGACCTGACCGGAGGTGGCACCGTCGAAATCGTCACCCTCGACAGCGTCGTCTGGACCTCACCACCCGAGCGCGACGAAGCGGGTAGCCCCAATGTCGTGGGTGCCGTGGCCCTCGCCGCGGCCATTCGCCAGCTGGAATCTGTGGGGATGGATGCTGTGGCAGCCCATGAAGCCGACCTTACCCGATATACCCTTCAAAAACTAAACTCCCTGGAAGATTGCCTGGTCTTCGGCGATACCGATCCTTTGCACGCCATTGATCGGTTGGGCGTGATTCCCCTACAGTTAAAAAATATCCCCCATTTCCTGGCTGCAGCAGTGCTTGGTTATGAATTCGGCATAGGAGTGCGCAGCGGCTGTTTCTGCGCCCATCCCTATATCCTTCACCTGCTGGGGTTAAGCCCTGAACAAGCCGCCCAGGTCCGCCTGCGTATGCTCGCTGGTGATAAATCGGAGATGCCCGGATTGATCCGCGCTTCCTTTGGCTTGTACAACACGCTCGAAGAAGTTGACATCCTCATTGACGCACTTGAGCGCATATCCCGAGGTGACTACAAGGGTAAGTACACACAAGACAAGTCCACTGGTGAATACTCACCCGTGGACTGGAAGATCGACTATTCGGATTATTACCGGCTCTGATTACCTGGCAAGTGCATCAATAACTAAGCAAACCACTTATTAAAAATTGAGTAGTAACGTTGCCTGCATAGTTCCCTTGCTGAGGTCCGTGCTTGGGTGTGTATCGGGTTAATCGACCAATCAGCCAGCGATGGTGCCTTTTTCGGGAGCCATTCAACGGCTTGGGTCATAGATTGGTGCAACTTGCCATTGTCCACCAAGACATAACTCAAGTTCGGTCGACCTGAAAGAAATGGTGCCGAATAAGAATTTTGTTTTTGTCTGAGTAATTCGGGCATCAGATGCCCGGAGCCAGGCTTCTATAAAGGTTGACATGTCACGTCGTTTGTCATCAATAAGCTCTGCTTGAGTTTTCCCGTCGTTGTAACCAAGATAATCCATCCAGTCTTGCCACACCTCTTTGCTATTTTCTCGGTCATGCACGATCGCATACCAATCAAGCGCATCTGGCCCTATATTGAGTTGGCAGACAAAATCTCCACGAACGGATAATTCGATAAGCCCACCGCTTTTGATCTTCTGAATCGCAAGTTTTTGAGTAGCTGCGATCTGGTTGAGGGTATCGTCCTGGTATTCCATTGAAGCCTGAACTACCACTTAGCTGCGGGCGTATATGGCAGCTACCGGCTGGCTGCATCCATCACAGCTACAGCCGCGATGTTGACGATATTTCTCACATCATCACCCGTCTGAAGCACATGGACCGGCGCCCCCACCCCCAGCAAAATGGGGCCGATCGCCTGGGCATTGCCCAACCTGGCTAACAGCTTATAGGCGATGTTGGCAGCCTCCAGCGAGGGGAACACCAGGATGTTGGCGTCCTTCACCTGGCTGAAAGGGTAGCGCTGGTCGATCAGCTCAGGCACCACGGCTGTATCCGCTTGCATCTCACCGTCCACGGGGAAATCCGCCCCACGCTGCTTGATCATTTCGACTGCCTGGCGGACTTTCTCGGAGAATGGGTGAGGTGTGCTGCCGAAATTGGAAAAAGATAATAGCGCTACGCGCGGCTCAATCTGCAGCTGCCGGGCAAAGTCTGCCACCAGGAAGGCGATATCTGCCAGGTCTTCAGCGCTTGGATCGATATTGACGGTTGCATCAGTAAACAGGTAGGTACGCTTGCCAATGATCATAATATAAACACCAGCAGTAATGCGCTTCCCAGGTTGGGTGTGGTGGATGCGCAGCGCAGGTCGGATGACATCCGGGTAATCGAACGTCAGGCCTGATACTGACGCATCTGCATCCCCCATCTTGACCATCATGGCGGTAAACACATTCGGCTCGAGGATACGACGCCGAGCATGCCAGATCGTAACCCCCTTCCGCTGGCGGATTTTGCTATAAGCCTCGGCATATATTTCAGAGCGAGGGAAGTTCTCTGGGTCTACGATCAGCATATCGTCATCCAACCCCAAGGACTGGAGTTTACCGCGGATGACCCATTCTCGACCCACCAGGATGGGTATGCCGATGCCTTCATCCAGGATCTGGGCGGCAGCCCGGATGATTTTAGTCTCCTCACCTTCAGCGAAGACGATGCGCTTTTTAGGTGAGGCTGCTTTGGCAGTGCTCATGATGTAGTAGCGTACCTGTTCACCCATGCCTTGCCGGTAGGTCAGCTGCTGGCGGTATTCCTGCAGGTCGATCGGTTTGCGAGCCACCCCGCTCTGCATGGCTGCCTCGGCCACTGCAGGGCTCTCCCACAGCATCACGCGCGGGTCGAGCGGCTTGGGAATGATATACTCAGGGCCGAACTTGAGTGAGTCGAGCCCATAGGCTCTTAAAACACTGTCAGGGACGTCCTCCTTAGTCAGACCTGCAAGGGCTTTCGAAGCAGCCACCTTCATTTCCTCATTAATTGCTTTGGCACGTACATCCAATGCTCCCCGGAAAATGAACGGGAACCCAAGCACATTATTGATCTGGTTGGGGTAATCTGACCTTCCGGTGGCGACAATGGCATCCGCTCGGGCTTCCTTGGCCAGCTCATACTTGATTTCAGGGTCAGGGTTCGCCATGGCGAAGATCAGCGGCCGCTCTGCCATAGTCTTGACCATCTCTGGGGTGAGGATATCAGCGATCGACAGCCCATAAAAAACATCTGCATCCCGCACAGCTTCAGCTAAAGTCCGCTTATCTGTATCATTAGCCAGGAGTTCCTTATACTTATTCATTCCATCTGTGCGGCCTTTATAAACCACCCCACGCGTATCCACCAACACGATATTTTCCCGCCTGGCGCCTAGGCGGATCATCAGCTCAGCACAGGAGATGGCAGATGCACCCGCTCCGGAGATGGTGATATGGACTTCACCGAGTTTCTTACCCACAATTTCCAGGCCATTGACCAGGGCTGCTCCGGATATGATCGCCGTGCCGTGCTGGTCATCGTGGAAAACCGGGATATCCAGCATGCCCTTCAGGGTTTCTTCTATATAAAAACATTCGGGTGCCTTGATGTCTTCGAGATTGATCCCACCAAAGGTGGGTGCGATAGCAGCCGCTGTCTGGATGACTACCTCCGGGTCGTGCGAGTTCACCTCAATGTCAAAGACATCTACATCCGCAAAGCGCTTGAACAGTACCCCCTTACCTTCCATCACAGGTTTTGATGCCAGGGCACCCCGGTCACCCAAACCCAGGATCGCCGTCCCATTGGTGATGACGGCTACCAGGTTCCCCTTCGAGGTGTACTCGTAAGCCAGCTCAGGGGCTTTCTCGATATCCAAAACCGGGACTGCTACTCCTGGCGTGTAAGCCAGGCTTAGGTCGCGCTGGGTTTCCATCGGTTTGGTGGGAACAACTGATATTTTGCCTGGTTTTCCATCCAGGTGGTGGTATTCAAGTGCTTCTTCTCGTGTGACTCTGGTCATCTTGATTCCTCCCGTGAGATTTGGCTGCCGGATTTCAAACCCGGAATAAACACCTTGTATTTTACCCCGCAACCGTACCTACAAGGGTTACACTTGGCTAGATTTCGATTAACCCGTCGGTTACCCGTGCGGATGGATTATTGGGAACCGAATTCAAGCTTCCGCAATAATATGAGCAGGATCAATGAGACGATCAGCAAAAGGATCGAAAGCACGATGGCGATCCCTAGGTCCTGCTCAAACCCAACATAGATCGCCAGTGGCATGGTTTGCGTGGTGCCTTGCAGGTTACCTGCAAATAATAAGGTCGCCCCGAACTCCCCCAAAGCCCGTGCCCAGGTGAGGATAACGCCGGTCAGGATGCCCCGGCTGGCCATGGGTATCATGATATGCTGGAAGATATGCCAGCTGCTCGCCCCTTCAACATTGGCAGCTTCGTCTAATTGGGGGTCGATCGCCGCGAATCCTATGCGTGCCGAGAGCACCAGGAAAGGAGCGGAAACAAATATCTGGGCAATCACTACCGCGGCCGTGGTGAATGGCAGGTTGATGCCTACGGCATTCAACCAGGGTCCGAACAGCCCTTCGCGTCCGAAGGCCAGCAGCAGGGCAATGCCTGCCAGCGATGGAGGTAGAACAATCGGCAGGTGGACCAGGATGTCGAGCAGTGCTTTACCCCGGAATTTCCAATGGGCCAGCACGTAAGCCAGCGGCGTTCCTGTAACCAGGGTGATGGCTACACAGATCATACTGGTCAGCAGGCTTAATTTAAGGGCATTGAGTGCACTTTCGGAGAGCGCATAATTGAAAAATTTTATGCCTGCTGACCGCCAGATCAATGCCAGGATCGGCAACCCAATCAGGCTAACCAGCAGCAGGCTGGGAAGGATAAACTCCCATCCAGGTCGGTTGCTCTTCGGACTCTTTTCAGTGTGGAAATCTTCCTGTCGCATCGTTTATGGCCTGGGTTGGTTGAAGCCCCACCTGTTCAAGACTGCCTGCCCTTCAGCAGAGAGGATATACTCAATAAAAGCCTCAGCCAGGTTCTGGTGCTGGGATTCTGCCAGGACGGCGATTGGGTACCTGGCCGTGATGTTATATGCATCCGGAATTGGGATGGTAGGCAGGTTGGATGCTGCGATGGCATCACTGGTGTAAACGATCCCCACGTCTGCTTCTCCTAATTCAACCTTGGTCACCACCTGCTTCACATCCGTTTCATTCGATACGACGTTCGCGAGCACTCTGGTGTCAAAATCTGGCCCATAAGCTGGGTCGGCGCCCAGATTTGCGAGGACCTGTCGGGCATATTTACCTGCGGGGACGGTTTCATCTGCCAGCACGATTTTCAAGTTGGGTCTTACAAGGTCGCTCAGTGTGACCACATTCGCAGGATTTCCCTCGGGCAGGATGACCACCAGCTGGTTGATAGCAAAGTCTTTGATGGTATCAGTCATCACCAGGCCAGCTTCCACCAGGCGATCCATGTTCTTGTGATCAGCCGAGGCGAAGATATCGGCCGGGGCACCCTGGGCAATCTGTGTACTCAGGATTTGCGAACCTGCCAGATTCAATTGGATGTTTACGCCTGGGTTAGCTTTTTCAAAATTAGCTGCCATCTCCTGGAATGCTCCGGTGAGTGAGGCGGCAGCGAACACCGTGAGTGACGAGGACGACGATAGAGCGTTCTGGGATGCACCATGAGTCGCCGCTGAATCCACTTGAGTGTTATCAGTCACTGACCCTTGAACAACCTTCAGACCAGAACAGCCTGATAGCACAATTACCAACCATAAACTGAGCATCACCAAACGCCTATGCATGGCCCACTCCTACGTCAGGTCTATTCTCCACCAGCTGATAACATTCATTTAGCCAATCCAGCAGGGAGGCAAGCAGTTTGATGCGCAGGTCAAGCGCCAGTTGTTCAATGGCTTGTTCCTCAGGAATATTTTCCCGATGCAGGTTTAATTGGTCAAGCCCAGCTTTTACCACCTCAAGCTGCATGTCGATTGCCTGCTTCACCTTGCCGGGGAAATACAGCTTCAAAAAATAAAGCCTGGTGATGAACTCCACTCGAATGGCATGCACGCTATTATTTGTCGGCTTATCCAGCCATTCTTCAAAGCGTTGCCTACCAGACTCAGTAATGTCCAGGAGTTGCCTGGCGGGTAGCTTCTCCTGATCGATATAAGTCGCCTCAATAAATCCTTTAGCTTCCAGCCGGTTGAGTATGTTGTACGTTTGGCTTTGGCTGGCATGCCAGATAGTGCCCAACTCGCTGGAGATACGCTTATGAAGATCATAACCGTGATCTGGGGAGCGATACAGAAATCCAAGGATGGCATATTCTGGCGAAAATCGGTTCCTGGCTTGAGGGTTCATACTCACTTAGTGAGTATATATACAAACTACAAATTAAACAAGTGGTAGAAATATTATGTAAACTCGGGGAGTATTCTATCGAAAAACAGACAAATGGTTAATCCACGATGAAAATAAACCTCCAAAACGCGATGGAATATATAATTTCATGTATAATAGACGAATCGTAAGATGAATTATCTACTTTTTACATTTCATTGTAAAAAGTAATTACCAACCGTTGGTGATCGGGATTTATTAGAGAGTTGATTGGTTGACCATCCTTCTCTACTGACCTGTAACCCAACAATATGCTTGTGGCTGCGCAGACTCTTCTTTGACTATTATCCTGACGGCCGCGACTTTGACTTGATACTGAATTGAGTAAGTTGAAACGTTTTGTGTCTGTAACATCTGGATCGCATTTCCTGACAATAATAGGGCCTGGCGATCCAGGTTGGTGAAAATCGGATAGTATGGATGTAACATGTGAAGGTTGCAATAAGACGACTATACCCTCATAAGCCTCCTGTTATATACATAAGGACTCGCACCTATCCAATTTCGCCCTGAATGGGTGATTTGGGATTTAATCCCAACTCGCATTGAGGAGCATGGCGCTCCTCCGCTGACACCGAACAATCGATAAGACTCACCAGGCTTCATTCATAGCCGTGACCCGAGGAGGAAGGGCGCGGCTATTATTTTGGAGAGTTTTATGAATGATAGTGTGATTGGCGGTAAGGTGACGGCCCTCAAAGTTCAGAAGAAACATCCTGATCGCGTTAATGTATACCTGGATAATCAATTCTCCTTTGGATTATCTCGCATAACCGCAGCCTGGCTGCGGGTCGGCCAGGATCTGAGCCCTACCAAAATTGCCAAATTGCAAGCTGAAGATGAGCGCGAAGTTGCCTATATTCACGCCTTGCGCTATTTGGATTACCGGCCGCGTTCTCGGGCTGAAGTCCGCCGGAATTTAGAAAAACACCAAATCCCCCCTGAGGTCATCACCGATGTATTTAAAAGATTGGAGCGTAGCGGCCTCGTGAACGACGAACGCTTCGCCAAGGATTGGGTTGAGAACCGTAGTGAATTCCGACCCCGCAGCCGCCGGGCGCTGGCTTTTGAGCTGCATCAGCGCGGTTTAAATGATTCCGCGATCGAAAAGGCCCTCGAGAGCCTGAACGAGGAAGCCCTGGCATACCAGGCGGCAATCAAGCAGTCACGCCGTTACCAGGGTTTGGATATGCGTGATTTTCGCAATAAGCTAGGCAGCTACCTGGCCAGGCGAGGTTTCTCTTACGATGTCATCAAACAGGTAGTGAGCAGGGTTTGGGAAGAAAACCAGGAATCGCCTGAAGAGTGAAATCATGATTAAGACCGTCTTTACTAAGACTAAAGATATGAGTGAGGTTCGTCCATGAACACAGGAATGGTCATCGTTATTGCTTTGATAACCATGGTTGCTGGGATTGCCATCGGTTATGGTTTGTATTACTACCTTGCCAAGCAGCAGAAAGCGCGCTTGCAGATAAAAGCAGAAAATATCCTCACGGATGCTGAAGAAAAGGCTAAAGAAATCGAGTTGCAGGCCAAGGATAAGGCGCTCCAAATCCGTCAGCAAGCTGACGGAGAAGTCTCGCGTCGGCGTTCTGAGATCAGCCGTGAAGAAGACCGTCAGCAAAAGCGCCGAGAAGAGTTTGACAACCGTACCGATCGCCTGGAAAAACGTGAAGCGGCCCTGAACAAACGCCAGAGTGCGGTCGACAAACGAGCGAATGAAATTGAAAAGATGTATGAAGATGAGATGGCTGAGCTGGAGCGCATCTCCCAGATGTCCCAGGAAGATGCCCGAGGTGTCTTGCTATCTGAAGTGGAAAAGGATGCTCGTGATGATATGGCGCGCATCATCCGCCAGGTAGAAGCTGAAGCCCAGGAAGACGGTGATAGACGGGCGCGCGAGATCATCACTACTGCCATCCAACGCGTCGCTTCTGACCATGTCAGTGAAGTGACTACTTCGACGGTGACCATCCCATCCGACGAAATGAAAGGCCGCATCATCGGACGGAATGGCCGCAACATCCATGCCTTTGAACAGGCGGCAGGTGTGGACGTGATTGTTGACGACACACCTGAGGCGGTGACGATCTCTTGTTTCGACCCGGTGCGTCGTGAAGTGGCTCGCCGCTCCCTGGCCAAGCTGGTGCTGGATGGTCGCATCCACCCTGCCCATGTTGAAAAGGTATTAAAGAATGAGCAAAAAGAAGTAGATCACATCATTGTCGAGGCTGGCGAGCAAGCAGCCTTCGATGCAGGCGTACCCGGACTGCATCCTGAGATCACCAAGATGCTTGGGCGACTGAAGTTTCGCACATCCTATGGGCAAAACCAGCTCGACCATGCCGTAGAAGTCGCCCGGCTTTCCGCCGTCATTGCCTCTGAGCTGGGGGCTAACGTTGAATTAGCCAAGGCTGCCGGCTTATTGCACGACCTGGGCAAAGCCATGGACCACAACATGGAAGGCACACACGCCATGCTTGGCGCAGAATTTGCCAAACGTTATGGTGTCGACCCGTTGGTCGTCAATGCTATTGCCGCACACCACCACGAAATTGAGCAGGAATCGGTTGAAGCAGCCATCGCCGAAGCCGCCGACGCCATCTCAGGGGCGCGCCCCGGAGCCCGTCGTGAGAGCCTGGAGCAGTACATCCAGCGCGTGCGCGCCCTCGAAGATCTGGCTAATTCATTCAAGGGAGTCAGCCAGAGTTTCGCCTTGCAAGCGGGGCGTGAAGTGCGTATCTTTGTCAAGCCTGAAGATATCGATGACCTGGAATCGATCCGCCTGGCGCGTGACATCGCCAAGAACATCGAAGAAACCATGCATTATCCTGGTCAAATCAAGGTGACTGTCATCCGCGAGACGCGCGCCGTCGATTACGCCAAATAAAAAGAAAACCAAAGGGCACTAAGTACACCAAGGTATTACCATAAAATTCCTTGGTGTTTTGTTTTTCTTATATACTCAAGATAAAAACGGGTTCTCGCGGCGCTCCACCCCCACCGTCGTCTCGCCCCCATGCCCCGAGAGCAGGCGTGTGTCATTTGACAGGCTGAGGATTTGCGTGCGAATGCTTTGTATGAGCGTATCATAACTGCCACCGGGTAAGTCAGTGCGTCCAATGCTCCCCCAAAAGATCACATCCCCGCAGAACACAACCTTCTCTGCCGCACAATAAAAAATCACATGCCCGGGGGTATGCCCAGGGGTATGGCGTACTTCAAAGGTGCGGTCACCCAGCCTCAACGTCTGCCCGTGTTTAAGATGCACGCTTGGCTCAGAACCCTGTTCAACCCGTATGCCAAACAATGCCGCCCCACCCTGGGCGCGGTATAAAGCCAGGTCTGCGGGGTTCAAGGCGATGGATGGAGCAGGCTGTACGCTTCTTATCAAAGCCGCCACCCCGCCGATATGGTCGAAGTGGGCATGCGTTAGCCAGATTTGTTCGATCTGCCAACCCCGCCGTTTAGCTTCGCCCGCAATCAGCTCTCCGTCCCATGCCGGGTCGATCACCACCGCTGAATGGCTATTCTTCTCACCCATCAGATAAGCATTGGTAGCTACCGGCCCTAAAACAAGTGGAATGATCTCTAGCGTTGATTTTTCCATATCATTATTCCATCATTACTTCAATTATCGGATTGCGATGCATAAATGCTTAGCATTATATATTCATTCAGACTCAACCATTTTTTTGCCATACCAGTTTTTCTTCATATATGATGAGAATCCGCCGATAATATCGTCATAGACCAGCGCGGCGCCGGCTACGATTCCCAGCCCAGCCAGCAGGAATGCAGCGCTTTTGCCCAACCCAAACAGGCCTGAGGTGCGGATGGTGATCTCCCTGGCGTAGATGGGGACCTTGATCGGGGCTGAGCCATCCAGCGGCAGGTAGCGTAGCGATAACCACACTTTGCCATCAAAAGCACCCATCTCGGTGCTGGTAATCTTCCAGGTGAATTTAATTGGCTCTCCAGCTGGCATCGATTCCCTGGTCGGATTGGCCGGGCTCACCTGCATACCAGCCACCTCATACCTACCCTCAGCCATGATGTTGTACTTGAGGTAAGCATCCCTGAAGTTTACCGGTACGCCCTGCCCAGCGTTCTCGGTATCCGGTAGAAAGCGTAGCTTGATCTCTTCTTGGTCGCCTATGCGCATTGCGGATGGCCACTCCAGCATGATCTTTCGCCCCGGGATGCTCACCTGCTGAGCTTCGCTTCCTTCTGGTGGAAGCCCCATCATGGACGGTGAGAGGCTTTGTTCTATGGTCACATGCTGATTAGGCACAGATGCCCAGAAGACCATAGATAGGGACACCAAAAATATAAGAATTGCAAATGCACGCCGAATGTGCCTGAGCATCAAGCTCAAATTATACCTGTCCGCCTGAGTGTCGATTATATTTATTGTGATTAGGTTTTTAGTAAATCGGCTTTCATGCTAAACTTGATGAATCCCAGGAGGTGCATATGCCAATCTATCCCCCCGAACCGTTCCGGATCAAGATGATCGAACCAATCCGCTTAATCGATCAACCTGCACGCGAGCTCGCCCTGCAGCAAGCAGGGTATAACGTCTTTAACCTGCACGCTGAAGATATTTATATAGACTTGCTGACTGACTCAGGTACGGGTGCCATGAGCCAGGAGCAATGGTCTGCGATGCTCAGCGGAGATGAATCGTATGCCGGGGCGCGCTCATACTTCCGCTTGAAGGAGGCTATCCAGGACATCTTTGGATTTCGTTTCTTCGTCCCCACCCATCAAGGTCGCGCCGCTGAAAATATCCTGTGTAGCGTGCTGGTGAACAAAGGGCGCTCTATCCCATCCAATATGCACTTTGACACCACCTTTGCCAATATCAGCGCCCGCGGAGGCTACCCGGTCAACCTGATCATCGATGAAGCCAATGACCCTGTTGCCATACTGCCATTCAAAGGTAATATGGACATTCATAAATTGGAGCAATTCATACAACAAACCGGGCCAGAGAACATCCCCTTCGGCATGGTCACCATCACCAATAATGCTGGTGGTGGGCAGCCAGTTTCAATGGAAAATTTACACCAGGTTTCGGAGACGTATCATCAATATAATATCCCCTTTTTTATCGATGCCTGCCGTTTCGCCGAGAATGCCTACTTCATCAAGCTGCGGGAACCCGGTTATGCTGATAAGACTACCTTGGAAATCGCCCGGGAGATATTTTCGTTAGCCGATGGCTGCACGATGAGCGCCAAGAAGGATGCCATCGTGAATATCGGTGGATTCCTGTGCGTTAACGATGAAGACCTCTTCAGGCGCTTATGCAATGAGCTGATCGTCCGCGAGGGCTTCCCAACTTACGGCGGTCTGGCGGGGCGTGATCTGGATGCCATCGCTACCGGTTTGCGCGAGGGATTAGACGAAAACTACCTGGCATACCGGCTTGGGCAGACTGCTTATCTGGCAGCTAGCCTGAAGCAGCCAGGTATCCCTATCATTGAGCCTCCCGGTGGGCACGCAGTGTATGTGGATGCTGGACATTTTTTGGCCCACATTCCACCTGCCCATTTCCCGGGTCAGGCTTTATCGATTGAGCTGTATCGCCAGGGAGGCATTCGCACCAGCGAAATTGGTAGCGTCATGTTTGCTCACCCTGATCCCGTCACAGGGGTTATGAAACATCCAGCACTTGAGATGGTCAGGCTTGCTATCCCCCGCAGGGTGTATACCCAGGCTCACTTAGATTACGTGGTGGAAATTCTCGCCAAGATATCCAGGAGAAAAGAATTCGTTCCAGGCTACAAGTTCATTTATGCCCCAGAGCTGCTACGTCATTTTACTGCCAGATTTGAAACCATTTAGTTATAAAAGGAGAATGCCATGAAAGCAAATAGAGTGTTTCTGGTCTTATGCAGTACCGTTCTGGTCATGTTGTCCGCCTGTCAGCCCGCTACCCCGAAAGTTGAAGCTGATCTGGTGATCAAGAATGCCACGATCTATACCGTGGACAAGGATCGGACTGTCGCACAGGCGATGGCGATCAAGGGGGATAGTATTGTCTATATCGGTGATGACAAAGGTGTCGAAAACTATATCGCCGAAATTACCCGCGTGATTGACCTGCAAGGCAAGTTGGTCCTTCCTGGCTTGATCGACAGCCACGCCCATGTCCCATCTGCGGTTTCTGAGCTCTATGAGGTCTGGCTGTACGGGATAGGCAGTGTCGAAGAATACCAGCAGGCTCTCACGGATTTTACGTCTGGTAAAACCGACTTGCAAGGTGTGCAGGGCGGTGGCTGGATCAATGCCGTGTTTGGCCCATCTGGGCCTACTGCAGCCGAGCTGGATGTCGCAGTCGCCGATATCCCTGCTGTCCTCTACTCCGAAGATTACCACAGCGTATGGGTGAATTCAAAAGCGCTCGAGCTGGCTGGCGTCACCAAGGAGACCCCGGACCCCGAAGGCGGGATCATCGAACGCGATGCGGATGGAAACCCTTCCGGCACTTTGCGTGAATCAGCGGCGGATCTGGTTGCTGATGTGATTCCCCCCTACAGCAATGACCAGCTGCTAGAAGGGCTGCGCTACTTCCAGGAGATGGCCCATTCTTTGGGGATGACCACCGTCTACATCCCCAGTGCCTCCGAGGGCGAGCTTAAGGCTTTGCATGATTTTGAGGCGTCCGGAGAGATGGCGATTCGCTTCCCAACCGCCGTCGTGGTCAATCCCGACGATGACCTGTCTCGCATCACTGAGCTTCTCGCTCTACAAGCGCAGGAAAAGGGGGGCAACTTCTGGATCCCTGCTGCCAAGATCTTTATGGACGGGGTGTTGGAAGGCGGGACAGCTTATATGGAAGAGCCTTACGTGTACGATCCCTCTAACCAGGGCGAGTTGCTCTGGGATCCACAAAAATATAACGAGATGTGCGCTGCTCTCGACAAGGCTGGCATCCAGATCCATGTCCACTCGATCGGCAATGCTGCCACCCGCATCACCTTGGATGGTTTCGCGTATGCCCAGCAGCAGAACGGGGCGCGTGACTCTCGCAATATGGTCACGCATGTCCAGCTGGTCAATCCTGCCGATATTACCCGTTTCGCAAAATTAAAAGCTATTCCAGTTCCCCAACCGTACTGGTTTGTTATTGATACCTACTACACCCAGGCGGTTGAATACGTGGGCCAGGAGCTGGCAGACCAGCAGTATCCCATGAAGAGCTTCTTTGATGTGGGCGCTACCGTTGCTTCAGCCAGTGACTACCCGGTTACCGTCCCACCTAACCCGATGGATGCTATCGAAATGGGCGTGACCCGCACAGTACCGGAAGGAAGCGAAGCTTATGTTGATCCTAGCTTCGATCAGGCGCTCGTGCCGTCAGAGAAGGTTACCGTGGAGCAGATGATCACCAGCTTTACCATCAATGGGGCTTATTCTGCCTTCATGGAAAACCAGATCGGCTCGCTTGAAGTGGGTAAGAAAGCTGATTTCATCGTTCTCGATCAGAATATCTTGCAGATCGATCCGTCCCAGATCCACAATACTTCCGTCTTGTTGACCTTCTTTGAAGGAAATGAAGTATACCGTAGCGAAGATTATTCCGAATAAGAGAGACGTATTCTTCTCGGTCACCATGCAGCCAGGCAATGCCTGGCTGCATTTTCTACCAGCACGAATATGGCTTGACGTTTCTTTCGTTTACCCTTAATATACCTTTGCAAATTATTCCGATCGTATTGCGAAATTTAGGTTTTCCCCGGAGTTCATATGGAAGTCGGCCTCGTCCGTTCAATCGATATTGATCAAACCATGCAGCAGGCCTACCTGGATTACGCCATGAGCGTCATTGTGGCACGCGCTCTGCCGGATGCTCGCGATGGTCTCAAGCCAGTGCACCGGCGCATCCTGTACGCCATGTTCGATATGGGCCTGCGCCCCGATACAGCCTACAAGAAATCTGCCCGGATTGTCGGTGAAGTACTCGGCAAGTATCACCCGCACGGTGATATGGCTGTATATGAATCGATGGCTCGTATGGCTCAGGATTTTTCCATGCGTTGCTTGCTGGTGGAGGGGCAGGGCAACTTCGGCAGCGTGGATGGTGACCCCCCGGCTGCCATGCGTTATACCGAAGCCCGCCTTACCGCCTCGGCCATGGAGATGCTGGCGGATATCCGCAAGGAAACCGTAGATTTTTCGGATAACTTCGATGGCTCACTTCAGGAGCCCGATGTCCTTCCCTCGGCCCTACCGAATCTGCTGGTGAATGGCGCTACGGGTATTGCAGTGGGAATGTCTACCAATATCCCCCCTCACAACCTGGCTGAGGTGGTCGGTGCGCTGGTGTATATGCTGGGAAATTGGGAACGACTGGATGATGTTAATATCGAGGACCTGATGAAGTTTATCCAGGGTCCCGACTTCCCAACCGGTGGTGTGATCGTCCAGGATACCCACGAAGACGACTTGACCGCCGCCTATGGCACCGGCCGGGGCAGGGTGACAGTGCAATCCCGCTGCCATATCGAGGAGATCACGCGCGGTCGTAGCCGCATCATCGTGACTGAGCTCCCTTACATGACCAACAAGTCATCCCTTATCGAGCACATCGCTCAGCTGGCCCGGGATGGCAACCTGGAGGGTATCGCAGACTTGCGGGATGAGTCTGATCGCCATGGCTTGCGGATCGTCATCGAGCTCACCCGCACAGCTGAGCCTGAAAAGGTGTTGCAGGACTTATATAAACGCACCGCCATGCGGTCTACCTTCGGTATCATCATGCTCGCCCTGGTAGAAGGTGAACCGCGCATGTTATCCCTCAAGCAAGCCTTGCGACACTATTTGGATCACCGTTTGGTGGTCATCCGCCGGCGCACCGAATATGAGCTTGCAAGAGCACGCGCCCGCCTGCACATCCTGGAAGGGCTGCGCGTGGCGTTGAAACATCTGGATGAGATCATCGACCTGATCAAGAAAGCCCCTGATGCCGATGTCGCCCGTGACAGGCTGATGAAGCGCTATCGCCTGTCGGATATCCAGGCTCAGGCAATTTTGGATATGCAACTACGCCGCCTGGCGGCGCTTGAGCGAAAGAAGATCGAGGACGAGTATAAGGAGCTCCTTGCACAGATTAAAGACCTGGAGACGCTCCTGAAATCTCCGCTCAAGATGCGCCAGGTTGTCGCTAGCGAGCTTCAGCAGGTGAAGGAAGCTTATGGTGACCGTCGCCGGACACAGATCACCCGCCTAGGCGCAAGTGCGAAATCGGTCCTGCCTGTGCTCACCGCCACCGACTTGCTGCCTGAGCAAACCGTGTGGGTTTCAGCCACGATTGATGGACTGATCTCCCGGACACTGGATGATAAACCGCCGCGTATCAGCGGTAACCTGGCACCACGTTTCTTGCTGCAGGTGAATACCCGTGATACCCTGTTTCTCGTTTCTGAAAAAGGGGAAGCTGCAGGTATTCCCGTCCAGACCCTTCCCGAAGCACCCAACCCCCAGGATGGATCTCCCAAACACAAGGTGTCAGCCCTGTCGGATAGCGATAATCTGGCCGCATTATTTACCCTCCCACCCAAGGATGAACGCCTGGAAGGCTGGTTTGTTTTCACCGCAACCCAACAAGGAATGCTTAAGAAAACACCGTTGGAAGAGCTGCCTGGGCCAACTGGTCACAGCTTCACTCTGGTCAAGGTGAATGATGAGGATCGGTTGGGTTGGGTGCGCTTGACCGATGGGCAATCGGAGATCCTGCTGGCCACCGCAGATGGCATGGCGATTCGTTTCCACGAAAATGATGTTCGCCCGATGGGCCTGGTGGCTGCAGGTGTAAACGGGATCAAACTTGGGGTGCGCGATCTGGTCATTGGTATGGAATTATTCCCACGCCGGGGCGAGGTCTTGCTCATCACCTCCGACGGCAAAGCCAAACGGGTTGAAATCGGGCAATTCCCCCTCCAGGGGCGCTATGGCCAGGGCGTAATCGCCTGGAAACTGCCGCGCACCTCCCAGCTGGTGGGTGTAGCACTCGGTAGGCCTACCACGCGTATTACTGTGCTCATTGATAAACTTGCCCCAAAAGCCATGCGCCTTGACGAAGCTCCCCTGCAAACGCGGTCTGCATCAGGCAAGGCGGTGCTTGACTTGAAAGCCGGTTACCAGGTGCTCGGCTTGAGCATTCCCTGGGCCGTGCCACGCCCGGTTGCGGGCGAGAAAGCCGTTGGAGATAAGGAAATTCAAGTACCTGAAGAAATTGAAGGGCAGGATCAGCCTGAAGTTGAACAGCTATCCTTTGGGATGGCCGGACCTGCAGTCAAAACTGCTCTTGCTGCAGCGGCGGTGAAGAAAGGCAGATCAATCACTGCGAAGACCAGCGACGGAAAACCATCACCGGCAAAGATAAAACAGGCCAAGGCAGCCCCTGTACCTAAACCCAAACCTGAACCTGTGAAGGCGAAAGCCAACCTTTCCAGTCAGTCAAAACCAACCCAGGTGAAACCACCTGCGCAAGCAAAAGCCCCTCCGAAGCCGCGTGGCATAAAAACGACTCCAACGGTAGCCACGGGCAAGAAAGCGAAACCTGTAAAAAAATCCTTGTTGAAGGAAGAAGGTATACCTGAAACCAAAACCAGCCCATCAAAGGTGAAAACCGGGTCTCAATCACAGGCCAAGGTGAAAGTCGCGGTTGGGGACACAAAAACAAAAGCCACCACAAAAACAAAGTCAGTAAAGAAGGAAGCAACCGTTAAAACGAAATCCACTCCTCCAGCAGCTGCCGGGAAAAAACCGCAGAAATCCACGGCTCAAAAATCCAAGCCGATCAAAAAGACTGGTGGTAAAGCAACTAAAGCCTCGAAACCTCGAAAATCCAGTTTCACAGTGAAATCAACGGATGTTGTGATCCCCAATATCGTGCTCCCACCCGGCTGGAAACCGCTTACGAAAAAGAACCCACAGTCAAAACGGAAGCCAAAACCTTAGTTTACAAATCAACATGTGAAAAACGCCAGTCTTCCAGGCTGGCGTTTTTGATGATTATGGTCTCTAATCTTGATATTCGATAAGACCGTGTTGATAGTTGAAAACTTCAATGATAAATGATTTTACGGCCTGGTCAGCTCGCCCCCACAGTAGGTTGCAAACCAGTCAGCTTCAGTGCTAAAGTATTCCTCAGCGAAGGCCGTGGCTTGCTCACTGATCTTAACTGCTTCATCCAGGTTAATGTTGGCTGCACTGCTCCATGCCCGGGGTAGCACCATGAGCGGGTCGGTGACGGCCCGTTCTTCCGCTCCCAGGGGTATCCAGTTGAACAATAATGGACCACGTGAATATGCGGAAAATCCCAACTCATAACCTCCCTCTCGAGCTACTTCAGCGCTGAGGGGGGTAAAATTTCCTCCCGGCCAGATAAAAGCGATAGGTCGCTTCCCAAAATGCTGCTCCAGCACAGGGGTGGAATTCCAGATCTCGTTTTGGATCTCTTGCAGGGGTGTCTCTGGCAAGATATACAGTTGGCCCGTATAGCCATGCGATTGCACATCCAGCTTACCTGTTGCGTTCAGCTGATCCATCAGGTCCCACGCCCACTGCATACTGTTTGGGTCAGCAATGTATGCCGGGGTGGCAGTCCATTGATATTGCTCTAGGATCGGCATCAGCCATTCGTTGATCATCCCTGGGCGACGGTCATCCACGATTAGCATCATCGAGCGCCTGGGTATGGGGGCATTCTGCGTCAGGAAGTCCAGTAATTGCTGGGTAGTGATGGTCTCAAATCCCAGGTATCGGGCATAATCAACAAAGTAAAGGAACTGCTCCCCGGTGATGTCCTTGTTAGGATCCGCCAGCTGGGTGCCATCTTGGGCTATGCTGTGGAACATGATCGGCACCACTACAGTACCTGGGGCACTCCCCTCCCCCGACCAGCGCATTTTCAGGTAGAAACACTGGTCATCGATGTACGATTCAGGCTGCACACCTTCTCGTAAAACACGCGATGAAAAACCAGCCAGGGGAGCCAGGGTTGGTGTTAGTGTAGGGGTGCTGGTGCGCGTGGCAGTGGCACTCGGGCTGGATGTGACTGTACGAGTAGGGGTTAGGGTATAGGTCGGCGTGATGGTCGACGTACTCGTTTGGCTAGATGTGCTTGTCGGGGTGGCAGATGGAGGTGCAGAGACAGGCAAGCCGCATATACTGACGCCACCACTCAGAACGAGAATTGCACAGATAAATTTGAGTAAGGCTTTATCCAGGAATGGCATTTAAGGGTGTGACATAGAAGAAAGAATAGTGGTAACTGATTTTACCCTTAACTAAGCCTAATGTGTCATTTCCGTTGCGGACAATCCCTTTGGTGGAAGAAGCAGCCCAGGTCATATGGCGGGCGCTACCCTTCCCTGAATAGCTGCTCAGGATAAATTTGCTTTCTGGCAGGAGCTCGTTGAACAGTCGCTGATACCAGGCTCGTAAATTCTCAAACCCTGCCGTGGTGCGAATGGAATTGATATGGATGGCCGGCAGGCTGTACAGTCCCAGGATTTTATCGATATCGTGAGCATTCATCGCATCGATCAGGTTCTCGCAGATATCCTTGGGCTCGTCTTTCTGTCTCCACTTGTATTCCTGGATGGTCTCCCACACGCCAGGCAGGTTCCCAGAGCGTGCATCCGACCATTCCCAGAAATTTACCGCATTCAGATTTAGCTCCCTCGCCTTGCGGCAGAATTCTAGCACTTCGGTATCGGTCGGTTTCCAGCCGGACTCTCGAAAGGCGGCACCTGTAGGGACGATCGGTCGAACAGGGGTTTTTTCCTGAAATTCACGCACGCATTTTGCCAGCTGGTCGCCTGGATTATGGGCTTTCATCCAGTATACCTGGGGCATGTTAAGGTCGCAGTGCTCCAGGAATTCGGTCCAGGGAACCTGAGGATGCAGGGAAGGATAGCGGTATGAACTGAGGGCGATGGTCAGGTTGGGTAGAGCAGACCGTATCCGATCCATAAACTGCCTAGCAGAAGTTTTTTTGCCGCTGGCTTTGTATTCTTTCTCAACATCAATCACATAGCCATCCAGGTCATACTGGCGGATACGCGTGATGGCCACGTTGGCTTCTCCGAGCGGGTTGTCGCCGTAGATATAGTGCCAACCCCACACATCGATCCCTTTCTCGCGCAAAGCTTTAACCACCGGGGTGGTGTAATCCTTGGGATCCCCCCAATTACCGTTATAGACTGTTGGGCCATCGGCGATTTTTACGAGCAGGTGCGATAACCCCGCTTCTCTGGCACGGGTGGCGATGCGGACAGCGTCTCCGTTCTCACAGTTAGGGATTTTCCAGGTGAAAAAACCTTTACCTTCAAGAACCATTATCCGCACACCTCATACCAGTAACTTGATCCAATGCTTTTACGGCTCACTGATCACCTGGCGCATCGTATCCAACACCAGGTCCCGCAAGGGTACCAACACCATTGCCCCATAGGTATTCGTCCAGCTGGAAACCATTCCTGAGCCGATCGTCCGGCCATCAACACCATGGGTATCTGCCACACGGTAGGCGATGGGGAATAAGCTGGAAATTTCATCGAAAGTCATATTGGTATTTATGCTATCTTTATATGTTTCGTATATCTCTGGGGCTTGTGATAGCCAATCCATTTTCATCAGCTGGTCAAAAATCGCATCTAGCACTTCTTGCTGCCGCCTGCCGCGATCAAGGTCGCTAGTTGTGTAGCGGCTGCGAACATACCACAACGTCGATTCGCCATCCATCCACATTTCACTTGCAGACACGCAATACCAGCCAAACGCATCGCGCTGGTCGCACAGGTCACGGCCAATATTGATGCGGATGCCTCCGATGGAATCGATAAAATCTTTGAATGACCAAAGGTTGACCAGTACATAGTAGTCGGGTCGAACTCCAAAGTTATACTCCATCGTATCGGCCAGGGCATCGAATCCGCCCCAACCCATGGCGGTATTGATCCGTTGAACAGTGTAGCCTGGGATGTAGACATATAGGTCACGTGGAAAAGCAGTCAGCTTGACTGTAGCACCTTGGGGGTTTATGGTAAGCAGCTGGATGGTATCGGTCCGGAATCCTTCATCATTTGGCCTCTGATCTGAGCCCAACAAGAGGATATTCACCTGTCCTTCGGGATGGGAAAACAGACCCGCTGGAGCAGGGATGTCAATATCAGGCCAGACACTCGGGCCGGGATAATCTGCCCAGCTACGCCCTTCATCTGAGATAAATCTGATTTCTGGCAGAGGTGTGGGTGGGGCTGCAGTTGCAGTTGGCTCCGGTGCAATCGAAGTCGGGATGATCACCTGGGTCGGGGGGATGGGTTGAAACGGGGTAGGAGTCGGGCTTATGCTGATCGGCGCGACCAGTGCATAATCGTTACGCCCAATCAGGCTAGCACTCGGGACAGCCAACTTCCCGGGTAAGGTGCAAATTCCGGCTGTCAGCAGGAGCATGACAATGATTAAGAAACCAGCTTTTTTCATTTGAATGCCCGAAGTGTTTGTTGGTGTGTCTTGATGTAGTCCATGCGATCGCTATCCGAATTCCCAGTAATAGTTGCAATTTTCATGCCGGGCGATCATTTTTACAATTGAAATACTGGGGATAGCCGCTAACTACCTTTTAACGGTGCCATCTCGAAAAAGGTTTCCAGTGAATTTAAAGTATTACCCGGAAGAGGTGGAAAGATTTCCTGTTGCAGATTGGTTTACAGTCAGGGGCAATAGCACACTGAAGGTTGACCCTACCCCTTCAGAGCTATCCACCCACACACGGCCTTTATTCAACTCAACCAGTGATTTTACGATTGAAAGCCCAACACCAATATCACCGATGCCCTGGATGTGTGGGTTCTCCATTTTATAGCGACGCATGAAAACCCTGGAAATATCTGATTTTTCGATGCCTCCCCCCTGGTCGGTCACAGAGATATGCATATACCTCCCCATGTTTTCCGGGGCTTCTTCCCTGGCCAGCAGCCTGATCAGGCCTCCCGCTGGCGTGACCAAACAGGCATTTTCGATCAGATTTTCCAGGATCTGGATGAGTGCATCTTGATTAACCAGAACGGCTGGTGGGTCATCAGGGAGCTCAACGCGCAGGTTGATACTTTTCTCACTGATCTGTGCCGCGACATTGCTGACAGCTTCCTCGACTACTTTCTTCAGGTCCACGCTAACCTGGGTCTGATCGACTTTTCCACCATCAATAGAAATCACCTGCACAATTTCATTTAACAGGATATTCAGACGCTCTGCAGAGGCTTTCACCCTTTCGACAAATTTGCGCTGCACGGCACCCAGTAAACCCACTGATTCACCCAGCAGCAAGTCGGTATAGCCAATAATCGAAGACAACGGCTGCCGGAATTCCTGGGCAATCGAGCTGATCAACTCCACTGGTTGCATGTCATCGAGTCGCTTCACAGCAGACAGCTGCATTTCCAGCATCTTCTGGTCAGATTTAGAAAGCGTGGTTGGAATACGTGCCAGGTCAACCAGTGCCGAGCGTAGCTCTTGCCTGAGCTGCTCAACCTCCTCCACCGATGGCCTACTTGTAGTCAGGCTGGTTTCCAGCGCACGATTGCGCTTTTCCAGTTCAGCGATGGTTTCCTGCAGGTTTTTCTGATTTTCCGCCAATGCAGCCATTTCCACAGCCAGGGGTACCGCGACGGCCCCACTTGCATTGACCGAATCGTACTTGGCCTTCAACTGCGCATACTCCAGGCGAACCTGGTCAGCATATGCTTCGGCTTTCTTCAGCTTCAGTAACAATTCCGTTTGATCAGACTGTAACCCCACGCCCTTCGTATATTGCCCTGCCAGGGATAAGTATTCCTGGGCAATCGCAATCATTCGATCAGCATCCTCGTTATTCCATTTTCGACCAGCCGAACCGGAAAGGATAGCCAATCCCAAAACGGCATTGGTACCCTTGGGCTGAAACGGGATGGTTAAGAGCTGGTCAACCTGTTGTAGACCAAACCCGTGTGATAGAACCTTTAGCTCAGGCTCTTTTTCGCGGAAAAGCAGCAGCGTTTTTCCATTGCGGACTGCTTCTACGATGGTCGGGATGACCTGCCCCTCGCTAGAAAGCCCCTCGATTAATTTATCCTCCAGCCGGTTATACCCAACAGGCACAATAATCTGATCACCGCTTTTGGGAGGAAGCATCAGCAAGCAATAATCGGCATCCATGGAGTATGCGACCAGCCTGGTAATTTCCTGGTAATACTCCTGAGGCGAGGTCTCGGTCAGTAAGCTCGTAAGTGATTGGATCAGCGCGGGGCTGATCAAGATTGCTCCAGCCTGAGAGACACGTAATTCAGGTTTGGCCTTGCTGACTGGCCTTAAGTCCACCAGGCGTTGGGGCAATGCCAACAACACGATATATGCTAGTATCTGACCCAGGTGGATATACCAGCCATAATCTGCTTCTACATCTCCAAAGATTATCTGGTAACTATATCCGGCCAGTAAAATTACCAGCATCAGGATACCGAAACTCCAATAAGCTGGCCGGCGGAATGCTAGCAGAATGATGCCAGCAATTAGCAGGGCGGATCCAATAACATTGGCCAGTGTTGCATAAAGTGTGGAATTATAACTCCCCTGCGGACCCAGGTATATCCATAAGAACAGGCTACCCAGACCAAACACAACCAAGATCGCACCAATCAGTGTGGCTAGCCAATCCTCCCTTGGATGGGGATCGGGAAAGACCCACAACCAGATGATCAGCAATAAGCTTAGCAAGGCTAGCATACGGTCGATGGGTGGCAGGAAATTATGCTCGTCAATCACCCCCAACCAGCCCAACAAGACAGAGATCCCCAATACCAACTGGATCGCAAACAGCATGACGAGACCAAACTGCATGCGTTTGCTGGTGGGAGAAGACTGGTTTCCTGTGGCGTACAGGAAGGCGATCAGGGCAGTAAATACACAAAATCCCAGGATCAGTGCATATACCAGGTTTCCGGTGGGTGCCGAAAGCAGCAGGATGGCTTGCTCAAATAATGGAGCCATGTTCTTGACCATTAAAGATTATAGCATGCTACTCGAGGTTGACAAAACAAAAAATCCAGGTAAAATTCGCTTCACCCCTGGTTCTTGTTTTATTGCCGAAGTGGCGGAATTGGCAGACGCGCTACGTTCAGGGCGTAGTGGGCATCACGCTCGTGAGGGTTCAAATCCCTCCTTCGGCACTGGCACACTCCCTGCATCATTTTGGCAGGGTTTTTTATTTCCCTTGCGCGAAGTCTTTGGCTGGAGTAAGATGGAGCTATGAAAATTCCCCGAAAAGGATTGAAACCCATTTTGATCCTTGGTGGATTCGTTGTTTTAATCCTACTGGTGACCGATTTTAACAGCCGCATGGCTGAGCTTCGCCGCCTTACCGCTGAAAAAGAAAGCGTGAGCGCGCGCGTGACCAGCCTGGTGGATACACAGCAAGCCTTGAAAACCCAGGTGGCCTATGCCACCTCTGAAGCTGCAGTATATTATTGGGCTTACAACTACGGCCATCTCGGTAAGGAAGGGGATATTGTCGTCGTACCCATCCAACAGCCTGGTTATACTCCTGAGCCTACCCCTACGCCTGTGGTTACTCCGCAGGTGATCCAGAACTGGCAGGTGTGGCTCTCCTTATTTGTGGATCAGACAGATAAGTCTCCTTGACGTCATGCAGGGGGCGTGCTATAATTCCGCCCGCTCTGAGAAGGGCAGATAAATGATGCGGGGTGGAGCAGTGGCAGCTCGTCGGGCTCATAACCCGAAGGTCCTTGGTTCGAATCCAAGCCCCGCTACTCATCAAAGAAATCCGTCTAACCACTAGACGGATTTTTATTTGAGGCCCTTGCAGCACAGCACTGGAATCTAGAGGGCGATTTTTGACCGAAACACCGCTACTCATCAACGAAATCCGTCTATCCACTAGACGGATTTTTATTTGAGGTCCTTGCAGCACAGCACTGGAATCTGGAGGGCGATTTTTGACCGAAACACCGCTACTCATCTCAAACCATAGCTCGTCGGGCTATGGTTTTTTTTATTTGGTCCAAAGGTGAGATATTGGTAAGATCACTTCCTGTATGCAAAGTCTGAGTCTCGGTGTTTTTATATTTTTTTGTGGTATAATCCCACGTTCCCTCCTGAAATGGATAAAATATATCCGTAATGGACACGGACGGGCTAAGGTTCGCCTTGGCTCAAACTACGCCAAAAAGGACCTTTTTGTGAACTTTTCTTCATTTGCTTTTCACCCGCAGATCAATGCGGGAATTTCCAGTGCTGGTTATTCCACACCTACACCTATTCAACTTCATACCATACCTCCTATCCTGGAGGGTCGTGATGTATTGGGCTTAGCCCAGACGGGAACGGGGAAGACCGCCGCTTTTGTCTTGCCCATGTTGCAGCAATTACTTAGCGGACCGCGGGGAAAGCTGCGTGTGCTCATCCTTTCTCCCACCCGCGAGCTAGCTGAACAGACCCACACCACCATTGCGATGCTGGGACGCCAGACCGGTTTTCATAGTATGACCATATATGGCGGCGTCAGCAACCAACCCCAGATCAAGGGGTTACGGGCAGGGACGGAAATTGTGGTCGCATGCCCCGGTCGTTTGCTGGACCTGATGGGCCAGAATGTGGTCAACCTTAGCCGAGTTGAGATCCTGGTCATTGATGAAGCCGACCGGATGTTCGATATGGGATTTTTACCCGATATTCGCCGGATCCTTTCCGCCTTACCCAAACAACGCCAAACTTTATTGTTCTCAGCCACTATGCCGACTGAAATCCGCTCATTAGCAGATGAGCTATTGGACCATCCGGTGAAGGTTGATCTGGGAGTCACCCGCCCGGTAGAGACGATTGGACACGCGATGTACTCAGTGGATCAGACCAATAAAACAGAGCTGCTGCTGGCTTTGCTGCGTAAGTCGGGCAGTGGTCAGGTGTTGGTCTTTACCCGGACGAAACACCGCGCAAAAAAGCTGGCCGAGCAGATCGTCAAGGCAGGTCTACCAGCCACCTCGCTGCAAGGAAATCTATCTCAAAACCGGCGGCAGCAAGCGATGGACAGTTTCCGTTCCGGAAGGATCAAGATATTGGTTGCCACAGATATTGCAGCACGCGGGATCGATGTAACGCAAATCTCACATGTAATTAACTTTGATATGCCCGATACGCTCGATGCTTATACCCATCGCATCGGCCGAACCGGACGTATGGCCCGGCAAGGAACTGCCCTCACCCTTGTTACACAGGATGACCTGCCGATGGTAAAAACGATTGAGCGCTTATTGGGGCGTGCCGTGGAGAGGCGAAAATTAGCTGGTTTTGAAGCCATACAGACAATCCCTAGGGTTGCTCCAGCAGCACGCATTCACAACTGATTATCCTCAATAGGCTGACGAATATTGATGGTCATTTGAAAACCACCTCAATCAACCATTCTCTCCCACTCAAGCCTTCAGAAACCACTCTTCGTCGGGCTGGCTCAAAAAGGCGGGATTGAAGGTCAGAACTTGCGGAAAAGGGTATCTCGCTCAAAACCTGGATGTTCCTGCATGAAGCACTGGAATCCAAGCCCTGCTACCTGAGAAAGGCGCCTAACCAGGCGTCTTTCTTTTTAATATCCCTGGTCCCCGTCGCTGACACGAATAATATTTGGCGGCATATCGCATAAAAGCGAGGAAGAGCCTCGCTGTAAGCACTAATGAATTGCTGCCTCACTGATACTTGACTTGCCAACTCTTATATTGTAATATAACAGTATAACTATTTATGCGTATCCGTCACTCACATGGATATCCTTGCTAAAATTCATCTCAACCCTTCTTTAGATACACCTCTGGTGCTCCAGCTTAAAGAGCAGCTGATCTGGTTGATTGCCAGTGGGCAGATACAACCAGGCGAGCACCTTCCTTCGGCTCGCCAAGCCGCCAACCGCCTGGGGATTAACCTCCATACCGTACGCAGCGCTTATCATAAGATGGAAGCCAGCGGATTGGTTGAAATTCGCCAGGGAATGGCAACCAAAGTCCTCCCCTACAATGCCGAGCACCTCGAAAAAATTGCTAATACCTTGTCCAGCCATACTGTAGGTGTAATCATCCCCTCCCTAACCAACCCGTTCTATCATCCATTCCTTCAGGGGATCGAGTCAGTCGCAAAAAAAAGCTTCACCATGCTGTTCATATGCGTTTCTCATGATGATCCTGACGAGGTGCAACGTTCTTATGCACAGCTGGTAGCAAAAAACGTGGATGGCATTTTGTTAGCCTCACAGGATGACAGCCCATTCAGCGAGCATAATCCATCGATTAGAGAAAGTCAAACCAATAGTCTGCCGCTTGTCGTCGCTGATTGGCTTGGCGGATCCAGGTATTCGGTTACATTTGACCTGGAAAATGCCGGCTACCTAGCCACTCGCCACCTACTTGAACATGGCCATCGCCGGGTAGGGCTGATTACCTATGCAATAGACCTGAAAAATGTAACTCCGGTCAATCAGGGGTATCATCGCGCACTGCATGAATGGGGAATCTCTGGCAGCCCTGATTTAATCGCCCTCATCCATGGATTCGATACATCCGCTGGCTCTGAAGGTGCGCGCATGTTGCTGGCAAATAAGCCACCACCTACAGCGATCTTTGCGATTTCTGACCTGTTAGCGTCCGGCGCTATGCGCACCCTTCAACAAGCTGGTCTGCATGTCCCGAAGGATATTGCTATTGTTGGCTTCAATGACATCCCCCTCGCAGAGATGGTCAGCCCAGCATTAACCACTGTATCTGCCCCAGCATATCTCATGGGATTGAGAGCTATGAAAATGCTCAAAGACCTGATAGTTGGGAAGAAACCTTCCGTACACCATGCAGTATTGCCCACCAATTTAGTGATTCGACAGAGCTGTGGATGTCAAGAGTCTACAAGTCGATATCATTGATCATTTCCGTAATCAACCAATAAAGCAAATGGGAGGCAACGATGAACAAAAAGCGATTTGTAACATTATCAGCCAGCATCCTTTGCCTGGCATTAGTGCTGACAGCCTGTACCACCAGCACCGATTCCTTACCCACCGCAACCTCGACTTTAATTAATCCGACAGATGTAGTTCATCGAGAAACTCCACCAACCGATACACAGGAACCGCAAATAGCAACCCCTACCAGTGCACCGATTAAGGCTGAAACACCCCAAGACATGCCATTATCAGCCAGCTTCCCCCTATCGGAACCTGGACCATATTACACCGGCAACCGTGAAATTAAACTTGTCGATCAAGCTCGTGGTGGGAGAGAAGTTACCGTCACGATCTGGTACCCCGCTTTAGAGGAAAAAGATGCCGATGGCCGAACAATTCGCCACAATGCCAAGGCGGACATGAGTGGTGCTCCCTATCCATTGATCCTTACCGGACCAAATTCTGGTGATAAATTATTCATAGCCCACCTCGCTTCATATGGTTTCGTGACAGCAATCATCCGCTTCCCTGATATGGATTACGGAAGCAATTGGGATTTTGGCGTCATCGATCACCCTCTCGATATGCTCTTTGCGTTGGACCAAATTGCTACCAATCAGCCTGAAGGATTAGTGGGCGTGATCGATACAGACCATACCGGTGTTACAGGTTATTCCTGGGATGGCTTCTTCTCGCTTGTCCTCAGCGGGGTGCGTATCGATCCGGTATATTACCTGGCACACTGTGCAAATCCTCCGCTCATTGAACCTGCAATGGGTACCGATCGCTATCTGGCGATGACATGTAGCCTGGCAGATAACTGGGATGAATTTACTCAGCATGTGGGTGAAGAAATCACTGCGAGTAGCGATGGCCTGTGGCAGCCTGTCACCGACGAACGCATCCGTGCTGTATTGCCTATGGCGCCGGATGGCGCCTGGTTATATGGGGAACAAGGTTTGGCTGCAGCAGACAGGCCGGTGTCGTTGATTGCCCCGACGAACGACGAATACATCCCCTACCAGGTTGAAACCAAATTTATCTTCGAAAATTTGGGAGCCGCTGAAAAATCAATGATCTCTTTCATCGATAAAACCCATATGATGGTTTTTGATCCACCCCAAGCTGCCCAGTTAAAGCATTTTGCAGTCGCTTATTTCGGTTATTATCTACAAGGTATAGAAGAATATAAGGAATACTTCTCTGAAGACTTTATCTCGCAGTTTCCAGACCTGGCCTGGGGTTTCTATTCGGGTGAATAGAAGAAACCAGGAAAGTTGGTCTTATGAATAACCTGCATTGAGTGGTGTTGGAGTGTCAGGCAACATGAAAAGGTACATGTCGATGATCACACAGCAGATACCGATAAAGCAGAAAGAAAAAATTTAGGTCATTCCTATAGCTAGAGACAGCCAAGGGACTGTGCTTCCTGGCGTAAATCGATATCCATATACGAAGAAAATCCGTCGGATTCTCGGACGGACTTTCTTCGAATATCCTGTATATTCCCATACAGTGATATCAAAATGATCGGTGTGAAAATTATCGGTTAGGCTTCCTCCCTGGTAATACCTTTCGCACCACCAGGAATACAACGCCTGCAATCATCAGGATCAGCACGGTTCCCACTGCCAGAGCGGCGGGCCCGCTCAACTGCAACCCCTTCTGCTCCACCACGAACACTGCCGTGGTAATCGCAGGGATGCTGATTATTCCACTGACAGTATCAAAGGTGGCTTCCTTAACCTTTGAATCGACTGATTTTTGCTGAATGGGGTGCAGCGTGTAAGCCTTTCCCACCAGCGATGGATCATTGAATTGGATCGCCTGGGGGTTGGCATTGACCAAAACCAGCACATCACTAAAGTTGGGATCGAGTTTGTCAATATCTTCCAGATGCATCACGATCAATCCAGGCATGGCCTGCGAGCCATTATTCAGGAAGGTTAGCATGCGCTTGATCTGATCGCCAGTCTGTAGGCGGAAGAGTGCCGAGCCCTTACGAATCTGCAGGAATTCGTTGAATATCATGGAGGCAAACTCAAGGTCCGTGCTCTGAGGTTTTAATGCGGGGTTGGCCAACAGAGGCTTGAAGATCTCATAATAGCTGGAGCCTTCGATGGGTAAACCGACACCCCAGTTGTTGCTGGCATAACTCCAGTCGATGGCGTTGTACCAGTCACCCGAGTCGTATGAATTACGGTCAAGCGATTTCGAGCGCAGGATGTCATCACCAGCGTGGAAGAACGGCACTCCCTGGCTTAGCATGGGGAT
Source organism: Anaerolineales bacterium (assembly GCA_003105035.1). Taxonomy (NCBI): domain Bacteria; kingdom Bacillati; phylum Chloroflexota; class Anaerolineae; order Anaerolineales; species Anaerolineales bacterium. The sequence continues at coordinate 303,328 of PQAL01000033.1, read as the reverse complement.
GCTGAGTGCCAGTAGGTTTTCACGGATACGATCTGCCAGGCTAACACTCGCAGCACTTTTCGCCTGCACCGCATCAAAGATCGTTTCATTGTCATGCGCTGAGACGTAGATCACATTCTCCTGTGGATCGAGGGTATACCCGGCTGGTTTTCCACCATACAGCACCTGGCTGCCTGCCACCTGTGTGCCATCAGAGCGTAGGATCTGAAAATCTTGCAAGTTGCCAGCCATGCCGATCCTGATCCAATCAGTGTAATCCAATAATTTTGACAGCTGCTGTTCGGGAGTAAGCACTTCTGCCTCGTTCGGATCGAGGAACAACCCGGTGCTGAAACCTTGCAGGCGTGGATCCTCGAACGGGTTCCCACCGCGCGTGCCATCGCGTAGACGGTCATTGAACACCCCGATGCCCGTCCCAGCGATATTCAATTGGGTGGCATTTACTCCCCGGGCATTATTAGCTACCTCCCCAAAATCCCAACCTTCGCCATAGATATAAATTGATTTACCATCCACGCCATCCTTTTCCAGCGTCAGGCTATCTAGAGCGGTTCTTACTGCCTGCATGTTACGCAGCATGTGATGCCCCATCAGGTCGAAGCGAAAGCCATCCACCTTGTAGTCCCTGGCCCAGGTGAGCACTGAATCGACCATCAGCTTCTCCATCATGGCATTTTCGGTAGCGGTATTCTGGCAACACGTACTGGTCGTCACATTCCCGTCAGCATCCAGCCGGTAATAATATCCCGGGACAAGCTTGTCCAGCACCGATTTTGGATCCTGCCCGCTTTGGGAGGTGTGGTTGTAGACCACATCCATGACCACCCGCAGATTAACCTTATTGAGAGCCTGCACCATCTGGCGGAATTCCAGGATACGCCCTGAGCCTTCCGGGTTGGTGGCATAGCTGCCCTCCGGTGTGGTGTAGTGATAGGGGTCGTAGCCCCAATTGAAACCATCGGTCCCCTTGATCAGGGCCACAGCCTGGGCCTGCTGATCTGAATCGGGAGGATAAGTGCCGAGGAGGGCTGCATCCACGCTTGACCATTTGGATTTGTCCTCATCTACACTAGCAATATCGAAGGCTGGTAACAGATGTATGGTGGTCATACCAGCTTCTGCCAGGCTGGTCAGGTGTTGCATCCCCAATGAATCTTCCACCGTGAAAGCCAGGAAGGTTCCGCGCAAGTCCTCAGGCACGGTTTCGTCTTTTATGCTGAAGTCGCGGATGTGCAGCTCGTAGATCACACCGTCTTCTGGTGCCGCCAGGCTGGGCTTTGTTAGTTTATCCCAACCATCGGGCTTGAGTGCTGCATCACCCAGGTCCACAATCTGGCTGCGCAGGCTGTTCATGGATAAGCTGATGGAATAGGGGTCGGTAACCAGGTTGGTTTCAATCTTCCCGGTTTTAGGGACGAAAACCTCAACCTGGTACAGGTAATACTGGTTCATCCAGGTGCTATCACCGGTGATGCTCCACACTCCAGTGCTCTCATCCCGGTTCATGGGGATGGTCTTGCCGACTGCCACCGTGGGAGAATCGTACAGCTTGAGCGCTAACGAGATAGCCGCGGGTGCCCATACGCGCAGGGTTGGAACACCATCTTCAACAGTCACTCCTAAGGCACCGTCATACTTGAATAAAGCGTCCAGCACTCCCGCAGTTTGCAGGCCGGTTGAATCAACCACCTTTCCCGCATCGCTCCTGACAATCACCGCCAGCTGTGATCTTATCGCAGCAGGGATCTTTTCAAAATCCGTTTTGTCAATCTTAAAAGCAGAGTAGCCTGCCAGGTTGGGGTGCAGTTCGAATACATCACCTCCCGGACCAGATTTACTATACGTGAGGGGGATCTCGATCCCACCTGAAATACCATCTGAGGTCAGCTGCAGCGATGCATCGGGTGAATAGTATAAGGCATAGGAATATTTCGGGGAACCAACCACGTTCCACATCACCGTGTCCTGGTTGACCCACACGGCTTTTTGCTTGGCCAGGCTGCCCTTGGGGGCACCCGTCGTGCTGATAACCAGCTCGTTTTTAACCATATCGTAGCCAAAGTAGATTTCATCATTATGTTTAGCGACGGTGAAACTCAGCGGTTCAGTATTGCTGGCGACTGCCTTTTGACTGATGCTCAACGAAACGGAGTAGTTCCCGGCTTTGAGGGACTTTGTCACGAAGGCATAGCTTCCATCCCCCTCCGGGTCTTCCAACCAGGCGCGCAGGCAGTTAAGATCATCATTCTGGCTGCACCCCAGCTGAGTTTGGAAATTACCAACCGCCACAATGATGGGAATGTTGTAATCGTCGGCGACGAGGTGGGTTTTATTATCATAATAGAAGCTCACCTCGATCGGCGCATCCACCACCAATGGGATATCCGTCCCTCCCCGGCTGGCATTTTTGCCATAATTCCAATCCCAGGTGCCGTTCAATGCCACCTTATAGCGCGGCCCATTTTTATCCTGGTCGTTCCCAGGCGTAACATTGAATATTCCTTTCCACACATCGGAATTTGCATCATAGGTGAGGTTGGTCACTTCACAACCGGGCATCCAATCACCGCTGCAGCCCAGCTCCGACTGCATGGTACCGGCGATGGTAGCGGTATCGGGCGTGGCATTATCCTGAGCAAGCACCGGCAGGGTACCTGCGGTTGAAACCAACATGCCAATAATGAATCCGATGGACAGGACCCAGTGAAATATGGTTTTTCTATGCATTACATACTCCTCAGCCAGCAATTGACTTATTCGTGTTGCCAATGGTTATCGCTATTATATCGGGATTTCAATGACCTCTGATATTTTTGACACTGCGCTCTGCCAATCTCCTGCACATCACCGATTTTATATTGCTGGTTGGTCCAGGTGCTGATTTTCACCCCTCTTATGGCTTCAACAAATAGTTCATCCATCGCTCGAGTGGGAAAGAACAATCAGTGATTTCGATATCTCAGGTTATTGGCTCAATGAAAGCAGGCTTTAAAAAATCCGCTGAAATGGCGGATTTTTAAAAACACAAATATTCTTCAGGAGTTATCTTTTAATTAATAATACAGCATTCCATCACAAGGCAAGAGCACACGCTCGTTTCTTCAGAATTAAGTTAGCTATTTCATTAAATCTACGAATGCATGTCGATGACCTATTCCTTGCCTTACGTATAATTTCTGCGCCTATGATAGAAATCCATCAATGCTTGAAATGGATTTCTGAACGAGAAAGAAGGCATCCTAATGAGTCGGCTTACTTAAGGGCAATAATTGAACCAACCACCTCGTTGATATCTTTACCTGCCATTTTCATGACTTTTGCGATCGTCCCGCCAAACATCATGCCCAGCAAGCCAACATTGAGCTGTGAAATGTAGACTTTCCCATGTTTATCTTCATATACTCCGAGAGACAGGGGCATGAACGCGGTGACACCTCGGTTACCATCCTCATCTAAAATTCTAGCAGCATAACGAAGGTTGCATACATTCACACTACACACCTTCTCAAGTGCAGCAAAATTTGCTGTGGTTTGCTGGTAATCGTTGGTGTGCACTACTTTCCAGTCTCCTTTCTTCGACAGAATTTCGTTCAATTTGGCGAGGACATCGCCATACCCCTGCCCCGTCTTGTGCCTGACCAGCATCATTGAAGGCATCATGAGCCAGACAAGCGCCCCCATGATCAATAAACCGATCACTACCCCAATAACAAGTGATAACCAATTAATTGTCATTTTTTCCTCCTTATTTAAATGCCAATGGATAAAAATCTACCAAAATATTTTTCCTCTAAAACCAAGAGATGCCCTTGAGCCTGGTTGAGTAAATCTATACATCCCTTCTTACCTCGTGTTGCCTGGTTCATGGCCAGGCGAGAACAGCTTATCTTCAACAAAGTCCCGGAGCATCTGCCAGCTCCGAAAATAGCGGACCTCGCCACTACCGATGTGCTGGACTTTCCCTCGCCAATCCATCTGACCTTCACCCAGGTCTTCCAGCCACATACGCAGGGTGAATAACTGTGATGGCTGGCTTGTTTCCTCTTTATCGGTCATCCTGTCAATCCCTCACTAAGCTGCTGGAATATTGAGCATCGCCTGGATCGTGGTAATTAATGGGGTCATTTTCACACCATAATTGAGGGCAGTCTGCTCCATCGGGATGGGTGAATCATATGTTTCCATGCCAGCCAGGACCGCGGGGACCATCTCAGGTAGTCCAGGCATGGGTGTGCCCGGTGCAACGTACTGGACAGGCAATTCACTTCCCAACACCTTCCCAAATGCTCCAACAATGCCTTGCCAGGTCAGAGGCTCCGGCCCGCCAAGGATCATTTTTTGGTTTATCGCTGAGGAATTTCCAACCACAGCTACTGCAAATGCAGCAACATCTTTCATAGAAATCAACGAGTGTAAACGCGTGCCCTGCCCTACTAATGTGATGGGCTGCCTGGCTTGAAGCGGGATTCCCACCACCATCCCTGCCCAGCTTTCGATGAAGAAATTGGGGCTGAGAATGGTGAAATTCATCTTGCTTTGCATCAGCCTCTGCTCCGTCTCTGCTTTTGCCTGTAATAGCGGCAGCGGGTTATCGGGGCTAGCCCCAAAGAATGAGATGAAAATAAACTGTTCCAAACCAGCTACCTCAGCGGCTTCAATGAGGTTTCGGTTACCCTTACGGTCGACACTATCCACAGTGTCATCCCCACCGCGCATCGCTGAATTGGCTGTGGTGATGACCGTCTCGATGCCCCTGCATGCGATGGCTAGTGTGGCAGGCTCCTTCATATCACCATATATTGGTTCAGCGCCTGCCTCAATCAACGATTTTGCGGTGGTTGCCATTCCCTGTAGGGCCAGCTGTTCAGAGGGTGAATTCTTCCGCACCAGGATACGAACTTCCTTACCTTCCCTAAGCAGTTGCCTGGTGATCATGCCTCCCAATATGCCTGTTGCTCCAACGACGAGTATCATGGCTTTCTCCTTAACATTCACTCTTTTCAATGCCCCGGTTCCGATTTCAATCAAAATGTGTGTGACTTTAGGAACCCTGGCGGGCTTCCGGCTTGCTATCTATTGGTTTTAATCACCTTTGGCCATCACTGGAGAGGGAGACCGGCTCCCTCTCCATAAAGCCAAACCGTCTTTCGGTGCTCGCCTACACCACCCTAATCGAAATGGGCAGTACCGGTGTAGTTTGCCAGCAAGTGGCCAGTGCTTAAATCGAGGGTAGCGTAGGTCGTCCCAACCCCATGCAGCCGCGCGTATGCACCTGTTCCGTTGATGATCGTGTATCTCCCCTGAGCGATGCCCATATCCGGTGTCCAGGTCAGCTGCACCTGGTACTTGATGGTGATTGTGCCCTGAGCACTGACCAGTGTTTTTACTCCATGGCTGGTATCGTCTGCCATGAAAAATGTCTCGGTTGCAACACCCGAATCAGCTACCACGCCACTTATGGTGAATGTACCTGCTGCAGAATTTTCACCTGTTACCCACATATCTACATCGATGGTTAATGTGTCTGGGGGTGTGGCTGCTGCACTTTTGGGAAACGCTAGAAATATGCAACCAGCGATAAATAATGCGATGAGCGTAATCCGAATTTTCATTACTTCCTCCACTGTTTTTTGTTTGCTTACTGTTTGGTTCTCTCCATGATCTAAACTCATCATAGCAATTTCAGCGTTTGAAAAACGTTTGATACAGCGTTTATTTGGGATTTCTGAAGCTTAATCACATACGCGCCCGCGAAATAATGCGAGCTTGATCTTTTTGGGTTATTAATTTATTGCTATATAGAAAGAATGATTGAAAAAATTACAAGTAACCCCGCTGGCGAGCAGCTGTGATGGTACACTCAAGGTGAGACCGAGCTAAAATTTCATTCCCCTGCGTTTTTGCTTCTATTGTTGCTTCCAACGACATATTTATCTCTTCTGGTAATAATTGTTGGGTCGGTTCAATCAGCTTACTCACGTAGAACCAGGCTTCGTCCCAATTACCAAGTTCGCTGGTTACTCCGATCAATGTCCACAGTGCTTGCCACTGAAATGGGTACTGCATGGGTGACTGCTGCCAAACCTGGACGGCATCCAGGCATAATTCCCTGGCCAGATCCAGGTCCTGCTTGCGCCAGGCGACCCAGGCCAGGTTTCCCTTTGCTGCAGCGATGTAATCAGGCATATGCGCAGTTTCAGCACCAATCTGGGCGCGTATCGCTAAGTCAGAGGTTTCATCCACTTTTCCCCGAAATCGATTCACCACCGTCAAGTAAGTCAGGCTGAGAACACGCATGGGGACAAAGCCAGAAATCTCAATCAACTCCAGGGCAGCCTGCAGATTTTCTTCAGCTTCATCCAGCTCTCGCCGCCATAAGTGTAGAAACCCCAACTCAAATCGGCATTCGATGCGCGTTTTCAAGTCACCCCATTCACGGCTGGCTGCCACTGCTTCAACCGCATCATCGAGCATTGCATCCGATACAACATACCTTTCCCGTCTCAGGTGCATCAGGCAGGTCGCCATCAAGAACCTGGCCTTTAACCTGGCACCTCCAAGCTCCTGGACAACCGGTTGGGTTTTATCGACCAGCAGCTCCATTTCGGGCCAATGGGCCAGCCAGTAATATGCCCAAATCCTTTCCACCTGTACTTCTGTCCATTCTCTCCACCAATCTGCTTGTTCTCGCTCGGCTTGCATGCCTAACTCGGCTTCGGCCTGATTACAGGCTGATAGTGCTTCAGCATATTGCCGTTCTTCACGCAAAGCAATGCCCACCTTACGGTGCAGCCTGGCTCTGTCTGTTCGATCTGGCACAGCCACGTTTTTTAGCGCTTCTGCATAGGTATATTTTGCTTCCGTATGCTCAGCCCGCATTTCGTGGATATCACCTAACTCTTCCCACAATTGTAATGCCAGCTTTGATGGATGGTCAGCCTCTTTTTGTTGGATGCCTTCGATAAGCGTGATACCTCGTTTTAATAATGATACGGCTTCATCATTAGCAAAGACCTGCCGCGCCACCTGGGCAGAACGCAGGTAGAAAGGTGCTGCCAGGTCTGGCAAGCCCGCCTGTTCATAGTGAGCTGCGATCTGGTGACTGAATGATCCCAAGTCGGCCGCATGCAAGGTTTCCAAAGCCCTGCCAACCTGCTGGTGCAGTAGTCTTCGCCGGGCGATGCTGGAATTATGATAGGCTACCTCCCGGAGCTTATCATGGCTGAAGTCGTACCCATCAGCTCCATGCTCCCGGATAATCCTGCGTTGCCACAATTCATCTAGCTCGCGGACTAGCGTATCCTCGCCTCGGTTACTGGCCTCAGCCAATAAAGGAAAACTGAACTCTCGCCCAATGGTGGCAGCCAGTCCAGCAAGCTCTCGGGCAGGCGTGGAAAGCTGCGCCAGGCGGGTCATTAACACGGATTGCACCTTGGGGGGAAGGCTTATACCGTCGGGCGATGTTGGTTGTTCAGGTTTTCCAATGCTGGTTGCCCTTATCATCTGTTGAGGATCGCTCATGCCTGCCCGGACTGTTTCGACTACAAACAAAGGATTACCTTCGGTTTCAGCAAACAACTTTAGGGCCTGGTCGACATTTATTTCGGTGCCTGCCGCCTGCCGCACCAGGCTAATGGTGGCATCCATATCCAGGGGTTGCAGCTCCAGCTCGATAACCTGTTCATCCTTCCTCAGTGAATAGAGCAAAGATGTTAGTGGGTGTTCAGTGGTGATTTCTTCTGGCCGATACGTACCCACTACCAGAAAACGCGCCTCTCGATCATAGCGCAGCAAGAAATGCAGCCATTCAAAAGTGTCACGGTCGCACCATTGCAGGTCATCGATAATCAACAGGAAGGGCTGCCTCAATCCAATTACAGCCCGCGCTAGCGCCTCAAACAGTTGTTGTCGCTGCCAGGCATCGGTCAAAGGGGCGGGCGACCGGAGGTCTGGTCGCGGGATCAATACCTCAGGGAGAAGGCGGGAAATTTCTGAAAGCCAGGAATCGTCAAGAATTTCTAAGGGATGGCTGCGTAGCCATGCAATCACTGGCCCATAGGCTAATGAACCTTCTGCAGCATAACAGCGGGTATTGGCAGTGGTTATTCCCTGTCGGTTAGCCCACTGGAGTAGTTCTTCCACTAATCGAGTTTTACCAATCCCCGCCACGCCAGAGATCAGCATTAGGCGTTGGCCGGCACTTTGTGCAGCCGCTTTCCATGCCTGGAGTAGCTGCAGCCATTCAGCATCACGTCCAACCATGGGCAAATAACCCCTTGTAATTGGCACCAAAAGTCGGGGAGTAATTTTCTCTCCTAGTAGCTGCTCATACAATTCCTTCGTTGCTGCGCTGGGCTCGACGTCCAGCTCATGCTTCAAGATCGAAGCACAGGTATGGTATGCGCGCAGGGCACTGGCGCGATCATTATTGAGGGCATGCAGGCGGATCAGATGCCGGTAAGTGGCCTCATGCAGCGGATCAGCACGCAAAATTCGCTGAGCGCTCTCGATCGCTGCCGGGTAGTCACGCTGGTCTTCGAGCAGGCGCACCAGCTCATCCAGCGCGTTCAGGAACGCCTGTCGCAGCCCTTCCCTCTGCGGGATGATCCAGTCGTCATAACAGCTTGGTAGCAGGTCGCCGTGGTAGAGTGCTGTGGCTTTTTCGTATTCCAGGCGTGAAGCGCGGATGTCGCCCAACTTACTTGCCTTATCAGCTACGCTTATGGCAGCCTGGAAGTCTGCAACGTCTACAGTAAATGGAGCATCCTCCCGCCAGGTCAAGCTTTGAGCGTCCGCTCCCAGGTAAATATCTGCATCAGGTAAGACCTTCCGTAATTGATGAAGCAAGTTCCGTAAATTCGTACGAGCTTGGGCTTCGGTGGTGTCTGGCCAGAAGATGTAGGCAAGGTGTGCCCGTGATTGGGAAATCCCCCGGCGCAGGAGTAAATATGCCAGCAGTGATTGGAGTCGCGGGGTATTGACATCATGCAGCGATGTCTCGCCGTATTTAATGTGGAACTCCCCAAGCAATGATACTTTCAGTATTGAGGTTATCCTTCCCCTCCTCGTTTTAAGAAAAACCCCATCGCTAACGTTATTTTAGCATGACTTGTTATATATTTCCTTCACTTCAATTGCTGGTCGAAGTAAATAAGCCCCAGCGACTAAATTCTTTATCAGTCGTTTGATAAAATAATAAGCTTTTTATACAACCCTAATTTCATCTGTACTGCAAGTCGGAGTTTAGCACCTGGGGAATGCTCAGCCAACAACTCATCCGCGCTCTGCCATACATCTTCAGATATTTTTGTCTCATCCTTCCAATTTTCATCGAGGTCTGCCTTCATTTCCTCGACAGAATGCCAGTAAAAACTAAAATCGAAAAATTCAAGACTTGTTTCGAGGAAGAGCTGTGTTGCGAATGCTGTTGCCAATGCTTTATCAGCAGCAATGTCGCGACCGATATCCGGGCTAAGATCCACCATTCCGGCAGATTGGCTCTTCTGCGCAAAAACCACTTCCAGGGGCACATCGACGCATAAGGGGCGCACGTCAACCATGCTGCCATGAGGTGTCAACACTCGCCAGGATTCTTGTAGGGCATGCACCATGCCCTGTGGTTCAATTCATCAAAGCGATGAAGCGAAGATTACCAGGTCGAATACGCGGTTGCTAAACGGTAACTCTTCGCCCTTAGCCTGGACTAAATACAGCTTGCCTGGTGATCTTTTATTCTGCGCTGCCTGCAAGTCAGCCATACATGGATCAATTCCGATGAGGTGGTCTGGCAAGTTTGAATACTGGCAGGTTAACTTCCCATCTCCGCAACCGATTTCAAGGGCTTTCTTGCCAGAAATCGGATACGCATTTATCAGTTGGCTCAGCTCATTGCCTTCAGGATCGCGTTCAGATGCCATGCTAGCTTTCCTCCATGACAATCACCTTGCGCATTGCTTGGCGGTGATTGCAATTTGATTATACATAATATCCTGTAGACCATGTATCACAGCGAACATCGCCTTACCATTAATAAATCTATAATTTTCCAATGATTGACAGAACCCTTGCCCACAAGTACCATATATGCAAACCCATCCTGGGTTCATGGATGGAACAAGACGGGGAAAGGATAATAATCATGAGATTCTTAATTCATTGGGTAATCACGGTCATCGGTCTGGTTATAGCTTATCTGGTACTGGCCCCGCGTGGCTTGATGTCTATCGAAGGTACATCAGCTTACCTGGCCTTTGCGGTTATGGCGATAGTGTTGGGCTTGGTGAATATCTTTATCCGGCCTATCCTGAAGTTGCTCTCCTGTGCGTTCATCGTCCTGACTTTAGGTTTATTCATGCTGGTAATCAACGCGTTCTTGTTGTGGTTTTCATCATGGATATGCAGCCTGTTGGGAATTGGCCTGGTTGTCCAGGTTCCATGGGGCGCATTTTGGGGATCGGTCATTGTCAGCCTGGTATCGTTCATCGCCCACTTATTCATCCGCGAGCCAGCGTAACCGATACAACTTGAGTAGTTCCATTATTGCCCAGCAGAATTCCGTGTATTCGGGGTAGGTCTTCGCGCCTGTATCCGCCATGTAGAATAAAACTTCGTATATAATCTCCTCGAGTAAATGTCAACTGAATCAATCAAGAGATGGAAAGACTGACCTTGCCAGGATGTGTGGCTGGTTTAGTCTTCTCATCAAGATGACCGGAGCAGCTATGGGTATCTTCGTAAATAAGACGGATTTTAATGATGACTTCGGACGCCAGGTCATGCTGCGCGGTGTCAACCTGGCAGGCAGCAGCAAAGTGCCCTATACGCCTCCTGGGGCTACATACACTCAAGAAGGTTTTTTTGATCATCGCCAGGTGTCTTTTATCGGCCGTCCATTCCCTATAGCCCATGCAGATGAACACCTGGAACGCTTGCGTGAATGGGGTTTTAATTTCCTACGCCTGGTGGTCACCTGGGAAGGCATCGAGCATGCGGGGCCAGGGATATACGATTCCGCTTACCTTGACTACCTGGTTGAAGTAGTCAGAAAAGCCGCTCAATACGGTTTTTACCTGTTCATTGACCCTCACCAAGATGTGTGGAGCCGGTTCTCGGGCGGTGATGGCGCACCAGGCTGGACACTCGAAGCCGTGGGGTTGGATATCACCCACTTCACCGAAACAGGCGCAGCGCTGGTGCACGCCACCCATCCCTCGCCCTACCCACGCATGGCCTGGCATACCAATACATCAAAGCTCGCCTGCGCCACCATGTTCACCCTCTTCTTCGCCGGGAATGACTTTGCTCCCCAGACCATGATCGAAGGTGAGCCCGCACAGGAGTACCTGCAACGCCATTACATCGATGCAATCAGCCAGGTGGCTGTGCGCGTGAAAGACCAGCCTAATGTGCTTGGCTACGATAGCTTGAACGAGCCATCCAGTGGCTTCATTGGTTGGAAGGACCTCAATTCGCTCGATGGATCGGTTTCGCTTGACCTATCTCCGACTCCCTACCAATCGATGCTTCTAGCTGCAGGCATCTCGCAAGAGGTTGATGTCTGGTCGATCGGCCTGGCCAGCCTGAAGAAAACAGGAACGCGCCGCCTGAACGAATTCGGCTCGCATGCCTGGCTTCCGGGATACGACTGTATCTGGAAACAACACGGTGTATGGGACTTTGATGCAGCAGGTGAGCCTCACCTGCTGCGACCTGACTACTTCGCCCAGGTAAATGGCAAATCAGTCAGCTTTGCGGAGGATTACTACCGGCCATTTAACCGCCGATTCACTGCAGCTATTCATGATGTACACCCTGGTGCTTTGATTTTCATCGAGACCGAACCGGACCAGCCGCCGTATGTCATGGATGCCCAGGAAGCCACGGAGGTGGTCTACGCGCCGCATTGGTACGATGCCTTCGTGCTGGTAAAAAAGGAGTACACCCCCTGGATTGGAGTCAACAGCCTGAGCCGGCGGGCAGTTTTTACACCGCCAGGCATCCGCCGATCATATCGTTCACAGCTTGCCACGCTCAAGCAGCAGGCTGAGGGACGCCTGAGCGGCGTGCCATTCGTTTTGGGTGAATTTGGCATCCCTTACGACCTGCACGAGAAACACGCCTATCAGACGGGTGACTTCAGCATCCAGCTGAAGGCTCTCCAACGCAGCATGCAAGCGGTGGAAGATAACCTGCTCAATTACAGCCTGTGGAATTACTCCCCCGATAATACCAACCTGCATGGTGACCAGTGGAACGACGAAGACCTGTCGATCTACAGCCCAGACCAACGCAGTAACCCGCGGGATATCAACTCAGGCGGTCGTGCCTTACAAGCCGTGGTACGCCCCTATCCAGTTGCCACGGCGGGAAAGCTAATAAGTTCAGGTTTCAACCCACGCAGGCGTGTTTTCCATATGGCCTTCCGGCCTGATCCCCAGATCACCGCCCCCACCGAAATCTTCGTGCCTAATTATCAATACCCGCACGGTTACAGTGTACGGGTGAGTGATGGACGCTACGAAATAAAGCGCTCCAGCCAGCGCCTGCTCTATTGGCCAGGTGAGAAAAAATCGGTGGAGAGAATCACAATAAAACCATAAAGATCCGATTCAATATATCGGGTATTCCAGCAACCTTGCTTCAGGGTTGCTGATCAACCTACCCGGGCATCGGGATGTCCGGGGTTTCTATGCGTGGATTGGGTTCCTAGCCCAGCCCGCCACTGAGCTTGACGTTGGCTGCTTCGGGAGATGTGGCGGTTTTAGCCTGGGGGTGGCTGTCTTCGCGGTAGTGGCAACCGCGACTATACCTGTTTCGGTGAGCAGCATATGCCACGATCAAGGCTGTTTGCACGCTGTTGCGCAAGCCGATCAGCTCGTCGCTCAGGCGGGTTTTCCGGTAAAACTCTTCGATGTCCAGCCAGAGCTGGCGAAGATCACGTATCGCCCGGTTCAGCCGATATTCACTGCGCACGAGACCCACATAATGCCACATCAGGTTCCGCACGCTGTACATATCTGCGTGGATCAGGTTCGGATCAGGCTCGTAGATCAGCCCGCTATCGTTCCATTCCGGTACATCCTGGTCATTTAGCAGCAAGGCTGGCGATTGAGCGCGGATATCTTCAGCTGCCTGCACCCCCCAAACCAATCCTTCCAGCAGGGAAGTGCTCGCCAACCGGTTAGCTCCGTGCACGCCGGTGCAGCTCACTTCGCCCACCGCATACAGGTTGGGAATGCTCGTGCGACCGGTCAAGTCCACCTGCACACCGCCGCAGAAGTAATGTGCGGCTGGCACCACCGGGATTGGCTGGCGGGTGATGTCGATCCGCTGATTCTTGCAGAAAGCATAGATATGCGGGAAGCGTTCGCGGATAAACTTGGCAGGTTTATGCGAGGCGATGTCGAGCAAGACGTATGGGTAGCCTTTATCCACCATCTCCGAATAGATCCCCCGGGCTACGATGTCACGCGGGGCCAGGTCTTTCCATTCAGGGGCGTATTTAGCCATGAAGGGCTTCCCCTGTGGAGTGAGCAGGATGCCCCCCTCACCACGCACGGCTTCACTGATCAGGAATTTTGTAGCATCCGAGCTACTCAGCGCGGTGGGGTGAAATTGTACATATTCAGAATTGATGATATTCGCCCCAGCCCGGTAGGCCATTGCCACACCATCGCCGCGTGCTCCGGTCGGGTTGGTGGTGTTCAGGTAGATCTGCCCCACACCACCCGTGGCCAGAACGGTTTTACGGGCAAGGATTGGGATTACCTTGCGGGTTTCCTGGTCGAACACATACGCCCCGTGGCAGGTGAGTGATTGGTATACTGCCTGGGGATCGGTGGCATGGTGTGGGAAGGTGATCAGGTCTACCACGGTATGCTTGGTGAGCAAGGTGATGTTCGGTATGCCTTCCAGCTTCTTTAGCAGCGCTTGCATGATGGCTTCACCGGTGCCGTCTCCCACATGCAGAATCCTCCGGCGCGTGTGGGCTGCTTCCAATCCCATAACCAGGTGACCCTGTTCATCATGGTCAAATTCCAGGCCTGCTTGCCCGATGATCACATCCTGTAGCAGCTCGGGGCCACGCTCAGCCAACAGTCGGACAGCCGGCGGGTATGACAGCCCCGCCCCCGCCGTAAGCACATCTTCTTCAAGCAACTCGACACTATCGTCAGTCCCCCTCCCGACGATGCCTCCCTGGGCATAGCTCGAATTGCTGTCGAGAGCCTCTTCGGCACGCGTGATTACGGTGATTTGGCGTTGGGTATCCCGCGACAAACGAATGGCTGCCGTTGCACCAGCGATACCGCAGCCAATGATTAATACATCGGTTTGCATCTCCTCAACCTCCCCCTCTACCCGATGGCAATCATGCGCTCAACAGCCTGCGCCGCCCTCACTCGGATATCTTCAGGAATGTAAATCACATATTGGTTAAGTTGCAGGCTTTTCAAGGTGTCTTCCAGGGTGATCTGGTTCATATGCGGGCAGCGTACCGAGCACAGCCTGAGCATATCTTTCTCCGGGTTGGCCGCGGCGATATTATCGCCCATGGCACATTCAGTCAGCACCAGATATTGGGGTGCATTGGTTTCCTTTACATAGCGGATCATGGCATTCGTGCCCCCTGAAAAATCGGAAGCTGCCACGACCTCCGGGCTGCACTCTGGGTGGGAAAGGATGACCACCTCGGGGAATTGCTTACGCACAGCTTCGATATCCTTGACGGTGAATTTCTCGTGCACCTCACAGCGCCCACGCCAGCCAACCATCGTGTCATGGTTGCCTACCTGCTGGTAATCCAGCGTGGTCGAGTTTTTTCCGTCCTGCAAGGTGGGGAAAACAATATGTCGACCAGTTTCCTTGGCCACATTGCGCGCCAGGTATTCATCCGGAAGGAAGATGACCGTGTCCGAATGGAGTGACTCAACCACTGCCTTGGCATTGCTGGAAGTGCAGCAAATATCCACTTCGGCTTTAACATCCGCATAAGTGTTCACGTACGCCACGGCTGGCACACCCGGGTAACGAGCCCGTAACTCACGCACATCCTGGGCAGTGATGCTGGCTGCCAGGCTGCAGCCGGCCTTTTCGGAGGGGAGCAGCACTGTCTTGGTCGGGTTGAGCAGCTTGGCCGTCTCGGCCATGAAGCGTACCCCGCAAAAGACAATGACATCCTTGTCAGTTTGGGCAGCTTTACGGCTCAGGTCTAGCGAATCGCCGCGGAAATCGGGGATGGAATAAAACAATGCCGGTTCCATGTAGTTATGCCCCAGGATAACCGCGTTCCTTTCCTTTTTAAGCTGGTTGATCTCTTCCGCCAACTCAGCCTTATAACGTAGCTCAAAATCGGGTACCACCCGTTCCAATTTGCTTTTCATATCCTGATACATCGTTTCAACAGTCATTTCACGCGCTCCAATTCCAAATCTATGCATCAACCATAGATTCTGGACATAATTTATCCTATTTTCATGCTGATGTCAAGAGTGGGGGCAGAGTGGGTGAGAGTCCCTGACGAGATGAAATCCACTCCAGTTTCTGCAATCTGACGCACGTTGGTCAGGTTGACGTTCCCTGAGGCCTCCAGTGGGACACGCCCACGGGTCATCTGCACTGCATTACGCATCGTATCCAGGTCCATGTTATCCAGCATGATACGGTCGACATGCAGATTAATGGCTTCGTCTAATTCTGACAGGTTCTTGACTTCCACTTCAATGGCAAATCTGTTGCCAAATAGCTCGCGGGCCCGGGTGACAGCCTGCTTGATCCCACCTGCTGCACTGATGTGATTATCTTTTATTAGCAGCATGTCAAACAGCCCCACGCGATGATTTTGTCCCCCGCCCATGCGCACCGCGTATTTATCCACCATGCGTAAGCCCGGTCCAGTTTTACGCGTGTCGAGGATGATCGCCTTGGTACCCTTGACGGCTTCGACGAAACGGCGGGTTAGAGTGGCAATCCCTGAGAGCCGCCCTAAATAGTTTAGCGCTGTCCGCTCACCAGCCAGCAGGCTTCTGCCACTACCTTGTGCCACTGCCAGTATCTGGCCTTTTTCAACTTGCGAGCCATCTTTCGTGGAAGACCGAAAGGTCATGGTAGGATCGACCAGTTGGAACACTGCTTCAGCGATCGGCATTCCCGCCACCACTCCATTGGCTTTCGCCCGAAAATAGCCACTCAACCTGGCATCGGCCGGGATGGTTGCCATGCTGGTGACATCTCCCTGGGCAGGATGGGCTTCCAGTTTACCCTCGGCAGACAGGTCCTCTGCCAATGCCAGCTGTATGACACTAAGCACTGATGGATGCTGTAAATCCACCGGCAGGATCGATTTGATCATGGCAAGTCGCGAATTCAGTTGGTCTGTTTGTCCGAACATATCTCCACCTCGGGGCTAATTGTACCGCATGGTACCCCTTTAATCTCGTAAAGAACAGCACAGGGTATTTACCCGTAATGAACAGACCTGCCAAAGAGGTAAAAATTGCAATTTTCATATCTGGTGGTCAGATTACGCGTGTGAAATCCAAGCAATGTTGATCAAGAACGCTGGTGAGGGCATTCAGATGACCCATAGCACGACGAAGTTGTACTATAATAATTCCAATAAGCAAGCATCCCATTTTAGAACGAGTTAGTAAACTTTAGTTTAATACAGCTCATCCAATCCATATTCAGGCCCTGGTCTTATTTTGGTTAAGCTCGGCGGCCAACACGGATAATCGATGGTGTGAATAACCGGTTTGCTTTTGAACATTCATCGCGGTTTGCTTTTTTTTATATCCAAATGGATATTGATACATGAAAAATATTAAGGAGGACAAATGAATCATCAGGAAGGTACCTTCAAGGACGCTCATGAAGCCAGCATTTATTACCAGGCCTGGCTACCTGACGGGGAAGCTAAATCCATTTTGTTCGTGGTGCATGGGCTGGGCGAGCATAGTGGGCGGTATATGAACGTCGTGAATCACTTCGTGCCGCTCGGGTATGCAGTTTACAGCCTGGATCATATTGGTCACGGCAAATCGGATGGCGAGCGCGAGGTGATTACCCGCTTCGAAGACTTCACCGAGCCGCTGACGATCTACTACAACATGGTCAAGAGCTGGCAGCCAGGCAAACCCATCTTCATTGTTGGGCACAGCCTGGGTGGGTTGATCAGCTGCTATTACTTACTCGACAACCAGGACAAGTTCCGTGGTGCGGTGATCTCGGCGGCCAGTGTCAAGGTACCAGCCAATATTTCTTCATCCACAATAGCCATGGGCAAGATCTTGTCTGCCATCGCCCCCAAAGCAGGCCTTCTTGCTTTGGATGCCACTGGGGTCTCGCGCGATCCTGCGGTGGTCGCAGCCTATGTCAATGATCCGCTCGTCTTTCATGGGAAAACTCCCGCCCGCCTGGCAGCTGAAATGCTGCGCGCCATGAAACGGGTCACTGCTGAGGTTGAGAAAATCACGCTTCCCTTCATGGTTGTTCAGGGAAACAACGATAAGCTCGTTGACCCGGATGGGACACAGCTACTTTACGACAAAGCCAGCTCTAAAGATAAGTCCATCAAGCGTTACGAAGGCCTATATCACGAGGTCTTCAACGAGCCGGAGCATGAAGCCGTCCTTACCGACGTGGAGAACTGGCTGGCGGCACATCTATAAGATTTTGTCTTGACACTGATCACTAAAAGACCCGATTGTCTTGAAAAGGTTTACAAGACAGTCAGGTTTTTGCCCGAGAACAGATCATCTGCTATTCAATCCTGAGATAGCTTAGGCAAGCCAACCCTGCCCCGCTCAGTACCAGCCATAAGCCGATGATATTGATTATGGTAAATGTATTTCTGAGTTTCCTGCCGTTGGTAGTTCTACCCCAAAAGACCATCGGCTTGTAGTCGTAGAACGGTTGGTGACGCCTGATTTAAATAGAGGTGTAAACCAACGCTGATACACCAAAAAAGAACATCACGATTGAGTACGCCAAGACAAGCACCGGGTAGCTGTACATCAGTTTAAGACTGATCAGTAACAAGCCAATAAATATGAAGGATGATAATCACGCGATCGCATTACGGCTGGATAAATTCGGGTCGTCCATACTGTTCTTAGTCTGATTATATCAATCCATGATGTGATGAAAATACGCCGAAGAATGGGGAGTGTTACTTTTAAATAATAAAATATCATTCCAACCATGTGGATATCTACCTTCAGTTATTTTGATGGCTAGATATCAGAAATCGGTCTTTTTGTTCCTACTCCTTGTTTTTATTGACAAAACCAATGTGAAAAGCGTAAAAGTAGTGATTGTTTGTTGCCATATCGGCAAACCTTCAGGAAAGCTCAGCACAAACTACAGCTCCAACGACATAGCTGCCTCTTTGGCCAGCAGGCAGTTGGATGACTCTAGTGACCCGAGGGTGTTATTGTGTATGTGTAATCGACCTGTCCGTTATGCTGGTCAGGTTTCTCCTCTTGCGGGATAAAAGAACGAACAAAGCTCACACTTACTTGCTCTGGTGAGACTTCCACTAATAAATACCCCGAGCCAGGAAGCATAGTCGCAGACGGATAGAATTCCTGGTTTGGAATAGCATCATTTGTATTGGCGGGCATCGGTAAAGTCTGGTAAATCAAACCATCTAATGCTTCCTTTGCAAATAGGTGGTCATGTCCCTGGAAAAAAACTGTGACATGGTTATCGACCATAAGCTGGTGGATAGGCACTCCCCACCTTGGCCGGTATGTATCGAAACCCCAACTGCCATTACGGTTCATCCCACCCCATTCGAAATAAGGAGCAGCTTCTATGCCACCCCGGTTTTCACCCAACAGATGGTGGGTAAAAACAAACTTGTATTTCGCATTGCTGGTTTTGAGCGTCTGGCGGAACCACTGGTACTGGGTCTCTCCCAGAGTCCAATCCCAATTATCGCGGCTTTTCTTGGGGTCAGTGATAGTGCTCCAATAGGGATCGATGACCACAAACAGGGCCTCTCCCCATTTCCAGGCATAGTAATCCCGCAGCATACCGATATTTTCGACAATATTCGTATCCCCTGAGTAGAAATTATCCGGTGCTGGTTCGGGGAAATATTGGTTACGCAAATTAGCTGACCAGACAGCCGGGTTATCTGCACTGCCATCTAGGAGCCAGCCCCACTCCATTTCATGGTTACCATTGGCCAGGAATAACGAGGCTGACGCCGATAACAGACCAAAATACTGGCGCTGATCAATGTAGAGCTGAGATATTGTCTCGGGATTAATCGTATTGAGCTTGTCAGTTCGGAAAGTGTCACCCAGGTCAATGAGAAAATCAGGTTGACTCACGGCGATGTTGAGCATAGTTTGCCGGTAGAGATCCGGGTCGCAATGTTTATCTGTATTGAGGTGCGAATCAGCCTGGACTGCGAAAGTAAAGCTGCCTCCAGTTGAACGTTGGGTGATAAAAGTATGTTCTGGACCGGCTGAATCATTGTAACGGATGCGGTAGTAGTAACGCGTATCAGGTTCCAGCCCATCCATGAGAATTTCAAGAGGTATACCCCCTGATGCTATTTGTGAGGGGGTGCGAGCGGAGTATGTCCCCATGAATGTACCATACTCGCAATAAAGCGCCATCGCCATTTTAGGAACTACGCTCATAGTGACGGATGTGTCGGTAGGCCGTCCAAGGATCCCGGTGGCGATGAAATCCGACAGATTATACGCACCCTTTACCGTTGGGGATACATACGCAGGTGTTTCCAACGGAATCTCAGTCGATAGGCTGGCTGTGGGAATGGCAATCCGCTGTGAGCTCTCATTGACTACAGGGCTGCAGGCAGTGAGTATAAGAGTCATAGTTAGGAAAATGATCAAGTATTGTCTCATAAAATTTATCCCTACTATCCCCCTTGAGCTTCTTACCCCAAGGAGTAAGAAGCTCAAGGTTCTGGTCATAGTTTACTTGAACAAGAAATCCGTATCGGGAATTTCAGGCATGGATATTGCTTGTGAGTAAAGGTAAGCGCCATTTGGATGGCTAAGCTCTCCAAGCAACTCCTCACGCATCGCATCCAATGCGGCTCTCTGACTACTGGTAAGCGACTGATTCACATCTGAAAAGTGTACAGCCATGTTGTAAATAATCTCACCATCCAATTCACCATAACGCTGCATCAATGATAGGACGGTAGCTTTATCGGCAGTGTCGCCTTCTAGAAATTTGCGCAACTCAATCGATACTTGCCGACGGGTTTCGACAATATTCAACAGGGATGGTTTTTGGATCTCGACCAGTCCAGTGATCAGTTGTGCCTGATCGGACGTCAATGTGGCTAGCATTTCATCGCCAAGATTACCAGTCATATCTGTTGGGATGGCATAACCCGGGTCACTCATTGCTTTAATATCCTTGAGGTAGAAAGAACCGAAGTATGTGCCATGCCGCTCAGGGCAAAAATACACATCGGCATCGATAGAGCCTGCATACCAGCTGTACATATCCGCAGCATAAGTCATCACAGCTACTTTTATCTCTCGATCCAGCGAGCGCATATCAGACGGTTCCTGAACGGTCGGCCAGTCCAGCATCCCCTTGTTTTCCATCGCATCCAGGTATGCTTGCTGATCTGCTGTAAAGTCATTAATCATCTGCCCATATAGCTGGGCGCGCTCGTAGCTGATTTCACCATCGAGCTGATAGAGCTCTGCAGAATAAGCATTTACTGCATTTACATCCAGGCTGGTTGCCCCAGCAGGCAGGTTACCTTCTAGCATATCCTGGAAAGCTTTCATTAACACAAAACGCATATAACCGTACTTATTAATCGAATCTACCTGGTTTTCTGCCAAGGCCACCAGGCGAGCACGCTGGTCAACACTCAAGACATTGAGCATATTCATTGCCGCGCTGGTTAAGAAATCTCCGGCATGCCCCATCTGGCTGGGGTCGTTATCGCGCAGGTATTGGAAACCCCAAAAGTCTGCCACCTTGCCTGGTGGAAAGAACGAGTCTGCGCCAAGGTCGCCGGTGAGAAATGCCAATGCATCGAAAGCGATGGTCATGCCCTGGGCTTTATCCGAAATGGCTTGCTCAATCGTGTAACCTTCCTTATCAACATCTGGTTGGCTTGAACTGGGTTGCCCGCCATTTCCAGGTTCCTGGGGGGTGTCATTTGCACTTCGCTTTGGTGAGCAAGCCAACTCATCTTGCACAGTCTCACACACCCCGCTTTCGAGCCCTTTTTGAGCCGTAAACTCGCAAGCGGACTGTTCCTGTTTATTCTCACACGCAGCGATCGCTTCTTGCGGAGGCTTACCCCCGCCTTGATTCTGGTTGGATCGATTCTCTTGCTGCCCTCCACGACTGGAAGCCATCGGAGTTGGCTGGCTTTCCGTGATCGCCTCAGATTGCCTCGCATAAGTGACATTCAGCTGAGCACTGGCAAGGGTTATCCCTTGAATTGCATCCAGGAATGTATCTCGATCTACCTGGGAGGCGGGAATTGACAGCTGTGGCTCAAACGACAGAGCATAGACTGTGAAGGTATAGGTCTTCGAACCAGGTCCTTTTGAACAAGGAGGCGAATATTCGGTCTGGTCATTATTACTGTTTGTCCCCAGCACCCCAATTCCGGTGGTATCCTTCGATAAACTGGTGATATTTGCGGGGATATCCAATAAGATCCAATACCAGTGAATATCAGTCGGGCTGGCGATGTGATCCATCAGTAAAGCAAGGCTTTGTGTTCCCGCTGGTGCACCTGTCCAGCTGAGGGGTACCGTCACTCCCGCACCATCGCAGGTATAGTCGACTGGCAGCTCCCCGCCTTCATCCACAACTGGACTGCTCAATACAAAGCTGCTTGTACTTTCATCATCATTAGGGTTCAAGTTTACTGGTTGATCTGAAGGGTCGGTGGTTGCGGTTACCTTGAATTGCTCTCCAATAGGAAGGGCATTTGTAGGTGTCGAGCCAATTACTTCCGCTTGGTTGTTGCCTGTGCTTGGTAAACCGCAAGCTACAAGAGAAATGGTAAGCGCAATGATTATGACACATTGATATAGGTTTGTATATTTCATATTTATCTCCAAAGCAGTGATAAAGTCATTATATAAATAGGTCAGCCTGGGCGTGAGTGTCCACAATCACGATTTTTGTAAAGTCCATATTAAATTGACCCGTCGTATTCATGACAGCAGTCATATTTATTCCTTTTTCAATCATGACTTCAATCACAAGGGCTTTCGAGAACGATATGATATGATTTGGCAATGATCAGCGATTATTCAGATAGGAAGCGGGTTTTTCAAATTGCAGGGTGGATTTGGTTAGCCTACTTGTTGTCGTTGTTCGTCGTTGATTTGGTGATTTATTCAAATCAGCCAGTTTCCCCAAGTCCGAGTTATTATCTGGTAAATTTCATCCCTGCAATAATTTTTCTTGCATTATCCTACTCAAATTGGTTATCATCGCGGTGGAATATATTCTCTCCGCTATTGATCCTGGTTATCACCCTCACGCCTATCCTGGTCGTTCCCTTGTTCAATATCCACCTGCCTCCCGCACCTCTTTCGAACCTGGAAGGGATGATCCTCAGGCAGTTACCCGTATTGTTCATTGCGCTGGCTCTGGTCGCCTGGAATTACAACCTTACTGCCATAATCTTGTACAGTCTGGCAGTTAATTTAGGTGAAGTTGGGATAGTCTATGCATTCGGCTTTTCGGAACAAATACGTCAGCCAGATTTCTTTTTTATCATCGTAGTCCGGACGGTTTGTTTTATCGTTGTCGGTATATTCATAAACCAGCTCATAAACCTGCTGCGCAAACAACATGCTTCATTACAAGTCGCCAATAAACAATTGGCCCATTACGCAAGCACGTTTGAAAACCTGACATTAAGCCGTGAGCGTAATCGAATGTCACGCGAGTTACATGATACGGTCGTTCACACCTTGAGTGGCCTGTCAGTGCAGTTGGAAACGATCAAGGCCTATTGGGATGTGGAGCCTGAGACGGCGAAATCTATCCTCGACAGCTCCTTGGAAGCCACGCGGACCGGGTTGCAGGAGACACGCCGGGCGATCAAGGCCTTGCGTGCAAGCCCACTGGATGACCTTGGCCTGCAGGGTGCGATTCAAAATCTGTTGGATTATGCCGCTCAAAGGGGTAATCTTGTAATCGAAAGCTCGTTTCCGGTTGGAGATCTGTTCCTACCGCCCAATGTTGAGCAGGCGCTTTACCGCATCATCCAGGAAGCGATCGAAAATATCATCCAACATGCTCGTGCAACAAAATTAATCTTTCATTTAAAAAATCTTGATAAGGATATCGATCTCGTAATTCAGGATGATGGTATCGGCTTCAATCCGCAGGTGAATTCATTAGCCGGGCATTTCGGCTTGACCGGGATGCAGGAGCGTGCGAAATTGGTTGGGGGTGAATTGACCATTAACAGCCAACCCCAGCAGGGGACAAATATTCACCTGACGATTAAAGGATGTCTGCAATGAGAGTTGTGATTTGCGATGATCAAGCCATCATTCGGGATGGGTTGGAACTGCTGCTAAAACTGGAAAAGGATATTGAAGTCGTCGGATCAGCCCAGGATGGCACAGAAGCAGTTGAGCTGGTTGCAGAATTACAGCCTGACCTGGTGCTCATGGATTTGAAAATGCCTGGTATGAACGGTGTGGAAGCTACCCGGTGTATCGTCAGCAAGTCACCTGAGGTGAAGGTGCTGGTTTTGACGACCTTTGAAGACGATGAATGGGTTTTTGATGCAATTCGGGCTGGGGCTTGCGGTTATCTGTTGAAAGACATCCCTCGGGAGAAGCTGATTGAAGCCATCCATGGTACATTGCATGGGAAATCGTATATTGATCCGATGGTCGCTGGTAAAATCCTGGAAAAGGTTACCGACAGTCAGGTAGCACCACATACTTTAATCACCGAAAAATTAACTGAGCGTGAGGTAGAAGTCCTTCACCTGATTGCTCATGGTTTTTCGAATGCTGAGATCGCAGAACAGTTACATTTATCCGAAGGAACCATAAGGAATCATGTAAGTGCGATCTTAACCAAGCTAGAAGTCCCCGACCGTACACAGGCTGCGATCATGGCTATCCATTATGGGATAGACAAACTTGGATAGACCAACATAACAGTAGGCGACCTCGATCCGCAAGCTTAAGCGAAAGTCCAATATGCTGTGATCAATTTGGCTGTGAAAACAGTGATCCGTCAATTCATTTCGACGGGTTCCAGTAGTCCAATTTCGGTAACAATCCATTGTACTCTTATGTCGTTTTCCCCGTGCGGGAGCTGGTCAAACAGCACTGCCTGGAAAGCTACTCCGAGGCTGACACCGGCGAATTTATTTAGAAAGCGATCGAAATAGCCGCCTCCATACCCCAGGCGCCAACCTTGTTGGTCGAAAGCCACACCGGGCACCAATGCCAGCTGGATATCACCAGGCGGAATCACAGGCAAATCTGCGGATGGCTCTTGCATGCCAAACGGATGGCTGACCAGCTTTCCGGGCTGGTAGGGATGAAACACCATTTGGTGGATACCTTCGGTGATTATGCGCGGCAGCACCCATTGCTTGTGGGCGTGGCGTTCCATGAGCTGGGTCAGATCAACTTCACCAGCCATCGGCATATACGTCAGGATAGTATCAGAGGCTTCGAAAACCGGCCAGTTTTCGATCCATGCGCAGATCGATTGGCTGGCTTGCTGCCGAGCTGTTTCTCCTAATTCCTCTCGAATTTGACGGCACCTTCGACGCAATTGTCTTTTTTGTGTCGCAATATTCGCTTGCTGATTTTCAACGATATTCATTTGATTAATGTAACCGGATAGATATCAGAATAATCGCTTTTATTTGACCAACCACGAGTTGTAGGACTTAATGACAGTCATTTATCGGTGGATTAATTATATAATTTTTACGAATTTAATTGTGAAGAATCGATAACCGTAAATACGCTTGCTTGGTTTATCGGGTTTTAATTTCACTGCGTCGTTGATTTTTGTTGCACTATCCAGTCGATCCGACATTCTCACCTGCTAAACCATGCTTGCCTCTCATCTCAAGATCAAGTTCTTGGCTCTCGGCACACAAGCACGGTATTCCCTGAGAACAGTCCTCACAGCAGTATGCTCTTCCCTCTTTTATGGTAGCTCCCCAGGAGATTTCGATTCCACAGCCAGCACACCAAATTATTTTTCCATCCCCATTCATAACTGCCTCCTTAATAATCAGGCGTTTTCAAACTTATCGCTATCTTTTCGTTTTACGATTAATACGGAGCATGGTGAATAATGGACAAGTTTTCTTGATACACTGCCTAGCAACCAACCCTTGACTTCACTCAAGCCACGGGAACCAACAGCAATTATGTCTATGGAATTGTTTTGTGAATAATTGAGAATTTCAGTGGAAGCGTCTCCTTGAAGTAAAGCAGTCTCAATCCTGTGTTTTGAGCTTGCAAGAAACCGGACTCCCTGCTCAAGAATCTCGTTCCCTTCGGTTTTATACTTTTCATTAATTTCATCAGTATTATCTTTGTAGTCAATCGGTAGCGTCTGGAAGACTTCTGTACCCATCTGCCAAATTCTGGGCGTCTCTTGAGCATCATATTGCGGTAATGGTGGAATTACATGCACAAGATGAAATTCATCATTTGGTGACAATGGAAATATGCAGCAATAATCCAATAATGCCTGGCTATATTCTGAGCCATCCAATGCAATCAATATTCGATGAGGTGGTGGACTTAATGGGCGGATGACTAATACAGGCCAGTGAGCATATTCAGCCACTTGTTGAGCAACACCACCCAGTAGTATACCCAGGGTGGCACGTAATCCTTTAGCACCCATGACGATCAGGTCCGGGCGGTAGTCATTCGCAAAATCAACCAGCGAAGCAGCTGGATGGCCATGAAGCAAACCGTATTCAATGTCGGTATGCTTTTCTCTAAGAATATCGCATGCCTGTTCTAGCGCAGCCAACAGTAACTGCCGTCTTGGAGTATGAGGTGTGTCTAGCACGGTGAGAACGCATATTTTACAGCTTGGAGAAATCGGAAGGTTAGTTAGATAACGTGTCGCTACCATGGAGTGCTCAGAACCGTCAACCGCCAGGATAATTTTTGAAAAACGCTTTTGATCATCTGATTTCATAATTCACCTCAATCTATTTTGCCAATTGTTTCGGTGCGCGCTTGACGAGCATTACCGAGCAAGGAGCATAGTGGACCAGTTTGCGGGAGACACTCCCTAGTAACCAGCCCTCCATCTCACTTAGCCCTCGTGACCCTGCAATGATCATATCGATGCTGTTCTTGTTGGCATACTCAATGATCTCAGTTGCTGCATCGCCTCTCAACAGAACGCTTGTCGTTTGTCTTCCAGTAGAGTTCAACAACTTTTCCGTCTGTCGTAGATATCTTTCCCCCTTCTCCTCTTCTTCTTGATATATTTTCTGTAATTCTTCTTCTTTCATGGTCGAGTATTCTTGGACAATTTCTTCAGGCAACTGCCATGTACGAATCAGGTAATCCGGTTTGAGGATAGGAGTGGGTGGCAAAACATGAGCAATATCGATCTGAGTTTCATGCGGGAATGGGAAATTTGCCAGATAATGAGCCGCAAACTGACTGAATTCTGATCCATCGACAGCTAACAATACCCGCTTTATTCCGTGATATGGGGAGCGTACAACCAGTACAGGACAAGATGCATATTCCACGACTTGTTGTGCCACGCCTCCAAGCAATATACCTAAAGTTGCTCGTAACCCTTTTGCACCTAAAACAATCAGGTCAACAGAGTGCGAGTCAGCATAATTTGTGATCACTTCTGCAGGATAACCCAGGATTTGATCAATAACAACCTGGTAGCTTTTTGCTTCAAGAATTTTCTGAGCTTGTTTCAAAGGAGCCATGTAGATATAGTGATCGGAGGCATTTCGCAAGAGCAAAACACCTAACGCGGTAACAAGACAACTCTCTCCCCTGGGCAGGGATTGTTCTGGTAAATCGCTGACCAACTTGACCGCTGCAAACGAATGTTCAGAGCCATCAATTGCAATCAGCATGCTCTTTATGTAACCTTTGGTGTCCATTGCTGGCCTCCTTACTATAGAAGATCATGTCTGTTGAGCTTCTCTCCACCAACAAAAAACCGCTAACACATGTCAGCGGTCGAGGATGATTGCTAGTGAGAGGTTCAGGTTATTATTACCTGAACACCCGCCTGAATTGTTTTATTGATCCGATGTAAATTTCATATTTTCATTTTACAATAACTTTATCAACAAATCAACATTGTGGATTTAATCACAGAGGGTGTGGGAAGACCAAAATTCATTGGTTTTTACATTTTTATCATCTAAACATTAGCGATTAATTTTTACTAAATACACTCCCTCATCCTGCTGCTCTAGCATAGCCGGTACCCCATTAAACAGCGCTCCACCAGGCTCTTCCTTCAAGCTGAGCCATAGCTCACCTTGCACATGCCTCCCCATCTCCATCGTCACGATCTCCAGGTTGTCGTCGACTATGCGCAAGGAAACAAGCTCCTTTCCCTGGGAGATGTGCAAGGTGTCTCCCACGACCTGGATACCTTCCCCTGCCTTGCACACCCGCACCAGCTTGCAGCCATGTGCAGGGATGCTCGCATAGACTACTTCTGGTGCTTCCGTGGATTGGTACGCTCCCTGCCAGAAGTCAAACAAGTGCAGCCGGGTTCCAACGGGATACCCCAGGTCGGAAAAGCGCAAGCTAATATCCGCCGGCTGGTCAGCCCAGTTGAATAACGCCACCAGCTGCCAGGCCTGCCCGCCTTGCTCCAGTTTCGCCCGGTATGATGTTGGCATTTCCGACTCCAACAGGTCCAGAGCTAATCCGCGCAAGCCCAGGTTGGGAACAAGCTTACTCACCCACCGCAAACGTGCGGTGCTCACTTTTTGCAGGTCATCGCTCACCACGAACAAGCCCCCGCTTAGTCCCACCAGGGTGATGGCACTCTGCACCTCTGCTTCGGTCAGACGCGTATCGCCTTCCCGCACCAACAGGCAGTCGGGATCGTTCCACCACCAGCGCCGGTGCAGGCTGCTCAGGTTGAGCGTATTCCGTAAGGCATTACGTAACGACGGCATGGACGGATTGCTTTTAACCAGTGGTCCTGCCCATGTCAACCAGTTGAAATACGGCTCCCAGGATGGGGCTGTGTCCGGGCCGATACGCATGGAATCCAGCAGACCTATGGCCGGTCCGAAAGGACAGCCACTTCCAAGCAGGAATACCTGCTCGCCTGCCCCTTGCCGGATTGCCTGCAACCCCGCACGCAGTGCCTCAGCCCTGGTTAATTTGGGATTCATCCGCCTGCCAGGGAGGGCAGCAGAGTTAATAAAGTCAATCTTCAGCATCTCATAGCCCATTTTGTGAGTCAGCTCAGAGGCCAACTGCTGCAGATAATCGAGCACTTCAGGGTTGGTCAGGTCCAGGGCATTTAAAACCAGGTTGTAAACAAAAGCGGCAAAGGTCGGCTTGCCTCGCTTGTTTTTCACCAGCCAGTCGGGGTGTTGCCGGGCAATGCGAGACCTGGAGTGGACGACAAACGGCGCCAGCCATAACCCCGGGGTAAAACCTCCGGCTTTGATCCGCTCCGCCAACCAGCTCAGCCCATGCGGGAATTTATCATTGGTGGTTGTCCAGTCCCCCCAGGCAGATTGGTAGCCATCATCTAGCTCGATCAGTGTGAATAGCAGGTCACTCCGATGGCTTGCCAGCACATACGCTGTTTCGAGCAGCTTTTGTTCGCTGATATCATGGTAGAAGTGATACCAGTGCGTCCACATGGGGGGCGGGGTGGCAGGAACCCGCGCATCCATCTGGCGAGCCACGGCTTCCACGTATTCAGCCATGGGCTCAGGGTGAGGTAGCTCGACGAGCTGGATGAAACCCCACTCCGAATCGCGCTTTTCCCCAGGGCTCAGGCATACCCCATCCAGCTGGGTGACCATGCGAAAGGCAGTTTCATGCGGGCGAGTGCAGGAATATACCTGCCCAAACTGGCTGGCAGTTGAAACCAATCCAGCCACCAGGCAGGCCTTGGCTGAAGCCAGCATCCCCCAGCCCTCCGACCAGTATTCATCCGGGCGGTGAGGCTTGGGTGTGACTGGATTGGAATAAGATGCGCTGGTCAACCGGTCAGCCCAGGAACACGCATTACGCGTTCCGGGCAGCTTCGTCCCGGTGAAATCCCAGCCATGCCAGCCCACCTTGAAAAAGCGCAAGCTGGACGGGTGATCAAAGGATAAAATCTGCATGGCAGACACGCTTTCTGCCAGGCAGAACTCCTGCAGCTGTATCGCCCCTGATCCCTCGTTCAGCGCCGAGATCCGTATCAAAAGGAAAGGTCGCTGGTCGTAGCTGCGAATACAATAACTCAGACTGAGCCCAGCGCCACCTGGCTGAGTACGCAGTGTGCGTTGTGTGCCGGCTCCGTGCACGTCTATAAATGCCTCTTCTTCGACCCTGCAATCCTGGCTGTGCAGGTAAGTCTTATTAAGCTTAGCCTCTCCTGGAAATCGAAAACTAACCCAAGCGGTAAGGGTATCGCTATCCTCGCCCGGTAAAGTTGGAAGGGTGATACTCAGGCGCCCGCGGTCGGGGGTGACTTCAAGCCTCATCAGGCATGCCCAGGGAAGGGATTAACCCGGCTGAGACTAACCGGTAGGCTGGCTGGTAAAGGCGCCGGTAGGCTTCTGAGTGGTGCAAGGCAGGGAAATCCTGCTCGATGAGCTGCCAGTCGAGCAATTCAACTTCCTCGGGCTCAAAATGGCGCACATAACCCTGCAAGCACAGCTGGGTGAAACTTCCCCAGGTGAGACGTAGCTCCGATTGTGTGCCTTGGATGAACTGGGCAGTCATCATTAAGGGAGTCACCAATCCGGCAAGCCCCAATTCTCGTGCCTTATAAGCTCGCAGGTTGAGGCGAAAAAGCGAACCATCTGCCCGGATCGGCTCAAATAAATGCTGTGCGGCATCAGCCTGGAGTGAGGCATATTCCAGTTCCAGATAGCGGGAAAATTCTTCGGGGGAACCGATCAGGTGCTCAGGGCCAAGCACCGCCTGGTAGATCAATTTATATGCATCCTGCAGCTCCATTAAGGGATACCAGCCAAGGTGCTGGTCCAGGATTTCCAGGATACCAAGCGTATCAACCTGCGTCATTGTTTTTAGCTGCTTCCTGACTCTTGTTGTTATCTTGCTTCCCAAATCGCTGCAGGGCTTCCGCCATCTCACGCAGGCGCTGATCGACCAGGGCATTCACTGTCTCAGGCTCAAATTTTCCATCCGGCAGGCGCTCGCCCCCCCTCACACCTGTCAAAACTTCAATCCCTTCATCGATCGTACTCACCGGCCACAGGTGAAATTTACCCTCACGGATGGCTTCCACCACTTCTTCTTTGAGCATCAAGTTTGCCACATTGCTGGCTGGCAACATCACGCCTTGCTCGCTGGTCAGGCCTGCTGCCTTGCAAATCTCGAAATATCCTTCAATCTTCTCGTTGGCTCCACCGATGGCCTGAACTTCGCCGTTCTGGTTGACGGAGCCGGTTACCGCAATTGCCTGGTTGATGGGCAGGTTCGATAAGGCTGAGAGTAGGGCATACAATTCGGTGCTCGAAGCGCTATCACCCTCGATGCCGCCATAGCTCTGCTCAAACACGATCCGGGCTGACAGGCTGAGCGGCTTATCCTTGGCGTATCGCCCGGCCATGTATCCCGAAAGGATCAATACACCCTTGGTATGTATCGGGCCGGAAAGCTTGGCTTCGCGCTCGATATTCACCACGCCTTCCCTGCCCAGGCTGAGGCTGACCGTGATCCGGTTGGGTTGGCCAAAGCTGATATCCCCCAGCCCCAGCACGGAGAGCCCATTGATCTGGCCGACTTTTTTGCCAGAGATGTCGATCTTGATCACCTTGCGCTGGATCATCTCCTGCAGGCGTTCCTGGATCAGGTTCGAACGGTAGTAGCGCTCTTCGATGGTCTTGCGAATATGCTGAGCTGAGATCGTTTTTACCCCATCCAAACCGGCATAGTAATTCGCTTCCCGGATCACATCCGAGATTTCGCTGAAACGGGTGGAGAGCTTCTCCTGGTCTTCAGCCAGGCGTGAGCCGTGCTCCACCAGGCGCGCCAGGGCAGTGCCGTCCAGGTGCCTGAGCTGCTCAAGATTGCACAGCATGGTGGCAAAACCGGCATACTCACGCGTGTGCTCCGGGGTACGGTCCATGGAGATATCGAACTCCGCCTTCACCTTGAATAACTCAGAGAAATGCCCTTCATAGGTCATTAATAGCTGGAAAACATCCGGGCTACCAATCAAGATTACCTTGATATCCAGCGGGATCGGCTCAGGTTTCAAGCTCTTGGTGGAAAACCCAAACTTTTCCGTGGCATCGCCAACCTCGATCTTGGCGTTTGCCAGGGCGTGGCTTAAATCCTCCCAGGCGAATGGGCTGCGTAGCACGTCTTCAACAGGGAGGACGATATAGCCGCCATTGGCCCGGTGCAGGGCTCCACCCCGCACCAATGTAAAATCTGTCACCAGGGCACCAAAGCGAGCTTCCTGCTCGATCCTGCCAAACAGGTTTTCGTGGGTGGGGTTGGTCTCGACGATGACCGGTGCACCCTTCTGCCTGGAATTATCCACCAGGATATTTACCGCATACTTCTTGACTGGCAAAGTCTTGGGTTGGGACATAAAGGGTAACGCAGGGGTTTCCTCTTGCCCGTCTGTCTTGAACAACTCCACCTGATCAAGCAAGTCTGCTTGAACTGCTTCAATAAATTGAGTCACTTCTGGCAGGTCTGCAAACTTTTGCTGCATGTCATCGAACCAGCTACGCAAGGCATACGCGGCAATTTGCTTGTCGAGCTGGTCGACAGCTTCCATAGCATCCTTATCGAGGAGCTTGGACTGGCGGATCGACGCCTCAAGCGCACTCTGCACCTTTTGTTGCTTTTGGAGCAGGGCTTCCTTATCCTTTTGGGATAACTTCATGAAATCTTCTTCGCTCATAGGTTTGTTGTTACGCGTCGGTACGGTCACCACCCCCATGGGGGTCGGTTGTAGCATGAAACCCTCCAGGTTGGCTTGTTGGCTGACCTGCTCCAGGATCTGCTGCTTTTGCTGCTGGAACTTTTTTAACTCTTCATCCTTGTGCTTGGCGTATTCTTCGCTCTCGAAGACATTACGTACTTCCTGGAAGACCAGCTTGGTGAGGTGCTCCATGCCCTTCTGAAGCTCAACTGCCCGACCGGCGGGAAGGCTCAATGCGTGTGGGTGATAAGCATCCTCGAAATTGTTGACATAACACCAGTCCATAGGCACCGGTTTTGTGGCAGCCATTTCTTCAAGGTATCGCCTCACGGCGGTTGTTCGCCCGGTGCCCGGCATGCCAGAGACGTATATATTAAAACCTTTCTCCTTGATGCCCAACCCGAATTGCATGGCGCGGATGGCACGGTCTTGACCGACAATGGTTTCCAGTGGGGATAACTCCTGGCTGGAATCGCAACCAATGTTTTCTTTTCCACATACTTTATAGGCCTGCTCCGCTTTTAATTCGTTTACCATACGAGCCTCCAATCTTGATCAATAAATCATTCACTATCATGAACAGGGACAAGCAATAACGGCAGGTGGGTCTGGGTGATTATCTTGGGGGTCACACTCCCTGACCAGAAGGCATCCAAGGCTGTCTTCCCATGGGTACCCAGGACGATCATGTCAGCCGTAAATGCTCTTGCGGAACGGACAATCTGCTTGGCGGGATCACCCCGTTGGATTTCACCTGTGACGTTGATATTCTGTTCCAACAGCTCACCGATTAGCTGCGCCAGGTAAAGCTCAGCTTCTTCACAGTCAAGCTCAAGCAAAGCAGACGCAGCACCGGGTAGCAACGCCGCTGAGGCTGCCTGCTCACCTGGCAGGGAAGCCAAATTAGGTACCACCATCACCAGGTGCAGCTTGGCCTGGCAGGTACGGGATAGCTCGGCAGCCATGGCAAGACCTGCTTCATGGTCAGGGTTGCCGTCTAAAGGTACCAGGATACACTGGCAGGTGCAGGATTCGGCGATGCGTTCCTTCTCGGGCGAGACCAGTAGCACAGGCACATCACCGCGCGAAATGACTTCCTGCGCAATATTTCCAAAGATGCGTTTCTGAAGCCCACTTTGCCCATGCGCGCACATACTGATTAAATCCACACCCAGTTCCTTACTGTGCGCTACGATACTATCTGCGACATCCTTCTCCGCGCTCGAATGCACGTGTTGGTCCACAGTAATGGAGGGTGGCATAGATCGGCAGATCTCGTCAAGATATTGAGACGCTTCTAGCTGGTCAGTCAGGTGATGGTCGCCATGGATTGAATCAGGGGCATTCTGCTCAATGACGTGAAACAAGATCAGCCTGGCCTGGTTTTTCTGCGCCAGCAATGAAGCCAGTGGTAGGACTGTTTCAGATAGCTTCGAACCATCTAATGGAACGAGGATACTTTTAATAGTCATGTCATTTTCCTGAAAATATCTGCACGAGCAGGTAAATATTCAACGCAACTATCACGATTGCTACCAGGCTCGCCACCATGGTAGTGATCTGGTGGTTGACCAGCACCTTCATAATTTTTCGCCTGGAGGTGAACAGGATCAGGGGGATTACCGCGAAGGGCAATCCAAAACTCAACACCACCTGGCTGATGACTAGGGTGCGGGTGGGGTCCAACCCAATAAAAATCACCAGCAGCGATGGAACCATGGTCACCACGCGGCGGATCCAAACGGGTATCTCGGCATGCAAAAAGCCCTGCATGATGACCTGGCCGGCCATGGTCCCCACCGATGAGGACGATAAGCCAGAAGCCAGCAACGCTAAAGCGAAAAAGAAACTGGAGGCTTTGCCTAACAAGGGTTGCAGGGTTTGGTGTGCTTCTTGAATGGTACCGACATTGACCAGGCCTGTGCGGTAAAACGTGGAAGCCGCCACAATCAGCATGCCGGCATTGATCAAGCCGGCTACCCCCATGGCGACCACCACGTCAGTTACCTCAAATTTAAACAACTGGCGCAGCTTAGCAGGTGTCCGTACCACGATCCTCTTTTGGGTCAGGGCAGAATGCAGAAAGATCACATGCGGCATCACCGTTGCGCCTAAGATGCCCGCAGCCAGCAACACGCTTTCTGGACCAGCAAATTGGGGCACCACCGCATGGTACGCGACCTGTTTCCAATCTGGATGAACCAGGATGGTCTCAATCAGGTAGCTTACGGAGATCACGGCAATTAAAGCTGTGATAACCGCCTCAAGCGGCCGGAAACCGTAGCGCTCCAACCCAAGGATGATAAAGGTGACAATGGCAGTGATAATACCCGCGATCCACAAGGGAATGCCAAGCAAAAGGTAGAAACCCAGCGCCGCACCCAGGAATTCGGCCAGGTCGGTGGCCATGGCTACGATTTCCATCAGGATCCACATGACGATGACCACCGGGCGGGGAAAGCTTTCACGGCACAGCTCAGCCAGGTTCTTCCCGCTGGCAATGCCCAGCTTGGCGGAGAGGGTCTGGATGAGCATAGCCATCAGGTTGGTGGCCACGATCACCCATAGCAGCGTATACCCGAACTTCGCCCCGCCCTGGATGTTGGTGGCGAA
The DNA here is from genome assembly GCA_003105035.1 of Anaerolineales bacterium. Taxonomy (NCBI): domain Bacteria; kingdom Bacillati; phylum Chloroflexota; class Anaerolineae; order Anaerolineales; species Anaerolineales bacterium. The sequence goes on along the minus strand of PQAL01000033.1, from coordinate 268,591 downwards.
ATTCCCCGGGTCCATGTAGGCCACACTGGCAATGAAAGCCGGGCCCATAAATGGCATCAGGCGTGCCAGACCACGTTTCTTGCTCTTCCCTGAAAGGATGAGTGCGGCAGCCTTTTCGGTCTTACTCAACTCAGCAGGAGCAGGTTTTTCTTTTGCCATGTTGTATACATTTTAAACCACATCTTAAATATTAGTCACTGCTATGTGGTTTCTCTCTCGCTAACAACCCTCATAATAACAGGTTTGTGAATTATGAAAATCCATAATTTATGATTATTCGATTAGAGCACTCTACTAAATCGCTCGATTTCAAGAACTACTGATTTTTATGGGTGGGAAAACCGGGATAAGGCAGGACCATAAAAACCGTAATGGTTGTTCAATGCCAAAACAAATTTACTTTCTATCAGATGTTCTACCAGACCCAGGGGATCAGGGCTTTACGTTGCTGCGGGTACTCCGGGAAGTTAGCATGATACCAGGCGTGGTGAGAGCGAGCACGTGGAGCGAGGTTGGCAAACGTCCATACCGCAAAAGCCAGGCCTGGTAAACACCAGGTGGCCAGAGCCCAGCCGGTCCACTCGATGATTTCACCCAGATAGTTCGGGCAGGAAATCCAGTTAAACAAGCCGCCATTGGGGATGCTGTAGCTCACCTCACCTGGCTTGCGCAGCGCACGTAGTTTTGTGTCTGCCCAGCGGTTAATAACTAAGCCTGCCAGAAACAAGCTCGTTCCGCCTAGGAAGCGATAATCCAGCACCCAGCTCGACGGGTACCCACCTGAATGGGTGAACAGGTAATGCCCATTTGCGTATGAGTTGCCAATATTGAAGGCAAATCCCAACATAATCACCACAACGGGCATCTTTTTGCGACCATCCCGAATGGTCCAGGGATAGATGAAGGCTCGGTGTATGTAGTGCAGCTCCCAAAGTACAAAAAACACCAGGATGGGCAGATTTTTTGGGGCGTTGCCCATGGCGAATAACACGGCAAACAAGACCACTGACGGGGTTTCCATGATCATCCAGCTGAGGTGGTTCGGGATCATCGGCCCGAAGCCACGACGGGCGTGCCTACCGTATGGCGCACTGATAAAGAATAGCGCAACGAAGACTCCGGCTGCCACTACAATTCCAGTCAGGATTAAAGCAAATTGCAGTTTATCCTGGCTCAAGGTGTACCTCCTCGCAAGTAGCCCTGTTCCTGGAACCAGGTGAGCGTATCCCGCACCGTCTCAGATAATCGACGAGCTGTGTAACCCAGCTCGCGTTCAGCCCGGGCTGAACTTACATGCCGATCACCGCGCAGGGCTTCGAGGGTGACGCGGGTATAAATCGGATGTGTGTTATTAAAGCTTGCCAGCTTTAACATCACCGGGGCGAATAAATCTGCCAGCCAGAAAGGCACGGTGAGTCGCGGCGCGCTTCGCTGTGAGAAAGCTGCTGCCATCACTGCCACCTCTCTGAGGGTGTGCCAATTTCCACCCAGCATGTAAGATGACCCCGCTGGAGCGTCTCGTTCAGCCCGCATAACTCCCGCCACTACATCGCGCACATCGACCCAATCGAAACCAGCTTTAACCAGGGCAGGTATCTTCCCGTTAGCCAATTGCAGCAATGCTTGTCCGATAAGTGAGGGCTTAAAATCATATGGCCCAAGCATAGCGGTGGGTCGCACAATCACTGCGTCCAATCCACGCCCAATCCCTGCCAGCACCTCGCGCTCGGCCCGCGCCTTCGATAAATCATAGGGCGGGATGCGTGCTAACTCATCATCAGTGAGATCTGCATCGATTAGCGGTTGTTCCTCGTCCACGGGTGTACCCAGGCTATCCTTTTTTAAAGCGTCTATCGTGCTGAAGTGTATCAGGCGCTGCACGCCGCATTTCATGCACGCATTCACCACAAGGCGAGTGCCAATGGTATTGATCTCCATCATCTCCGACCCACTATCCATCTCCAAAGAGATTGACCCAGCCAGATGATAGACTACCTCAATCCCAGCCATTGCACGCTCCAGAGATGCCTGGTCACGCACGTCTGCGGAAATGGTTTCCACATCTAAACCATCCAGAGCTCGGTGATCATGATGGATCAAGGCACGTACATTCCTGCCCTGCGCTAATAGTGCACGGACAAGGTTCGCCCCAACCAGCCCTGAAGCTCCTGTTATAAGCAGCCGGTCACTCACAGTGAACTCCACGTTCTCAAGCGGTTTTTATCGCGATCGAAGGTGACAAGGATCCATCGTGTTGGTTTGGTCATATATCCCCATTGCGTGCCAGGGTGTGATGTTGGATCCAAAGAACAGAATGCCAATTGGATTTCTGCTTGCTATAACCCCAGAAATCCCTGGAGGGTGTACCTGTCAACCCACCAGGTCATCATTGCCTGTCATTAATCGTAAATGTTGTTTATTTTACTTGTGAAACAAAAAACACTGCACCCAATGGCCGGCATCCAGATAGATCAGATCTGGTATGCTGCTGCGGCATGGATCACTCGCCTGAGGGCAGCGGTTGGCAAACGGGCAACCAGGTGGAGGGTCAATTAACGATGGGGCTTCGAAGCGGGGAGGTTTATTCACGCAAGCAAGGTGACTAATACTGAGTAAGGCTGGATACTAAGTTTTTGAAAAGGAGTTTCCCCTCTCATAAACCATCAATATCTGGGTCGTGCCTTGTTTAATCGCATATATAGAAAATTCTATCTGGGTGTAAATCAGATAGACCCATAGAAACCAAAATAAATCTACTACGTTCTGGGTGGTATTCCATTCCCTTAAACACACCCTCCCCGGAAGGGAAAATCTTGTACCCGAATCAGGCAAATATAGCCATCTAGTACGTCGATTTAGTCAATGATTCGCCAGGATATTTCAGGCTATCTGTTCCCGAATTGTTCCCGAAGGGCACTGCATATCATACAAAGAAAGGCGACCCGTTGGATCAGGTCATACATGTTGTCTTTCCATGAAGTCATTATTGACATTGGGCGAGGTTTGTCAAAATGTTCAACACATTTGAATTATCCGATAATAATCATGGAACAAAAAGGTAATTTTCACGTCTAATAATTTAGTCTGACACATATCAGCCAATAACTAATATGCTGGGAACCATGCCTGTCCTCAAGGCCGGTATATAATCGGGAATTACACCGAAACTCGGTTCATACCAATAGATCGTTATGGCAGGAACCTTTATCGTTGTAGCAAGGCTTCAGCAGGATATGATGCGAAGGAACAAAGAGGCTTCTCATCATCAGATTCATGGGTATCACCGCTCGCTTAAAAAAAGTGTGCTCAGCAGCTACCCGTAGCTGCCGGCAACCACTTAATCGGTATTATTTCAATCAAGGATATGTTGAATGCTTTCGTCGTGGAGAATAATGCATAGATATACCCAGGAAATGCGCTGATGGATGAGAGCCAACTCAACCGTTCAAATTAGAGATAGACAATAAGAGGAGAATGCCATGAAGATCAAACATTTCATTCTATTTTTTGCCATTCTGGCACTATCAGCCTGCACTCAAGCAGCCAGCTCAGAACAACCAACCATCACTTCGGCTCCAACTAACACCTCGGTTCCGACTGACGCCCCGGCTCCGGCTAGCCCGATGGCTACTGCAGTGGTCACTCAGGCCGAGGTAATTGATAAAATTGAAGCCATTTGCTTCCGAAATTCCGATGAGACGCGGCTCTTGATAAACGATATCCAGGGATATTGTTTGCAGTACCCGGTTGGGTATGATATCGTTTTTTCAAGCGATATGGATATTATGTTGATGAAACGCTCGGTATTGAACTCATTAGACCCCAGTTTATTCATCCATGTCGAGCCTTCAAACGGCAGGACCGTCGAGCAAGCCGCAGACCAACTCATTGCAGATTATAGCGTCCCTAGTTTGGAGGTTAAGCGCGCCTCTCTGGAAATTGATCAAGAGCAGGCGATCATGCTGGATGGCCTCACCGGACAGGATATCAACCGCCAGGTGGTCGTCTTGCATAACGACCGCCTGTATCACCTGACGATCATGCCGATGGAGGGCTCGCCAGATGTGCACACACAGGCCGAGGCGCTGTATAACACACTAATCCAGTCCTTCAACTTCCGCCCAGAAACCAACCTATGCCCCGATTGCCCACCTCCTACCGAAAGGCCGTAGAACCAGACCCAATGTCCACGCACAATCGCTATGATCAGCGGTTGGATCTGGAACCTTGTGCGAGCCGGGTGCCCCACCGCACCTGATTCGCGCAGGCTGTTTGGAGGAGGATAAATTATGGAGGCTCTGACGAAGACCATCTTTCGAACTCTGGTTGTGATCACAATTTCAGTGGTGCTCGCCAGCTGCAGCTCACAGCCTGCGCAATCGTCCAACCCCACTGCACGGTACACGCCCGCCAGCACCATCACCCCACTGCCTTCAAAGGTAGCTCTTGATACGCCCACACCCAGTGCCACAGCGGTTCCTACAGAGATAGCCAATGGAACAATCACTCTGCAGAATGCAGCTGAGATAATTCAATTCGAGCGGTTGGGGCAGGGGATGGTCGATGGGACGCCGTTCTACTCGATGGACGGGGAGCTGCTGGTCATCCCCACCACACTTGGCGTCGACCTTTACGAGGCGCGCACGCTGCGCAAGCTTACCGCCATCACCCCTTCCCCTGAAGAGGGGTTCACTGTTGTGCCTGCCTCTCCACACTTGGTAGTTTTGTCTGCTGACAAACGCTACCTGGCTGTCAGCCTGCGTGCGGTAACCTTCTCCGCGAGCGGTGGCGTCCAGGAGGAGAACATGCAGCAGAGCATCTACCTTTTCGATCTCGAACAGGAGACGGTCATGTGGGAAAAATCGATAGGCTGGGAGACGAGCGTGAATGACCTGGCCTTTTCGCCGGATGGGCAGAGCCTGGCAGTGAGCTTATATCCTGGTAATGTACAGCTCTGGAGCGTTGCAGATGGCGGAGAACGCTTTTCAGTCCTGGGATCTGCGTTGGAATTTTCCCGGGATGGGAGCGTGCTCGCCACCATGCCGTTGGCCGTTATTGATGATCGTCTCATTTACACTTATAACACCGAGGACGGGAGTCTCTTAAAACAGTGGGAAGGAGAGCGAGCGAGCTTTTCACCCGACGGGACCCTGGCAATCGAGAATGCCGGCGCAGTGCGCCTGGTCGATTTAGTAAAGAATAAGGTATTACAAGCTTTCAGCGGAAAATCAGCCGCATTTTCGACGGATGGGCAGACCCTGGTACTGCTCGACCGGGATCAAATCAGGCTGTATGATGTTTCCAGCGGGAAATTTTTACTAACTCTGGAGGGCAGCTTTATATCAGTATCCAGCCTGCAATTTGCCCCGGATGGCCACTCCCTGGCAATTGTGGGTCGCGGACCAGCCGGCAGCCTCGGCGCGCCACAAGCCATGATCTGGCTGCTCCCAGATGGTAAACAAACCGTGGTAGATATACAAGCTCCGCTCGAGCTGGCCTACGCGCCCAACGAAGGGACTTTGCTGATCTGGACAGCCGATGCCATTCACATTTTCGACCCCAACAACGCTGCTAGAGTGGCAACATTCGAGGCATATGGTACCAGTGTAGATGGCGTTGCCTTTTCGCCGGATGGAAAGACCCTGGCGGCGACCAGCAGCAATCCGCATTTAACTGCCCGCTTGTGGGGGACTGATGATGGCCAGCTGGAAAAGACGATCGAAGATCCATATAATCAAGGGTATGGTGGTGCAAAGGTGTCCTTTAGCCCGGATGGGCAGCTGCTGTGGGCGCAGGGCAGCTTCTGGGGCGTGAAAGACGGGGAGCGATTGACGAGCCTGGAAATCGTCTTGGGGAAAGGAGCACCGCCATACGTCCCTGCCAGCGTTTCTTTTTCGCCAGATGGGAAGATGTTGGCAATCGGGTACCTGGAAGGGTATCTTCGACTCTGGGACCTGGGGAACGAGACGCTCATCCGTGAGCTGGAAGGTTACCAGGGAGAAGTGCAGGACCTGGCGTTTTCACCCGATGGCAAGGCCTTGGCGGCGATTTTCGGGTATCCGGATACTGCCATCCAGCTCTGGAAAGTGCCGGGGGGCAAGCGCGTGCTTTCGATTAACGGCATCGAATGGACTCATGGATTCTCGCAAGTAGTTTTCTCGCCCGACGGGCAGTCCCTGGCCACCGTGTCCAAAAATGAAGACGGCATGGATCTAGGGCAGGCGGAGCTTTGGCGCGTCGCGGATGGCGAGCGGTTGTACCAGCTTGAGCTGGCAGGGGTCATGAGGATGGCCTTCTCGAAAGATGGCGATACCCTAGCCACCGGCTCCTACGATCACACCGTGCGCCTGTGGCGTACCGCGGATGGCACTCTCTTGAAAATTCTCTATGGTCATGGGGATTACGTGACAGACCTGGCTTTTTCGCCCTCCGGAGAGTTGTTAGCCTCCAGTTCCTATGACGGGACTGTGATTTTGTGGGAAGTCCAGAGTGAGCCGTAATACACCATGAAGAGAGACGCGCTTCAAAAATCCTCAAAGATAAGGAAAGCTCGTTTACGGTGTAATTACGCGAATAACAGACTAGCACGAATAACAATGACGTGCGAAAACGATTGCTATATTTCGAGTAGTTATTAAACACACCCTCCCTGGAAGGGAGGAGGGAGGGATGTCCAGTATGTCCGCTGCCTATATATGGTGGCTTGAAGTACTATATACCGCTATATATGGGGGTAAGGTAGTCCAGAGAGTCCGTTATCACCGTACTGTTGCACAATAATTGCACCCAAATTGCACTCAAACTGCATACAGTACGAAGCAAGGAGAGGCGACCCACAATTTAATCCGCAATGTACTATGATTGAGGCGTTTCTGTAAACTTGAGTACTTAGCGGATTCAAACCTCCCTCCAATGAATAATCGGGCGAAGCACAACCGTCCGATCCGAAGGAATGGGATTTCTCCGATCGTCGTGGCTGGGGTCACCTGCCCGAATTTTGGGCGGAGGGGGTCCTTGTGAGTAGTTACGGCTTGATCACCCGCTCAGCCCTTCCTTAACTATGCCAGAATCCAGGTAGATCTAAGCGCTTGGCAAAATGTAAAGCTGACCGATCAGGATTATCTGGCACAATTAATAGATTCTATTCACTCGCCAATCGCTTGAATTTTAAATGAGCAACCTAATTTTAGTGCACATTGATGATTAAAAAAACCGGCCTCCAGGTCAATTTTCTGAAAGCCGGTCCGATTTTTACTCAATCAATTTACACCTTGGCAAGTGCTTCCCTCAATGCATCCCACCTAAGGTCAATATCGGCAAGCAGATCTAAGGAGAAGACGTGAACGGAACTACACAGCGAAACCCTATGATTGACTCGCGTTTATCTGGTTCCAAATTGGCACGGAAGCCTGTGCGCGCATTGGTGAAAAAGCCCCACCAAGAGCCACCTCGAAGCACTCCATACTGGCCTGAATTAGGTCCCTGTGGGTTGCTCTCAGGCGACCTGGCATAGTAGTAGAAGTTGTACCAGTCGCTCACCCACTCCCACACGTTACCCGCCATGTCTAGTGCTCCATATGGGCTGACGCCTGTCAGGTAGCTACCCACTGGGGCTGTCTGGGCGTAACCATCGTTGTACGTCGGGTCTCTTTGTTCACCTTCACAGTTGATGTCACAGTAATTGAGCCGGGTCCCGTCGAAACCGATTCCCCACGGGTAAGGATTTCGATCGGTTCCCCGCGCTGCCTTCTCCCACTCAGCCTCGGTCGGTAGGCGCGCCCCAGCCCACTCGCAGTACGCCTGGGCGTCATCCCGGCTCACACACACTACCGGATGATTCGTTTTAGCTGCATCGGCATACGTAGGATCTCCCCAATCGCAGGTCGTCGGCATCCTGTAGCCGGTCGCCTCAACAAAAGAGCGGAACTGCGCGTTGGTCACCTCCGTTCGGTCGATCCAGTAGCCATCCAGGGTGACCTTGTGCTGCGGGACTTCATCGTCGCCCCCCTCACCAGCTGGGCTGCCCATCACGAACTCGCCCGCGGGTACGAGAACCATGATCTTGTCGTCCTGGCTACGCGTCGTAAGCTGGGGGGTAGGACTAGGAGTCGGCGTGGATGTGGCCGGGATTGGCGTCCTGGTAAAGCTGAGGGTCGGCGAGGGTGGAATTTTAGTGGACGTCGCGGTTGCAGACGGGTTTGTCGGAGTTTCGGTGGCTATCGGAGAGGGATTTTGAGTTGCAGTAGTTGTTTTGGTTTGAGTTTGAATCGGTGTAATTGGATTGGCTTGGCAGCCTACAATTACCAAAGCTATCAAGAATAGTGAGATGGAGCCTAACTTAAGCACAATGATCTCGATTCCTTTTTTTACTCATTTTACTTTAACCACCGTCTACCGGTTCAATCGTAAAGGAAAAGATGCGGGATTATTTATTCGAGCTCCAAATATTTACCATTAATCCTTCCGTAGAGACACGACAGCTGATAAGCGCCCCTCTAATAACTTCCCTCGTCTGATATATAAGACGATCTTCTTGTTTTTTTGGGGGGGATGCTGGGTCACTCTCTGGCGATCCGAATAGCTGCTTATGCTCACTATATTCCTGGGACCCAGGAGGGAGCAGCTCGCCTGATGGATGAAATTCTCACTCCGATCCCGATCGATCTAAAATCACTTAAAGCATAAGCAGACTACTAAATCAAATCGATCATAATCGGTCTCCTGAAAATTCTGGAGACCGGTTTTTTTCACATTGACCATTTCTTGAGTTTAATAATGGCGCTAAAATATTCGCTCAGTTTCCCCAACATGGCTACATGTGGGGGAAAAGTGAGCATATAACCCTATATTTAGGCGCCTCCGGCGGGGTTACCTGTCGTGTTCTTCGACGGATCGAACCCACAACCGTCTGATCCGAAGTCCTAGAACTGGTTGTCTTTAGCTTATATATGGTATTCTGTAGTCCACAGAATCCAAAATATGGCGCTATATTTCTCCAATATGTCTTCTGAATCCACTGAATAACAGCTCATCTGCATCGATTTATTATGAATGCTGAGCACCTGTATTACTAATTAACTTCAAGGGAAGGCAGCCTGCAGTCCTGTCTAATGGGGGAAAATCAATTAATCCACTGTCATGCGATCAGGTATTTATTGGTTATCGATAATATCCACTCCCAGCATGTGGTGCTTATTTATACAAAACTGTGACGAAATTGATGCTAATCTAGCATTTTGAATCCACAATTGCCATATTGTGTTGAGATATTGCAACCAATTTCAACCGACATGCACCTGTACGAAGCAAGGAGAGGCGAACCACAGAAAGAGCTACCAGTTCACATAGGAATGAATTTATTACTATTCAGAAGCCTGACAAGACATTAACACTCTCCTGCTGGCGAAATTATAGCCAGATTTATGCTCCTCCTTTCCAAAGGCTTGAATTCATACCGAAATCCATTGACGGCGAAAAAGCAACTACTTAATATTAAGTCTCAATTTCGGATCCTGTTTTACCGCCAGAGTAACCACATTGGATTCGATCTTGTGTTCCTCCACATATGCGCCTATCAAAGGAGGGCTATCGAGTAAATGGGTGGTTAGTGTCTCAGAGGCGATGTATTCACCCCAGGTGTTAAATACTTCTAATAACGCACCTTGAGCCTTGTAGCAAGTGGTGATACGGTCTTCTATGTTAAAACCTGCCTTTTTACGCATATCTTGTAGCAATCTTACAAGTTCACGAGCCAAACCTTCCGATTTTAGCTCAGCTGTAATGGTTGTATCTATGCCAATGGTTATATTCTTATCCATTGCAACTGCCAGACCTGGGAGCGCCTCAGTACTTACCAGGATCGCCTCAGGCTCAAGCTCCATTTTTTCGCCATCCACAATCAGACTGGTCGGCCTTCCAGCCCGCACACAAGCGGTCACCATAGCTGGGTCGGCTTGCATAAGCGCCTCCCTCACACGTGGAAAACGTGCGCCAAATTTAGGTCCAAGGAGCTTATTATCTGGCAATATCTTATATTTTACTAATTCTGTTTCATTTTCAACAATCTCAAAAGATTTTACATTGAGTTCATCCATAACAATTTCAATAAGCTCTGGGCTCAGGATCGTTTTTTCGGCACAAACTAAAACCCTATATAGTGGTTGGCGAACTTTGAGATTTGCACTCGCTCGCGCGCTCAGACCGAGAGATGCTATTTTGCGAGCGAGTGCCATTTGCTCCAGTAAATTATTATCATAAGTTAAGGCATCAACCTTTGGCCAGGTAGTGTGGTGGATACTTTCATATGCTTCCGACCTTACATTGCGCACAAGGTTTTGATATATTACCTCGGTTATGAATGGGATAAATGGTGCTAATGTTTTGGTAAATTTAACCAACACATGGTATAGCGTGGCATATGCAGCATTCTTTTCTGCATCATGCTCCGATTTCCAATATCGCCTACGTGACCGTCGCAAATACCAGTTTGTTAGGTCATCCAGGAACACTTCACAGGTCAAGGATGCGTTCATCGAATCAGATTCCTCAGCATACTTAGAAACCTGGTAGACCACCTGGTTTACGCGAGTTAATATCCACATATCCAGTATATTGTCGCTCTTAGGAGTTGCTCCCTCAGGGAATTCCAGATCAAATTCTCCGACAGGTAGCCAGCCATCTAATCTAGCATAATTACTGAAAAAACTGTATACGTTCCACAATGGGATGATGAAGTCCTTGCGAACCTGATCACCAGCTTTATATCCAAACCACAGGTCATTCTCTGGTTTTAATCGGCAGAATAACCAGCGCATAGTATCCGCGCCCATCTTACTGGCAGCCTCATTGAATTCAATCATGTTACCAGAGCTCTTATGCATTGGCTTCCCTTGCTCATCCATCAGAGTTGCATAGCTGAAATTCTCAAGGAAAGGTGGTGTCCCGTCAATTACCGTAGCCATTACTAATAGGCTATAGAACCAGTTGCGGAATTGCCCAGGAAATGATTCGCTGATCCAACCAGCAGGATACCACTTTCGCCAATAATTTGGATCTTTACGATAACTCAAAGTACTGAATGATACGATGCCCGCATCAAGCCATGGGTTACCAACATCTCGAACCCTATTCATCTCAGCTCCGCACTTGGTACAGGCGATGGTAACCTTATCGATGTATGGGCGGTGTGGCGTGTGATTAGCTAGCACCTCCAGGCCAGAAACAGCCCGTTTTTCTAGCTCGCCTTCGTCGCCTATCACCTCGAAGTTACCACATTCCTGGCACTCCCAGATAGGCAATGCCAGTCCCCAGTAGCGTTTCTTGCTGATCATCCAATCATGCATATTGCGTAACCAGTCCATCTCTCGTGAGTAGCCAAATTCAGGGATCCATTTGATCTGGTCGACCACATCCATGATCTGGTATCGTAAAGAGGCGTTTTTTTCTACTGCTGTCAACTGGTCACGTGATTTATCATAGGTCTTTCCCATACTGATAAACCATTCATCCACCAGGCGGAAAACCAACTCAGTACCACACCTCCAGCAAACCGGATAGCGGTGGTGATAATCTTCCACAAGGTACAGCAGGTTTTTACGGTGCAGATCCTCAAAGATTGGCTCCACCACTTCAGACACATGCATTCCACTTAGCCAGCCAAACCCATCGAGGAAATAACCTTCATCATTGAGTGGGGCGATAATAGGCAAGTGATGCTCTTTTCCTAATTGAAAATCTTCAGCTCCAGCACCTGGTGCGATATGAACTATGCCTGTGCCCTCTTCCTCTCCCACTGCATCCCATAGGATCACTTGATGCGCCTGCACTGCATTTCGTTCAACGTCGCGGATTAACTTAGTGAGGTAGGTGTAGCCCCCTGGTCTTTTAGCTGGTTCGATGTCATCGAATGGTCCCGAATATACCCAACCTTCCATATCTGCACCCTTGATATCTCCTAGTACTTCATATGGTCCTTTTAACATGTGGAGGGTACCCTTGGAGAGATAAAACACTTCATCGTTTTGTCTCACCTTGGCATAGGTTAGGTGGGGCCCGACAGCAGCAGCAACATTACTGCTTAACGTCCATGGTGTTGTAGTCCACACCAGCAATGATTCTTTCTGACGTCCCACCAGAGGAAAGCGTAGCGTTATTGACCGGTGGGTAAGATTCCGGTATCCATCAGTATCGATCTCGTGCTGGCTTATGCCTGTCGCACAACGTGGGCACCAAGGCATCACATCATCGCCTTTATACAGCCAACCTTTTTGCCAACATTTTTTTAAGAAGCCCCAGATCATGAAGTTATTCTCGTTGGAGAATGTGAAGTAAGATCCACCCAGCTCAGGTAAACCGAGATGTCCTACTACCTGCTCAACCGTATCGGTATACGAGCCATTCCTTCCTTGAACTGTGATATTCTGAGATGGGTTATCCATTAGCTTATCCGCCAAGTCATTCAGCATCTCGATGCTGTTCCAATCCATCCAGAAACCTAATCGTATGGACTGTTCCGTCTGGATAGCTGCATAACGCAATACACGCTCCTTACATTTGAGCACAAATCGATTAAGACCATACTTCTCAATATCCATTTTCGATTTAAACCCCAAGGCGCGCTCCACATTTACCTCAACCCATAACCCCTGGCAATCGAATCCACACTGGTAACGCAACTCATGACCTTGCATCGTGCGAAAGCGATGCATCCAATCTTTATATGTACGTCCCCATCCATGATGAACGCCCATTGGATTATTTGCAGTTAGTGGCCCATCGATAAACGACCACTTTGGCTGGCCCTTGTGAATATTGACCATTTTCTCAAAAGAGTGTTTTTCTTTCCAGAACTGTAGAACTTCAAGCTCTTGAGTTTGAAAATTGATTTTGTTTGGAACCTCATTAAATCCCATAACTTCTCCTTTAAATAAAAGCTCTCGTCATATCTCAGGGACGAGAGCTACATTCACTCTTCGCGGTACCACCCTGTTTCCCGCCCATGAGGGCGAGCACCTCCGGGTATGGGTAGTCATCCAAAAAATGGATCACAAGCCATATGCTACGGCTAACGGTTAGCAACTCCGGCGTTCCTAATTGCAGTTCAGTCTGCTTTCAGATTGCAGCTCAATAAGGATTTTCAGCCTATCGCTCTGCCCCGGCTCACACTACTTCCGGGTTCGCTGACAGGCAGCCAGGCTTACTCGTTTCAATCATCGCTTTTGTATAAATACTTCTATAATAATTATGCCATAAGATTCAGACAAGATCAGCAGCAGAGTATAATAGGTTCAGTTAGGTGGCGTAACAACAAATACCTGAAATAAGTGCAGATCGGTACTCTCTGGTTTTGTCTTTCTCCATTGTTAGACATCCGTCAAGATGAATTATAACATAATGTTTGAATTTATTGACTTTTGTATGTATTTATGTATAATATAAACAAATAGTACCAATTATTTCTCCTTTTTTTTATAAAGACAATTTAATAAGCAGTTTTCTTGCCACCTTTGAAGGTTAGAAACTTGAATCTAAAAGTCCATACTGAATAAACTCGAAGAATTAGCTCTCACTCAGGAGATTTACATGCCAAGAAATGGTTGGATTATTGTGGATCACCATCATTGCAAAGGATGTGGATTGTGCGTGATCGAATGTCCAAAGGCTGCTATCAACCTCGATCTTGAGAGCCTGACTCCACATGGCTACCACCCGGCTAAACTGATAAACGGAGAGTGTACTGGCTGCATCGTGTGTGCGATTGTCTGTCCAGATGCTGCTATCACTGTTTATCGGTCGGCAACAAAATTGTGACAGAGATGCAACTACCGAGAATGCAAAATAACATAAAAACTCAATTCTTAAAAGGCAATGAGGCATTGGCAGAGGCTGCCATTCGGGCTGGGTGTGAAGGTTTTTTTGGGTATCCTATCACCCCATCAACCGAATTCCTGGAATATATGTCGAGACGCATGCCCGAGCTAGGTCGTGCGTTTGTTCAAGCAGAGAGTGAGCTGGCTGCAATCAATATGGTCTATGGAGCAGCCTGTACTGGTAAGCGAGTAATGACGGCTTCATCAAGCCCAGGAATTAGCTTGATGATGGAGGGGGTTTCATACATCGCAGGCACTGAAGTTCCTGCGGTCATCGTGAATGTGATGCGAGGCGGACCCGGGCTAGGGAACATATCCCCTTCGCAAGGGGATTACAACCAGGTGGTCAAAGGAGGAGGGCATGGAGATTATTTTCCCATCGTGCTGGCTCCAGCAAGCGTACAAGAAGGCGTCGATCTGATGACACTGGCATTTGATCTGGCCGATAAGTATCGCAATGTAGTTTTCCTGCTAATCGATGGGAACATCGGACAAATGATGGAACCAGTTTTAATGCCTCCGATGCGGGATTTGCCAAAAGAGCCACCATTATGGGCTGTCAGTGGTCTTTCTGGAAGAAAGCCCAATGCCCTTTCATCCATCCATATTGATCCATCGACCGAGGAAATAACAAATATCAGGTTGGTTCAACGTTCACTAGAAATAGCAGATCAGGAAGTCAGGTACACGGAATATTTCATGGAGGATGCCGACCTGGCCATCATCAGCTTTGGTACTGCTGCCAGGGTTGCACTCTCGGCAGTTCAAACTTCACGCGAAAAAGGCATAAAGGTGGGGCTATTCCGCCCGATCACATTAGCGCCTTTTCCAAAGCAAAGAATGAGAGAAATTTCGAGGCAAGTACAACGGATTCTGGTCGTTGAGATGAATTCTGGGATGATGTTGGAGGATGTCATTTCACTTGTTCAGGGACGAGTCCCAATTGATTTCTATGGGCGGATGGGAGGCATGACACCATTCCCCAACGAAATTGAAAAGGAAATTGACCGTTTATCTCAAAACCAGGCGACCGAAAAGATTCAACCTCGTCGCGATTGGATAGCCAGGTTGGCACGAATGAGATCGGGGGAGGCATAATGGACGTCAATAATGCGACTCAGATTGTTTACCAGCGTCCAAGCTTGTTGAATTCACAAGTGGTCCACTATTGTCCTGGTTGTACCCACGGAACAGCCCACAAACTCATTGCTGAAGTTCTAGGCGAAATGAATATTGGAAGTAATGTTATTGGTGTTGCTTCTGTTGGATGCTCGGTTTTTGCTTTCAACTATTTCAACCATGACTATGTTGAAGCCGCACATGGTCGTGCTCCAGCAATGGCTACCGGCATCAAACGCGTCCTACCCGAGCGACTTATTTATACCTACCAGGGGGACGGCGATTTAGCCTCGATCGGAATGGGTGAAATTATGCATGCTGCTGTGAGGGGAGAGAAGATCACAGTCATCTTTATAAATAATGCAATCTACGGGATGACTGGCGGCCAGTTGGCTCCGACCACCCTGCCTGGTATGGTGACCAACTCATCACCGAATGGTCGGGATGTGGAAACAACAGGGTATCCGGTCAGGATGGCAGAAACCCTCGCCACCATGGATGGAGCTGGGTACGTAGTTAGGCGAAGCTTGCATGACTCGCTGAACATTCGTAAGGCTAAGAAAGCAATCCGCTTAGCCTTTGAAAACCAAAAAAGAGAGTTGGGGTTTTCTATGGTTGAATTGCTTTCGACCTGTCCAACGAACTGGGGATTGACCCCTCAAGAGTCTTCTCGTTTTATTGAGGAGCGTATGTTGCCGTTCTATCCGATCGGGGACTATAAGGTCAACAGTGAGATCTCCAAGGTGAAGGGGTAAGGATCGAATATGAACGAAACAAGTATCATCATTTCGGGATTTGGTGGACAGGGTGCATTATTCGCTGGGCAGATGCTTGGATACACCGCCATGGATGCTGGTCGAAAGGTAACCTGGATCCCTTCTTATGGTCCGGAAATGCGAGGCGGCACTGCCCATTGCACAGTAATCATTTCCCATTCTGATATAAGCTCTCCGCTGGTTAGTAATCCGGATGTTGCGGTCTTAATGAACCTCCCTTCGTTGGACAAATATGAACCACTCACCAAGCAGAATGGTGTAATCATCGCCAATTCCTCCCTAATAAACCGAGAACTTGAGCGGGATGACATAAATTCGTTGCTTGTTCCCGCCAATCAAATTGCAGAAGATCTGGGATACGTGCGCTTGGCGAATATGGTTTTGATTGGTAGTATGATCTACCTCGTCCCTGTAGTTACATTGGAGATGATCAGGAATGCCCTCCTCACCCATGTGCCAGATCGTCATAAGGCATTGATCCAACTAAATATCAAGGCAATAGAGAACGGCTTTGCCTTGGCTGAGAAGTCGTGTTTAGTTAGTAAATACTCAAATTAATGTTAGTTCATATTGACTTTATATATTATTTTTGTATAATATAAACAAATAAGAACAACGAGTATTCGATGCTAAAAGAAGAAAGATATCAGAAGATCCTTGAACTCATTGCATCTGACGGGAAAATAACCGTTGGAGAGATTGTCCGCCTATTCGATGTGTCCGATATGACTGCCAGGCGAGATATAAAAATACTCGAGCAATCGGGATTGCTAAGACGCGTCCATGGAGGCGCCGTCAGCAACCTAGGACGCAGCTACGAACCGCCTTATAGTATTCGTTCTTCTCATGCTACCCAGGCAAAAAAAGCAATCGGCAAGGCAGCAGCGGATATGATACTTAATGGAGATAGCATTGTGCTTGATGTCGGAACAACGACCTTACAGATCGTTCGGGCTATTATAGATCGACGCAACCTGACGATCATTACCGCGAGCCTGCCGATCGCCAATGAGATAATATCTAAATTCTCACTGGCGAATGATATTCGTCTCATTCTGGCTGGAGGTATTGTCCGCGCTAGGGAATTATCAATGACTGGCCACATTGCACAGGAAACTTTCAGCCAATTCCAAGTCGATAAGGCCTTCATCGGTGTTGGTGGAATAGATATAAAAAGCGGTTTGACGGAATACAATCTGGAAGATGCGTTGGTGAAGAAACCATTGCTCAAGACGGCTAGGCAGAAGATTGTAGTTGCAGAAGGCGAGAAACTTGGACGATCAGTCTTTGCAACAATCGGTTCAATAACCGATATTGATATGATCATTACTGATATCACCGCTGCAGAGGATAAGATCAGGTCTTTTCGAGACATCGGCATTGAAGTGATTATTGCTCAATAATAATTATCATGAAGAATAATTGAAGAAAGGAAATAGATCATGGGGTTCTTACATAAATTGTTTGCTGTTGATAAACCCGTCATTGCTATGGCGCATGTCCCAGCCCTGCCAGGCACACCAAAATATGATAACGAACTTGGAATAGAAGGCTTGATAAACTGGGTTCGCAAGGATATTGAGAATCTGATTCAGGGTGGAGTGGATGCTATTATGTTGTGCAATGAGGATGATCGTCCGTACGTCTTGAAAGCCGATATCGGGCAGGTTGCAGCAATGACCCGTGTTGCCACAGAAGTGAAACCAAAATCGATTCCGTTTGGAATCGATTTTTTATGGGACCCATTTGCTGCTATCGCCATCGCACACGCCACGGGAGCTTCCTTTATTCGGGAAGTTATAACCGGAACATATGAATCCGATATGGGAATCTGGGCTCCTAATGCTGGAGAAGTTATGCGTTATCGAAGACAAATCGGGGCTGAGAATGTATATGTGTTCAATAATATTGTACCGGAATTTGCTTCTTCATTAGGGACGCGTAGTCTAGCCTTAAGGGCAAAGAGTGCTGTGGTTTCAAGTCTTGCAGATGCAATCCTGATATCTGGACCGATGGCAGGAGATGTCCCCAATCTCCAAGCTGTTACGGAACTAAAAAAAGCAACAAATGGTGTTCCTGTCTTTCTAAACACAGGTGCAAATTCAAAGAATATAGCCAGTTACCTGGAGGTTGCAGATGGAGTTATTGTCGGTTCAAGTTTGAAAGTTGATGGTTATACCTGGAATGCAATCGATCTCTCTCGAGTGAAAGAATTTATGGCTATTGTGAATCAAGTAAGGATGCAAAAAGAAGAAATCAAGCCACAACAGTTATATGAATCAACTCAGATTAAAACATAAGTTAGGATGAAGGAAATTAAAATGTCAAATCATCCAGAGATCCTTAAGGTAACACAGCGTATTAAAAATGATGAAATAGGTGGGGCTGCTGATACAGCAAAAGAGCTGATCATTGCTTTATCAAAGATGGTCTCAGAGACAACCTTTACAAGTCGAGAAGATTTGGTAGAAACGATAGACGAGGATGTTATTCAGATTCTTAAAGTAATGCCTTCCCTAGCTCCGCCATTGAATGCCTTACACCGTGTGCTTGGCAGGCTAGAAGAAGCTTATGCAACGGATATCTCAGTTAATGAGCTAAGACACATTTTTATCCAAAGCTGTGATGAGTTTATCATCTGGGCGAACTCAGCAATCAGCAAAGTTTGGAAATATGGCGCTGAAAAGATTAACAATGGGGATGTTGTATTTACCTGGAGCATGAGCTCGTCTGTCTGGGGTATCTTCAGGGAGGCTAAAAAACGAGGCAAGTCATTTGAGATCATCGTAACCGAATCAAGCCCAACCTATGAAGGCTTCTGGACTGTGGATGAAATGGAAAAAGCAGGGATACCTATCTCGGTCTCTGTTGATGCTTGTATTGGAGAGATCATCCCTCTATGTAATTTATGCTTCGTAGGATCCGATTCAGTTTCGTCGACTGGATATGTCTTGAATAAAGTCGGTACTTATCCAGCTGCGTTGGTTGCTAAAACCCATGGAATACCATTCTATGTTGCTGCAGATACCTTGAAGTTTGACCCTGCCACTTTGATTGGCCTACCTTATATCATTGAGACCCTTAAACGTGATGATATTCTTAAGAATAAATACCCGGACCATATCAAAGTCATTGGTCATTTATTTGATATGACTCCCCCAGAACTCATCACAGCTGTGATAACGGAGATCGGTTTGGTCCATCCTTATGCAGCTATCTCCATCCTCATGCAGATGAAACTAAGCAATCGTCTGAATGAGCTTTTACCCTTATACGTAAATGGCAACTTGAAATAAACGACATCCGATTCTTCCAGGAGTTCGATATGCATCTATCTGAATGGCAAAGATTGGCTGATATTCTCGTGAACTATTCGACGAAGATCAAAAAAGGGGACAAGGTTCAAATTACCATGATGGAAGCGGATACATTCCCTTTGGCAAGAGCGGTCTATGCAGAGGTGATCAAAGCTGGTGGCTTGCCAAATATTGAATTTCAATCTGCCTATCTTGAGAGAGATCTGATGCTTTACGGTTCTGACGAACAATTGGATTGGGTCCCTGATTTACAGTCATTCGGGATGGATTGGGCAGATGCTTATATTGGATTGCGCGGCGCGCGTAACCCACACGAATTCAGCAGTATTCCGGCTCAAAAAATAGTCGCTCATAAACGCGCTATGGGAACAATCTCAGC
The DNA here is from genome assembly GCA_003105035.1 of Anaerolineales bacterium. NCBI lineage: Bacteria > Bacillati > Chloroflexota > Anaerolineae > Anaerolineales > Anaerolineales bacterium. The sequence continues at coordinate 249,132 of PQAL01000033.1, read as the reverse complement.
CATGCGCAACCATGTTAAGCACTGGGTTTTAGTGCGTGTACCCAATGAATCCTTTGCTCAACAAGCTGAAACAAGCATGGATGAAATGATGAGTTTCTTCTTCAATGCAACACTAATTGATTGGGAGAAAGAATCGGTTCGCTACGGTGAGATCAAGGAGGTCTACCAGAATGCAGAAAGCGTTCGGATTCTTGGGAAGAATACTGATCTTCGTTTCTCCACACGCGGTCGAAAATATATCGTTGCTGATGGTCACTTCAATATGCCTGATGGAGAAATTTTTACTTCTCCCATTGAAAACTCTCTTGAAGGAAAAATTTATTTTGAATTTCCCGGGGTTTATGCCGGTCAGATGGCGAAAGGGATAAATTTGCAATTCTCATCCGGAAAAATTGTTAAAGCAACGGCCGATACGAACGAGCAGCTGTTGAATGAATTGATCAACATGGATGCTGGCGCTCAATTTATTGGTGAATTTGGGGTTGGTTTAAATTATGGGGTAGACCGGTTCTGTTCCGACATTCTATTTGATGAAAAAATCGGGGGAACAATTCACCTTGCTATTGGTCGTGGATTTGAAATTTGCAATGGAACAAATCACTCGTCCTTGCATTGGGATTTGATTAAGGATCTACGCTCGGAAGGTAAGATTTTCTTGGATGGCAAGATGGTATTGCAAAATGGAAAATATCAGGTGTAATTAAGATAATGGGAAACATGAAATACGGCGTCTTGATCGAATCGATCTATTCACCTTCTGAGCTGGTAAGTATTGCTAGGCAGGTTGAGGATCGCGGATTCTCTCATTTTTGGTATCCGGATGAGAAATTCTTTAAAGATTGTTATATTGGTTTATCCCTCGTTGCCCAGCATACCCAATCGATCGCCTTGGGACCCTGTGTGACCGATCCCTACTCCCGTCATCCGATTATGACCGCGGCAGCGATTGCAAGCCTTGCAGAGGTAGCCCCGAACCGAACCTGGCTTGGAATAGGAGCTGGTGGCAGAGGTTTCCAAGCCATCGGGGTCGAACGGAACCGGCCGGCAATCGCTATCCGAGAAGCGGTGTTTATCATCCGGGAATTACTGGCAGGAAAAATGGTTGATTACCAGGGAGAAGTCATCTGCCTGAACGACCGTTCACTGGATTTTACACCGACAGAGCAGGTACCCATCATGATCGCCACTGGGTATGGACACCTTGTCCAGAGTTTAGCAGGAGAGATCGGCGATGCAGTAATGTTAGCAAATATCTCAAGTCCTCAAATGATCCTTGCTGCGTTGGAGAATGTAAAAAAAGGCGTTAACAAATCTGGAAGAAATTTATCGGATATATACATGATATTAAGAGTCGATGTGGCCGTAAATCCCGATAAATCAGCTGCAAAAAGAGTCGTAGCGCCAATAATATTATCAGCAATGCGGGCAAGCTATCCGGGGTTAGCATATTTAGACGAACTGCCCGATTTTGAAATGTCTTCCAAGTTTCTGAAGGTGCTTGGGAAAAATGATTATAAATCCCGTAGCTTTTATCGGGATCCTGAAAATTCCGCACCTTTAATTCCGTCGGAATTGTATGAAAACCTAGCCATTGTTGGAGAGCCTGATGAAGTCAGGGAAAAAATAAAAAAAATAATTGACCTGGATGTTTTCAATGAAATAACGATTCGACCAGTGCCTGCTGGAGAACAAACAATTCTCAAGTGCATCGATGTTATTTATGAAGTATTGATTTGATTGGAGAAATTACATGGAAAGAGGAAATCAGAGAACGATCCACAAGCCACTAAATGTTCAAAGAGAACTATCTCTTCCAATCTTGTTGGGGCAGAAAAAAAGCAACCAGATTACAACGATATTGGCATATTTTGTTTTAATCATAGCAGCCCTTATTGTTCTATTTCCCCTTGTATGGATAGCTTTGACTTCGATAAAGGAACCAGTTTTAGCATATCAAATTCCTCCTAAATGGCTTTTTACTCCAACATTAGAAAATTATAAACAAATATTTCGAGATACACCCTTTGCGAGGTATTTTCTAAATTCCGCAATAATTGCATTAACTACAACTTTTTTTGCTATTTTATTTGGCTCATTTGCTGCATATTCAATTTCTCGATATAAAACTGGAGGTGGTTTTTTTAAGGGTTGGATACTTAATAACAGGACAATGCCAGCAATAGCGATCCTAATACCTATATTTTTACTTGCAAACATATTTAAACTATTTGATACCTATTGGGCGCTAATTATCCCTTACCTATCTTTTATTCTTCCATTTTCGATATGGATGATAATTAGTTATTTTGATGTAATTCCCAGGGATATGGAAGAGGCTGCCTTAGTCGATGGTGCAACACAGCTGCAGGCATTGTTATACGTAGATATGCCATTAGCAGCCCCTGGAATTGCAGCCACTGCTATATTGTCTTTCCTCTTTTCTTGGAATGAATTTTTAATGGCATTAATCCTTACAGGCAATAATACACGAACGTTACCGATAGCAGTGTCAAATTATCTTACTCAGAGAGGTGTACAGTATGGTCCACTAAGCGCTGCTATAGTTGTGATGATCATTCCTGTAACACTTTTAGCATTTTCAATCCGTGGTTACTTAGTGAAAGGGTTAAGCGCAGGTGCGATTAAATAAAGAAAGGAGTTAGCCTATAGAACCCATCAGATCCTATCTACAGTAACGATAACATCAGCCTATCAAAAAAACTATGTGAGGAGAAAAAATGTCTACTAAATCAGAAATTCTGAGAAAGTGTTGGGCTGTTGTAAGTCTTATTCTTATCCTGAGCTTACTTCTAGGCCTTGCAGCGTGCAATAAAGCTACTACTTTGCCGCCAGCACCCACTACCGAAGTCCAGGCTACAAAGCCGGTTGCAACAGCTGGTAATCAATCGACGACCACTAAGCCTTTCGAAGGTGTGACAATTACTACCCTCCAAGAAACAGTACCGGACCTGAACTACTGGAGGGACCAGCTTCCAGATTTCGAAGCCAAGACTGGTATAAAGGTCATCGTTGAAGAAGTGACCTATGCTGGTATGCATGAAAAGCTCGTTCCTCAGCTCTCATTGCCAGCTGGGCAGGGAGCCTATGATGTAATTGAGGTTGATAAGCAGTGGGTAGGTGAATTTGTTTGTGCCGATTGGCTTACACCTATTGGTGATTACGTCGCTCGAGATAATTTCGATACTTCTGTTTATATACCTGCATTATGGGAAATGATTGGTTCGGTGTACGGAACCACATACATGCTACCTTATTATCAATACTCCATGGGTCTGGTATACCGCACCGACATATTCAATGACCCCGTCCTGCAAAAAGAATACGAAAGACTTTATAATGTTCCCCTTAAAGTTCCTGAAAGCGTAGATGAATATGCTCAGGTAGCCAAATTCCTGACCCGGGATACCAACGGTGATGGAGAGGTTGACCAATATGGAACAGCGATGCAGCTTGCTCGCTTCCCATCCTACGGCGAGTATTCTCACCTGCTATTCGGATTAGATGGTTGGTATTATGATTCCAACTGGAATGCAGCCGTAAATGATGAGAAGGGTATGCACGCGATTGATGTGCTCCTCGATCTTGCTAAAAATGCAACAACACCAGCAGCTACAGGATATAACTTTGACGAACAGGTGGCATTATTCTCACAGGGTAACGCTGCAATGATCATTACCTATAGCCCAATGCCTCCCGTATTGGATAACCCAGCTAACTCACAGGTTGCTGGAAAATTAGGTTTAGCAGTGACACCTGGAGGTCATGGTATGCAGGGAGGTTGGGGTTGGGCAATTCCGAAAAGCGCGCCAAATCCCGAGGCAGCTTGGGAATTCCTCAAATGGGTAGAATCATTTGATGTTGCTAAGAAGCGAGGCTTAGCAGGTGGCGGTATTACCCGCACGGATGTGTTTGACGATGCTGAGGTTATGGCAAAGTATCCGTGGCAGGCAGCGATAAAGGAATGGATTGCTACTGGCAAACCGTTCCCGATCTTCTGCGGATCCCAACAGCTAATTGATATCCTATCACTGAATGTATCACAAGCATTGGCAGGGGAGAAAGATCCGCATCAAGCTATGGATGATGCAGCAGTAGAGATGAATAAAATAGTTAAAGGTGATCCATTGCTTAATAAATAGTAGCTAAGCTCAATATATTACAAAATGGGATGTTGATGTTTATGACATCAACATCCCAATCCTTTTATACCTTTTTTATATTGATTGATATGCGATACTCAAAAATTAAATTCTCCTTGATAATTCCGGCTGTTATCGCTATGCTTGTGGTGGCAATATTTCCTTTGATATATGCAATTAATACCAGCATTACGAAATATATGTTAAATCGTCCAGATCAAAGGACTTTTTACGCATTAAACAACTTTAAGGAAGTATTGACGGATCCAAGAATTTATTCCACGATGTGGACTACAATAAAATTTACTGCCTTAGCACTCTCCCTAGAATTGGTATTAGGATTCATCCTGGCTTCTTGCTTGATGAAAATCTCCAAATTTCGTAATATATTTGTCTCGATACTATTAATACCGATGATGATATCACCTATTGCTGTAGGTCTTATTTGGAAGTTATTATTACATCCTGATTTAGGCATAGTAAATTATTTGCTAAATGTTATTGGTATCGGTGGCCGGCCTTGGTTAGCGGATAGTTCAACGGCATTATTAACGATAATATTTGTTGAAGTGTGGCAATGGACTCCATTTGTGATGATCCTATTTTATGCGGGCCTTCTATCGCTACCACAAGAGCCCTTTGAAGCAGCAACAATCGATGGGGCCAGTGGTATACAAAGAATACGTTTCCTGACTTTGCCATTTATGACATCACTGATCGTTATTACTGCCACCCTACGGACGATCGATTTATTTAAAACATATGATCTGGTTTTTATCTTAACTAGAGGAGGACCGGGATCTTCTACCGAGACATTCGCATTCTATATTTTTTATTTAGGTTTTGTAAAACTTAATCTTGGACAGGCAGCGGCTGCCTCTATTCTATTTGTTATTCTCGTTGGAATCCTTACAGGATTCTTATTTACTCGATTACGTCAAGTTGAAGTGTAGGTGAAATTATAGGGGTGAAGGATGAAATCCACAGAGCCGTTGATACTATCGCTTGATATAGGAACTACTGCTCTTAAAGTAGGCCTGTTTTCTAGTGAGGGTGGACTGCTCCACATTGAATCAAGCGAGCAAGAGTTATTGTTCTTATCGGAAGATCGGGTAGAACAAAGCCCCCACAAAACATGGTCTCTTCTCACGCGGGCTGTACAAAAAAGCGTGGCTGGGTATGAACCGCGATTGATAAAAGCCATAAGCCTAAGCATCCAGCGAGGAACCGTAGTGCCTTTGGATCATGACGGAAATCCGCTAAGCGATCAAGTCGTCTGGATGGACAAACGAGGTGTCCAATTAACCCACCGAATGAATGAGTTGATTGGGAACGCTCCGTATTATGATGTCAGCGGCCATCCAATCACCTATATCACTGGCGTGAGCAAGTTGTTGTGGTTCCAGCAGCAGGGTGGTCAAATATGGAATAAATTGAAGGTGATTGCTCCTCCCCAAACACTGTGGTTAAAATGGTTGGGCTGTGAGGAATTAGTGTGCGATCGATCCCTCGGAACCTACCTTTTCCCATGCGATATTGATCATAAAGAATGGAGCAATGAACTCGCAAATCGATTGAACTTTCCTATCGATCATTTGCCAAAGTTAGTCGATGCAACCGAGATCGTAGGCTATTTATCAAAACAAACCGCTCAAGAGATGAACCTGGTTCCTGGAATTCCACTGGTAGCCGGAGGTGGGGATGGCCAGTGTGCCGGAATTGGTTGCGGAATCGTCGAACCAGGTTCGGTGATGGTCAATATTGGTACCGGGACAGGCGTTCAAGCCTATCTGTCTAGTCCCTTAAGGGATCCATTAAGAATCATTAATTGCGCAGCACATGTGGATCCACAGGGGTGGGAGATGGAGGGTCACACCGAAGCATCAGGTATCGCATTCAAATGGCTTAGAGACCAGCTCGGCGATATGGAAACCTTGCTGCAAAGAAAAACGGATCTTGATGCTTTCGATCTTCTCATTCTAGAATCTCAAGATGTACCGCCTGGTTCGAATGGCTTGATATTCTACCCGACCTTTAATGGGATGATAGCTCCAATAATTGATCAAAATGCCCGGGCCACCATTGTTGGCTTAAATCTCCATCATCAAAGAAAGCATTTGATCCATGCCCTGCTAGAGGGAATCTCTCTAGAAATTCGATGGATTCTTGACGCAATTAATAAAGCCGGCGTACAAATAGATACCGTCCATTTGGTCGGAGGCGGCTCCAAGAACAGAATTTGGAACCAGATGCACACCGACATTCTCAACAAGCCGATCAAGACCTTATTGACCACGGATGCAGCCCTGGTGGGAGCAGCCATGTGCGGAGCAGTAGCCATAGGCGAGTATGAGAACATCCAGGCAGCCTCACAAAACTTTGTAAAGATAAAGGAAACCATAGAGCCGATCAAGGAAAATGCTGATATCTACGAAAAAATATTTCTTAAATATCGGAAGATATTTATCGCGTTAAGTGAAAACCACATATTTCGCGACATAATAAATTAACCTGACTATTTCAAGGAATACCTGATGAACTCTAGAGAGCGCCTTATATCCAGTTTGGACCATAAGGAACCTGATCGCGTTCCGATTGATTTCTCCGGGACAACCGTTTCTGGCATATGTTGGCAGGCATATGACGAAGTGCGCAAATTGATTGGCCTCCAACCGACCGCACAGACAATTTTCGATCTCGGCGGAGCAGCAATCATGGGGTTGGCCATTCCAGATGAGTCAGTAATTGAAAGAATGCACTCAGACACTTCGATGGTTAATTTAGGAAACCCGGATACATATACCTTGAAATTTGAGCATGGTGAGAAATACGATACATACCTGGATCAGTGGGGTACGAGGTTGTTTCATCCCAAAGGCGGGCATTATTTTGATTTTCGGGAATTTCCGATTCAAAAGGGAGAATTAAACGATTTCCTTCAGCATGATGCCTGGCCTGATCCTCTCGACGAAGGACGTTTTAAGGGGTTGCGAGAAAACTGCCTGGAAGTCCTAAACAAAGATCGTGTCCTTATGGTTTGTCCCTTGTTTGGGGGCGGTATATTTGAGCAGCCGGCCCGTATCATGCCCATGATTGAATGGTTTACCGGGATCGGTAGTGATCAAAAATTCTCTGAAACAGTATTAAACAAGATGTATGAGCTTTATTCTCAAACAACCATCCGTATGCTTGAGGAGATCGGTGATATCCTTGATGTGTATGTTTATTGGGATGATCTAAGCAGTCAGAATGGACCATTAATCAGCCCGAATTGGTATAAGAGATTTGTGCAACCATTATACAAGAAGCTTTTTGACATAGTCCATTCCATGTCAAAAGCGAAGATATTCTTCCATTGTTGCGGAGCAGCTCGACCATTTATCCCCTCCCTGATCGAGGTGGGAGTGGATATTCTCAACCCTATTCAAATCTCTTCGGTCGGAATGGATCCAATAGGCTTGAAGCATGATTTTGGTAGAGATATCGTATTCTGGGGAGGAGCCTGTGATTGCCAGTCCATCTTACCTTTTGGAACAAAACAGCAAGTAATTGACCATACTAAAAGGAATATCGATGCGTTGGCACCGGGCGGAGGATACGTTTTTGCAAATGTTCACAATATACAGAATATGATCCCAGCAGAAAATATCCTGGCTATGTTCGATACATGTTATGAATATGGTGTATACAAAAGGTAGATTTCCTCTGAATTTTAAATTGGATCATTAATGAGTATGGTGTTATATAATCCTACCCCCACAGATTTGCCTCCAGATCGTTCGATAATAAAAAAGATGAATTTTATTTCCGCGGCAGATCACTCAAAACAAATCGCAGATCTGTATATTCCCAGGCAATTATTTTCACAAAAGATTCCATTGGTACTCGCGCCTCATCCGATTACATGGACAGCAGGAGAAGATTACCATATTGGTTTGAAAGGGTTATCTCGGGGATATCACTCAGGTTGGTACGGTATGGCGGAGCAATACGGGGTCGGGATTGTGATGCCGCATGGACATCACCGGGCAGCTGAGCTTTGTTCACTTGCCTCCCCTGAACAAATATCCGATATGGTTCAATTAATTGATGAGGTCGAAGCGATCGGGGTATTAATCGATCGCCACAGAATATACGCCTGCGGACTGAGCATGGGAGGGCAGGAGGCTTTGGTTCTGGCAGGAGCTCATCCGGAGGTTGTCGCAGCTGTCGTGGCATTTAATCCAATTATCGATCTTGCTTTCTGGCAAAGATCATTAGCTACCAGTGAGATTGAAGACATCCGAGCGTTTGGTACCGATCAAAAAATTATTAACGAAGTTGGTGGATCTCCAGATAAGGTTCCTGAGTTATATAATGAACGTAGTCCAATACATTATTTTGGTAACCTGACGAATACACCGATCTTATTGTATTGGAGTGAAAAGGACCTGATCGTTCCAGAGCAGGAAGCAATTCATTCCTATAGGTTGTACCAATTAATTAAGGGAGTTTCAAGTACCTCTCCAATTGCAGAATTCAATCATACATTTACCCACGGAATAACCGAATTCGGGAAAATAGAACGCTGGCAACTACATGAGTGGTGTGATTATGATCTGGCTTTACGTTGGTTATTGTCAATATCCAAACCATAATTACCGGTGAAGGAATATTTCTATAGTCAGATATGAAAATACAGCCCTTTTTATAGCCAGGATAAGGATTTTGATAATTTTTACTATTTCCGAGAAAATCCCAAATATTTATCATAATATTGGGCCGTGTGAACAAATGAGGGACAAGTGTAAAATGCCATCGATAGAATCAGGGATTTCTAAATGTATCCAATAATTAAGGAAATTTATCAGAATATTTTGTATGGTCAACAGAATGAAATTGTGATAAACATTCACTCTGCTCTGGATTCTGGATTCGCAGCAAAGACAGTGCTCGATGAAGGTATGATTACTGCTATGGCTGAAATCGGGCGGCAGTTTGAGGCTGGCGAGTGCTTCATACCAGAAATGTTAGTTGCTGCTCGTGCTATGCAGGTAGGGTTAACTGCACTCAAACCAAGTTTGAACGTGGATGGTGTTAAAGCTACTGGAATAATTGCCGTTGGCACAGTCAAAGGTGACCTGCACGACATCGGGAAGAACTTGGTGGCATTAATGCTGGAAGGTGCGGGCTTTGACGTAATGGATTTGGGAGCCGACGTTGATAAAGAAGAATTCGTTGCAATAGCAGAGAGCGTAAATATTATTGCCCTCTCTGCAATGTTAACCACCACGATGCCGAATATGAAAGAGATTATCGATGCATTAACCGCCGCAGGAAAACGCAGCATGGTCAAGGTGATTGTAGGTGGAGCACCACTAAATGAAGCATATGCTAAACAGCTCGGGTCAGATGGTTATGCGCCGGATGCAAGCAGCGCAGTGACATTGACGAAGTCCTTGCTTGCCATTTAATCCTACGTGCCAAGAAGGATAAGTAAGGATCTCCACAATTTGGATCCGGAGCTTCTCAACAATAAAAACATAAAAAACAACCATGTCGAAGAACCAATGGATACCCAACATGCTTCAAGATTACTAGCTTTATCGAAAAAGATTCATTGATAGGTTCTTGATCTGCGCCTAGGTTCGAGTTACCTGATTTAACTGCAACTGACTGCCGGTTTTTTATAAACACCATTAAAATCCATCATATATTTCAGGTGGTTTCACGGACTTATCGTACATAAGAAACATGCTCATAGCTCCACATATATCTGTGAATTATATTGCTGGCTGGTGACCCCTGCCAATAAGACGTATTGCTTGCATATGAATGGCTACATCCTCATATCATCCAAAAACTCAGATGCTGGCTCCACGCCGGTAACCAGCAAATGGTCGCGTGCCCTCGTGCATGCTACATAGAGTAAGTGCCGTTCGGTGTTATAGACATCTTCCAGATCCGATGTGTCCGTTACCTGTTCTATCCGATCCTGCAAAGGTATGACTTCATCATCACAAGCCATTACAACCACTGCCCGGAACTCAAGACCTTTTGCCAGATGCATCGTACATAAGGACGCATGTCCAACCATTGTCTCAATCTTCTGGTCAAGTACTTTGTAGGTAACTTCAGCATTTTCAATCGCAGCTTTTGCCCTTGAAATTTGAGCATCCGATCGAACAAAAACCCCGATTTCTTCAGGATGTAAACCATCATCAATACGCTCTTTAAGCCAGACTGCGACCGCTTCTATTTCAGAGGCTTCATCGCCAAATGACTCAATCGTTGGGGGTGGTCCATTGAAAACAGAGATCGTTCCGCTGCGTGTTTCAGTGATGCCATCCACATCGGCAATTTCAGGGCCAAGCAGTTTGTCAGATTGAGTGCGAATCTGGTGCGAGGTGCGATAATTGATACGTAAGGTCTTCGATCGGCCACGCACATCCACTCCCAATGCCAACCATGAAAATGGTTGCTGGAAAATTCGTTGGCCCAGGTCTCCAGCAAAGAAAAGATTATTTGGATGATCGCCACCAAGCGCTGCTAACAACCTGAGCTGAGGAATATTAATATCCTGGGATTCATCGATTACTATAAAATCAAAGGGTGCCCGTTGACCTGCTGAGAAAAACGTTGCCAATTGGCTAAAAAGCTCTGCATTGGTAATCAGCACATGTTCCTTCAGTGCAGACCGGGTTAGCTCGAATATCGACCATAGAGTTTTTCTGTGTGGCTCCGTGAGTCGCGTTTTACGGCCCAGCCGTAAAACATCGCGATAAGCCTCCCAAGTATTCAATTGCCATGCATCAACCACTTGGTTCCACTCTGTAGTTAGAAAGTGAAGATTGAAGGTGTGCCCTCCGACCATTTTCGAAGATTCAGATAATAATGCCTGGATAGTTTCAGCGGAAGCAATTTGAACATTCCCCAAATTTAATTTATAAAGCCGCTCACCGAGAGCGTTCATCGCATAGACTTCAATCTGGTCTGCCAAGCGCGGCTGGTTTTGAATCAGCATTCGTATTTTATTTTTTAAGGCATTAGCGAGGGTCTCGGAAAATGTTGCCAGGAGAATCCTTGACTCAGGATTCATCTTTGCCAGGTAGATAGCTCGATGAAGCGCAACTACCGTCTTGCCGGTCCCTGCCGAGCCGGAAACGCGTGCCGGACCGCTATAATTTCCGCTTACAATCTTTTGCTGCTCAGGATGCAAGAAGATGGTCCATTTTTCCCAGGGATACTCAAGAGCGCGTAGGAGTTCGTCCATCCCACTCATGATTCGGAACCGTCTGAGTGCATCGGGATGATCGAAGGGATCTAGAACAGCTGCAGGTACCGGCGAAGGTTGAGGTTCGCCTCCTACCGCCAGTTCAAGCAGCGCTTCAGCGGCTTCTGCAGGCAGGTGATCAGCCAAGTCAAGGTAGTTGTCCTCGGTGGCAGAGCGCACATCCTCCAGCCATTCAGGAGGGACACCGTAGGAAAGTAGCTCAGCTTCAGATTTACCAGCAAACAGTGGAGGTTTGGGCATCTCAACAGCCACGTAAGAGGGGATGATGATCTCCTGAACGGTTTCTCGCACCTCCACCAGCTGGGCTGCGCCGGTAGTTGGATGTGTTTCGAGCTTGCGCCTGGACGCCCACTGGTAGGCGTTGTCATGGTGACCGACGTAACAGATCAACAGGCTGTTTTCCCCCTGGTGGACGATCAAGCGGATATCATCGCTCACGCGCACTGAGGCAAAATTGGTGTCTTGTGCACGATCCAGTCTGTGAAAGCTCATACCCGGGCTGGCGGGATTGACCTGCAGATCGAACACAGTGGTCTTAACCACCTTCTGCTCGGGGTTGCTCAGCTTGCCCAGGCTGTCGACGAACGTGTCAGCAATGCGGAATTCCATCATCTCACCTTGAAGACCTTCATCACCTCATCCCCCAGGTGGTTGATGACTTTGACCGCGATGCGACCGGAGGCAGGTTGATCAAAGGGACGTGATGTGTCGCTGTGGAGTGATTCCCAGGCTTCTTCGTTGATCTCAGCTTTGAGTGTGGTCTTTAGGGCGGAATAGGGGTCGTTGGCACCCAGGAAATAAGCATGCCGAACAAAGAAGCTCTCTTCGTTGTAATCGGTGTCAATAAACCAACAGGCGATTCCTTCAGCGCCATCGCTGCGCACTTCGCCTGTATCGGGGTGGAATACATCTACCCCATTGATCTTTACCTGGATCTGCCCATCTTCCGCCTCCAGAATATCGATATCCGGCTCGCCGAAGATGACGAACAGGTTGCCCTTGCCTGTGCTTTTCAAGTCCTTCGCCATATGTAAATCGGCATTCATGCGCGCTTTGAGCACCGGGATGGCACCTAGTTTATTGAACTCGGTGGAACGTGCATCATAATTGAACGCGCAAGCTACCAGCACATCGAAGCCGGCATCTCCCGCCTCACGCGCTGCAGCCACCAGGTCGGGCCGACCTACGGTGCCAAATTCTGGACCGATGAAAATCCCTGCCCGTCGTTCGCGGCCTCTTTCTTCATCACCCTCGAAGTAGCGCCCTTCGGCAGAGATGTAATACCCTGGCCAGGGGGTGAGGGAGAAGAAATTGATCTTGTCTTCTTTATGCGCTTGCTGCACACCGGCAGTTTTGAGGTTTTCTAGAATCATTTGCTCGAAGCTCTGCCCAGGGGCATAGCCGGTTTTCCCCTCCGCTACTTGATCAATCAGCTCATCATTTTCGTCCACCCCTAGGACGCGATGAGGTGAGAGACTTTCAATTGTAAAAGGTCCAGCTACCCGAACCTTTCGATTTTCTTGGAACGGTTGATCATATAAGTATTCATTATCTGTGTTAGCAGCAATAGATGCATCGATTGCTTTTCGACGGTCGACGTGCAATTGCCACCATTTTTCATGTATTTTTTTTACTTGAGGAGGCCAATCAATATTTACAGTTTTAGGCACTTCCCACTCATGCCAACCTTTATGTAGGAGCAGATTTATTTGATCGAGTAGTAAACTAAATTCATGCTGATACTCTTCCCAAATCACAAATAATTCACTATTGTTTGCAATAGAACTTAATGTAATATGGGGAACACGTTCATATACAAAACCTTGCCTGATATTTTCATATGTTGGATTATTTGAAAAACCTTTATGATTAAGTTCAGCTTCTTTTTGCTGCCCTATTTGTGAATCTGAAAGCATATAATACGGAAATACTGAACCCATAATTCTAGCACGTGCTAACGCTAGAGCCACTCGCGATGTGTCAATTGTGATCCATCTTCTTCCCCACTGCTCTGCTACAAATGCAGTTGTTCCAGAGCCACAAGTTGGATCAAGAACAAGATCGCCTGGATCAGTCAACATTAATATACAACGTTCAATTACACGAGTCGATGTCTGTACAACATAACTCATATCAGTTTCACCACGTGTATCTGTCCATACATTCGTTAATGGTGAATAAGGAAAATCATTGAAAAACCGTTTAAAAATCCGTAATCCTTCTGCATGAACAAGGCGTCCAATCTTCCATAATAATTTTGTGCCATCTACACCGACTGACCAATGTCGTCGAGGTCCACAACTAAGTACAAATTTTTTACCATCAGCTTCTACCTGTATATCAGCAGATCCTTCCCTAGACGATCCCTGTGAAACTATCGGGCCTGTTGCATAGACACGAGAACCTATAGGTAGGGAAGATAGATCTCTGATTTCATCCTGGGTAATTGGTGTCGAGCGCGTTGTGCCGTCAATTAACTCAATATTCCTATGTTCTTTCGATCCTTCTCCTCCAAGAGTTTTGGGAACAAAAATCTGTCGATATTTCATTACATTGCTATTCTTGGCATAGATAATTAAATAATCAGATGCTATCGGTACATAACTAGTTTTTGTTTGACCACTAGTTTTTGTAAATGAAATAGTAGCAACATAATTACTTGTCCCAAAAACTTCATCCATCAATTCCCTTATATTATGTACATTTTCATCACCAATTTGAATAATTAGGCTTCCAGATTCGGTGAGTAAATCACGTCCGATGGTCAATCTATCACGAAGGTATGTAAGGTAAGAGTGAACACCATCTCGCCAAGTATCACGAAATGCTTTTACCTGCTCTGGTTCGCGGGTGATGTGATCCGCTTTACCATCCGTCACATCTCGGCTGGTTGTTGACCATTGAAAATTTGAATTGAATTTAATACCATATGGAGGGTCAATATAAATACACTGCACTTTCCCGTGTAGACCTTCTCTTTCAGCAAGTGATGCCATTATCTGCAAGCTGTCACCCAGGATCATGCGGTTGCTCCAGTTAGCCTCGTGCTGGTAGAACTCGGTTTTGGCGGCTTCACTGGGCAGTCCGTTGAAATCCGCAAACATATCCAGCTGTTGGGGGATACCGGCTTTCTCCGCTTTCTCGGTATGGCGAAGCAGGTCGTCAATTAGCACCTTGGGCTGGATCTTCTCCTGGATATAGAGCGGTGGGGCTTGCACGACCAGATCAGACCAATCCTGCAAGTCCTTGCCCCGCCACACCAGCTGCGGGTCCAGGTCTGGGTTCCGGCGCTGGTAAGCAACCTGGATTGGGCTTTGCAGCTCCTCACTCAACACGGACTGGAACTCTGCAGTAGGGATGTGCGTCCGTGAAGCCTCGGTGTGTTTGATAGATTCAACAGATTTTTTCGTCTTGTGGTTATTCCTTGCCATTGATTTACCTCTATGACGGTACCAGCGTGTTTTGGCTGGCTTTATTCAATTCTTCATCAACCTTGCTGGCAAATTGATCCATTATCAAATAGACATCCTTGAGCTCCAGGAACGCCCAGCGCCCATAGGTGCCCAGGTGGTTTACCCCTGGCACCCAGTAGGTCTCCATCGTGGCTTTCTTTTCCTTGGCATCCTCTCCCCGGTATCCCTTGATCTCGATGACCAGGTTCAACGGGTCTGGGTGCCCATCGTCCACCTGAACGATAAAATCGGGGATGTATTTGCGTACCAGCGAGCCGTATAGATAAGGCACTTCCAGCCCAAGTCCCTGGTTCTTGATATAAGCCCGCACGCGTGGGTGCGACTCAACCACTCGGCACAGTTCAGCCTCCCAATCACTATCGGTCACCACCCAATTCACATGGCATTTACGCGAGTCGGTCTGCCAGCGGCTGGGTTTGGAGGTATAAAAGTTGACGAACATACTCGACCCGGTTGGGTTGTAGGGGTCAAGCACGGCCCGGATAGGCTGGGAATCCTCAAAACGGCGCGTAATGGCAGTATGGATGCGGTGGCATGCCATGTCGGCTAATTCCTGGTAGATCAGCTGGGCTGGGTAGGTGCCACCTTTACAAACCAGGTGATTATCCAGCCACAGTTTGGTGATGCGTTTGAGCTGCCCGAATAGGTGTAGCTCGGGATCCTTATCTGGGTCGCGGTAGTGCGTGTACAGCAGGCGTTTGGTGAGTTGAAATAGAATGGTCGATTGGCGCACGTCCTCCAAATATTTCAGAGTTAAATCCACTCCTTCACCGATGATCCCTGCATCTACGGTGATGGATGGTCCCACCAGGTCAGGGGTTAGCACCAGGGTTGAATCTTCGGTAAATTTCGCTTCCAGGCGCTCATTGGGCAGCTCCACCCGGTAGCCCTGCACGCGTGGGAACTGGATTTCGAGCGCATCCCTTTCCGGTCGCATTGCATGCACATGAACATTTTGACGCGGTATCTGCGGTTTGGAAATGACCGGTTTGGCAGTGAAATTGAACGGAATCCCCAGGATATCGGCGTATTCCACCTTAAAGAGATTTTCCTCATCCAGGTCATAAGATTGGCGCCGTAAGGCACGCCCGACCACCTGCTCGCACAGCAATTGGGTTCCAAATGCTCTGATCCCCAGGATATGGGTGACGGTGTTGGCATCCCAACCTTCGGTCAGCATGGAAACTGAGACCACGCAGCGGATGCCACCTCCCAAACGATCCATTTTGCCGACGGTGTTCATCACTTCACGCAGCAGGTCCTGGTCGGTGATGTTTTCTGCCTGGTGCTGGTCACCGGTGCGTTGGAGGATCTCACGCCTGAAACGCTCAATTTCATCCCTTGCCATCTTCCTGAAGTTTGGGTCCAATGCTTCACCCGATTCAAGCTGCTCACTGTCGATCAGCAGGGTGTTCGGGCGCGCTAATGGATTACCATACTCATCAAAATTGCAGAATAACTCCAATCGTCCCGGCACCAGTTCCGACGACCCATCTTCGTTTTCCCTCAAAAAGCCTGAGATGAAGTCATATACCAGTTTGGATATGGAGGTGTTCTGGCAGACGATAATAAAGCAGGGTGGCGTGCTGATGCCGGCTTGCTGCCAGAGAGCGAAGGTTTGCTCATAGTGACCATACAAGGCATCCAGAGCAGTCTGCAGCTCCACCGGCAGGCTGAGCGGGTCCAGATCTTTGGATTTTCCCCTACCTTTCCTGGGCATCTTCTTCCCCACATGCTCCCAGATATTGCGGAACTTGGGCATGTCACCCCCGGGGATGTTATCCGCCACAGGAACCCGCGGCAGTTTGACGATCCCACACTCGATGGCATCCATGAGCGAGAAATCGCTCATCGTCCAGGGGAAGATCGTCCCTTCCGCATAACCGGAGCCCCTGAGGAAGAATGGGGTAGCTGAAAGGTCAAGCACGCGCTGCAAGCCAATCTTGGTACTGACGGTCTTCAAGCCATTTATCCACAAGCGCGCCGCCTCGTTATTCGCTTCTGCTTCCTCGCGCTCATCCCCGGTCAGTGGTTCCTCCTCTTCAGGACCTGGCTTCTCATGGTAACAGTGATGTCCCTCATCATTGATAGCCAGGATGTTCTTGATTCCCATCAGCTCCGGCATCACGCGCTGCCGCATCTGGCCTTCGGTCTCCAGCGTGTTCAGCTCTTCATCCCGACCCTGCAGCAAGGAGCGTGTGCCCTTGGAGAGTGGAATGCGCTCACGCAGTTTGAATGCATGGAAATTGGTGATCACTATCTTGGCATTAAGCAGGTCTGGTAGCATATCGCTGGGCACCAGCTCGCGGCTGTCGTAATAGCTGTCGGGGTCGTTGGGTTGTAAAACCCGCAGACGGTCGCGGATGGTGATTCCGGGTGTCACTACCAGGAATCCACGGGTGAATTTGTTGCTTGTGGGGTACCTGAGAGAATTGATCGTCTGCCAGGCAATGATCATCGCCATGACAGTTGTTTTTCCCGAACCGGTCGCCATCTTTATGGCGATACGCTCAAGACCCGGATTGGCTTCATTGCTCGCGGCTGCCAGTCTCTCCAGCAGGTCTTTCTCGCGCTTTCCTCCCTTGGGGGCAACCTCGGTCAGCCAGATCAGGGTTTCGATCGCCTCCACCTGGCAGAAGAAAGGGCGGATATCCGCGAACTGGTGCTTTCTCCAGTGCTGCAGCAGGCGGGCGGTCTCGGGGGTCACCTTCCAATCATTGGGGTCGGGGATCATCCGCCATTGGTCCACAAAATTCCTGACGAGATTGATATTTCCCGTGGGGTCGTACTGCTGTTCGCTGGTGGAAAGTCCTTCCCCCTCATCGAGGATCATTGCCAATTGTTCAGTTGATGGAGCGGTGGAATGTTTTCGTTTCCTGGGTTTTGGAATTGGGGTTATAAACTCAGCGCTGCGACGGTGCTCAATGATCAGCTGAGTCGGTTGCCCATCCATATCAAGCTCCCAATGCCGTGATGGGTATTCGTAAGGAGAGTTAAGGATAGGGTGGCTAAAAAAAGGATTGTCCATGATTACTTTCCATGAGTAAGAAAAGTCAACCGGTCCAGGTTGTTTATAATAATAGTCATATTCGCCCCCAAAGGAGCAATCTGGAAAGATCGCAAGTTTATGGTTGGATTGCCTGGTAACAGATGCTGAATAGCGCTGAAAGGATTATAGCCCAAAATGGATTTTCTACATCTTAGCTATCCATTATGTATTTAAATTCGGATAATGTCCATAAGGATTTACAAAACATTGTAGGTAAACCAATGATTTCTTATTTTGTAATTAGAATAATTGTTCTGTTTTATGGTATGATAACGATATAGGAAAACCAATCGCTCCGCAGTGTATGACCACACGGAGCAGTGACCGGGTGCATTCGAAAAAAACTCCTTGATGAAGGATCATTCGGAGCGAACCAAGCTGATGTGCGCAGCCGGCAATTTGAATTATTTAGCATTCAGGTTGTTCGCGAAAGCGGGCAATTTTTTTAATTGCAGAGCAGGAGCATCATGGAAGTAGAGGTCTCCCAATTTTGTTTCGAGCTTGAAGATATGCGCAGCATTAAGCCTTTCTGGCAATGGCTGAAGGGACGCATACGACCAAATAAGATCTACACCGAGCCAGAAAATTTCGAAGACATCATGAACGGTCAAAAAGAAATAGATGAAAACAAATACTTGGAAATTTTAGAATTCTCCATTGACTTCGATTCACTTATTGCCATTCAATGCACGTACAATGGACAGACTGCTGAGATTATCACTGTCACTAGTCAACGACTGAGCGATCATCGATTTAAAATAGAGTATACATTTTGGGAGCCAGTTGGTTGGCCAAAAAAAAATCTGTGGGAGATTTTCAACTCCTTACTAAAAGACCTTAGTCACGATTACCCGGATGCCAGGAAATCTTTGCGAAATAGTATTTTAGGTTTTAACTATGAGGATTTAGATAATAAGCAAAAATTAGAAATTATTAGCAATGCTGATGATCACCCTGTGGCTATCGAGAATACGAATTTGGAATCTACAGAATCATTATTTAAATTACATAATTACTTAAAAGCATGCATAGAATGGGTAAATAGGCCGTATATCGGCGGTAGAGAAATAGATGACTTTTTATCCAGCACATTTGGAAGTGAAAATGGTTATCCGGTTGTATCAAAGGGCAGGTTCTATAGATACTTACAAAAAGCAGTGGAATTGGGGTTAATCAAGAAGGATGGAAGATTTTATAAGCTGGCATATAAAACACGAGCAGAAGCGCTAAAACGGCTCGAGTATATAATACAAAATTGGAACTCGATTAGAACTCAATAGATACTCAATTTGTACTCGCACAGTGTTTAATCGGTCATAGGAAAAACTATGACCGATTTTATTTGCGAGAGACGATGAAAATAACAGTCTACCTGAATGAGATCGAGGCAAAGGCTCTTGCACAATTAGCGAGAGATGAGGTACGGGATCCCAGATCTGAAGTGTATCTTCTTATTCGCAATGAGCTACTGCGAAGAAATCTTCTCGATCCTAACGAAATTTTGAGAGTGCAAGATAATCAGGAAGCTACCAATGTCAGATCAACAAATTCCTCCTGAACAGCTCCTACGGCCGGCTCAGGTTACAGAGATCCTTCAGGTCTCTTTCGTACAAATTTACCCTCATATTCGTGCAGGCGAGTTGCCGGCAATTGTCTTTGGAAAATCAGTCAGGTTCCAACCTTACGGGCTCATGAATGTTGACGATGAATATCTCATATACGGAAAAAGTCACACTAGTGCCTAGCATGGAAAAAACCAACCTGCAAGGTGGCTTAGTTGCCGGCTGGAAATATCAAAAGAAAATTCGCGTTTGTTTCTCACCGGATAACTGTTATCCGCCAAGGCCAGAATTGGAGCACACACTGACAAAATACACAACTATCTTATTAACTCAAAAACGAATGGAAATTAGACAATCAGAAAAAGGAGAACAAAATGAGCGATTTTTCTATACCCAAAAAAACATTCTTATTGATACCAGCTGGAACTTACCGGGCGACAATCAACAGTCTGGAAAAAACGACCGGTAATTTTGGCGAACAAATAAAACTCATGTTCCACGTGCTGACCGACGGTATCGAAGGTTTGGAATATACCGAGGGAAGTGTTGACCTGCTCGCCTGGTGCTCAGCGAATTACAGCGAAAAATCAAAATTGTATCGATGGGCTCGAGCAGCCCTAGCCAATGAATTCGATCCAGCTGCGGATTTTCTTGCCTCCAGGTTGATTAATAAAAGAGTTTTGGTCAATGTAGAACGATACACGAAGGACGGTGGTGACTTTAACCGGATCATGGATGTAATTGCAGCTCCTCACACCAAGGCTAAATCGGTTGCAGCTGCATCCTTGGTCCCACCATCACCCACTCCGCCTCCACCCACTGAACCGCCGGATAATGACATTCCCTGGTGATCGATTGGAGGGGTGTTCTTCAAATAAAACCCCTCCCGAATCAATGCTGAGCATGGAAGATATCAAGTTTTCAAAACTGCGGTTCTATGCTAACAGGGGTTGGCCGATCTTCCCTGTTACCTGGATGATGAACGGTCACTGCTCATGCGGCCGATCAGACTGCACAAGTCCTGGAAAACATCCCCTCGTCGAGAACGGCTTCTATTCAGCCACGACGGATCTTGACCAGATCAAGCAATGGCATGATCGATGGCCAGATGCAAATTGGGGACTAAGGACCGGTGATAAAAAAGCCGGCGGATCTGGAATCATTGTTCTCGACATTGATCACGAGACGGGCGGCTTTCATACCTGGGATCTGATGAGGGAGGAAAATCCAGGTCCCATAGAAACGGTGACAGTGGCTACCGGAAACCGGGGTCAGCACCTTTACTTTTTGTACCCAGAGGGGACCGATATCAGGTCCGGGGCAGGGGTTCTAGGGCAAGGAGTGGATATTCGTGCCAATTCGGGTTACGTCCTGGTGCCACCCAGCTCCACCACCAATCCATATAAATTCGAGCTGAATCCTAGCGATACCGAAGTGATCGAATTGCCAACCTGGATCCGGTCGAAATTGAACGGTCATGTGAGGTCATTGCCAGTCCAAACTAAGACGGCTGCAGCTCGTCTGGGAAAAGTGATCAACCAGGGGGAGAGGCATCAGTCATTGACCTCTATTGCAGGCAGCTTACGGAAGACCGGCATGGGTGAAGAGGAGATCAGGGCTACCCTCAAGACCATCAGGGATGAGCGTTTTGATAGTGGTGATCATCCTGTGTCAGATGATGAGATCAATGGTGTCGTGGAGTGGATTAAGAATAAGCAATCAGAATACCCATTCACTGACCTGGGAAACGCAGAACGATTTTTAGCCATGCACCGGGATAGGGTCAGGTATTGCTTTGCCTGGGAAAAATGGCTGAGCTGGGATGGCCGGCGCTGGATGGTGGACGATTCCGCTGAGATCTACCGGCTGGCACATGAAACAGTCCGGGCGATCTACATTGAGGCGAATAATGCAAAAGATGATCAAACTCGCCAGGCGACCGCCAAACATGCCCTCCGATCGGAGGCGCGTTTTCACATCGAAAACATGCTGGCATGTGTAAAACCTTATGTGGGGGTAAGACCTGAAGAGCTGGACACCCACCCGATGCTATTCAATGTGGCCAACGGGGTTATCGATCTCACCACTGGCAACCTGTTGCCCCATGATCCAGCCCTCATGCTCACCAAGATCTCGAATGTTGAATTCGACCCAAAAGCGCAATGCCAGGAATGGGAAAAATCCATGGATCTATTCACTGGCGGGGACCAGGAATCAGCTTATTTCTTACAGAAAGCTGTCGGATATACCCTCACCGGGCGGATCGACGAGCATTGCCTGTTTTTCTTATTCGGGCTTGGGCAAAATGGGAAAAGTGTGTTCACGGAGGTGATCAGGCGTTTACTGGGTGATTATGCCAAGCGGATCGACATCGACGCACTGATGGCAAACCGGAACTTAGGCACGGTGGCTAATCCTCACATTGCAGCAATGGCTGGCGCAAGATTAGTGTTGGCGTCTGAGATCGCCGCGAGCCGTAAGATCAATGAATCACTCGCCAAGGATCTCACCGGTGGCGATGCAGTTACCGCACGCTTTCTATTCTCAAATCCCTTCACTTTTGAACCCAGCCACAAGATATGGCTGTATGGCAATCACAAACCGAAAGTGGAGGGGACCGATCTGGGTTTCTGGAGGCGGATCCGGGTGGTGCCTTTTCCAGTGACGATCCCAGATGACGTAAAGCGACCGATGGGAGAGCTCATGGATACCTTTGGTAAAGAAATGCCGGGGATCTTAAATTGGGCTATCCTGGGATGCGTATTCTGGAAGAATGATGGGTTACAGATGCCCAAGGCGGTCAAACAGGCGACCATCGAATACAGGACCGAGCAGGACCAGGTGATGCAATTTATCACCGAGAACTGCGAGCAACACCCCGATTTTTCGATCGAGAAGGATAAGTTTTATACAGCCTGGCGAAATTGGTGCCAGGAGCAGGGAGAGGATGAGCTCCGTAAGCATTCCAAGATCTGGGTCACCAACCGGTTAAAAGAACATGGCTTTTTAAGTGGTAAGGACGGTAACAAGTCTTATTTAGGGTTGAAAATAAGGGAGTGTTAAATGCGACTTTTAAATCATAATGTTAGTTTTTGGCACTTTGCATTAATTACCAAAAAAATTTCCTTTAAGGGAAAGTTTAACAAAGTGGCAAAATCTCGCATTTAAAAGTTAAAACTCGCATTTAAAAAGACCATTTTTATGGAGAGATTGAATGAAAAACGCTGTAACTTTCGTGAAATCAAGCTGGTTGAGGCATGAGACCGGATGCTAATCAAGCCGAGATCGTGAAAGCCTTACGCGCAGCAGGAGCAAGTGTTCATATTCTGGCTGGCGTGGGTTGTGGCTGCCCGGATATCCTGATCGGCTGGCATAATCACAACCTTTTAATGGAGATCAAAAATCCGGCAGGTCGTGGAAACCGGTTGACTGAAGCTGAGATTATCTGGATTTCAGCCTGGCAAGGCCAGGTTGCTATTGTCAACTCGATCGATGAAGCACTAGCTGTGTTATATGGGTCTTTCGATGAATCAGGATAAGCAACAATCACAAGCAAGGCATCCATATTGGGATCTAGATGCGACACCGGATCCAACATCATCGCTGGCAATAGTGGATCCTTTTGTTCACCTGGCGGCCGTAGTAGTTGTGCGTGCTATTTTGGATCTTCATCATTCGAGATCTAGCTGGTTGACGATCATCGATTGTCTCTATTTCTTTTTGAACCCAAACGGAGCTGAGTTATTCCTAGAGGTCCTTGGATTAAGGATGGATCCGATCGATTTGTTAACCTGCGTGATCAATGGAGATATTGCCTATGCTGGATCTTCTTACTATCTTATCCGAAGAGATGAGGAATCTCACACCCAGCCAGAAGCAAGTATTTATGACCAAGCTACAGGACGGTCATGTGCCTGACTACCTGATACAGCTCATCCGAGAAGCAGGAGAGGCTGCCCGATCGTACCGGCCTCATAGTCCTGACAGACGAATCACCAATGAGAAGCCACAAGAAAATAATAAAGGTCAAAAATGATACGATTTATAGTGAGATATATGCGCAGCTCGATTAATCTACCAGGCAAGGGGGGAGGGCAGCAATAATGTTTGATAGTCGAGTTACGCAAGCGGGTGGGGTGGTTCACACGAATTTTTTTCGTTTTTTGAACTTTTTTCGGTCATATGGTGCAGGTGAAATACAGATTAGTGCATATTGTAAATAATGCTGAATGAGGTATCAGGAGAATAGAATGGAAAATAATCAACAGTCCAATAATGTAAAAATCAATGCTGAGCCTTTATTGACGGTTTCAGATATTTCTTTTCGACTTCATCTAAGTCGGTCCTGCTGCTATGCCCTTATGCAATCGGGTGCGCTTCCGACCGTAAGGATCGGCAAATCCCGCCGCGTCCGACAGGAGGATCTAGAGGCGTTCATAAAACTCAATATTTATTCTGCATACGATTTCAGCAAATAATGTTTTCAATATCTGACATGGTTGCTGCAAATCCGCCTCGTACGCTCTGTCCAAGGTTTCCGGTGCATGTTAAAATCAAAAGGCGGAATTGTACCTTACCAATTGAATATGCGGGTCGCCTTTCCTTGAAACCGAATAAGGAGTAAAGGAAATGGCGAAAAGACGCGGCAATAACGAGGGAACCATACTTCAGATGCCGAATGGAAAATGGCGTGTTCAATTCACCCTGCAGGGACACCGGTTGAGTTTTACAGCAAAAAGCCGGCAGGCTTGCCTGGATTGGATCAGGCACACCCAGAATCAAATCGACGATGGACTGAACTACGCCAGTGCCAAAGTAAAACTTGGTAGATATCTCGATGATTGGCTGGTCGCTGAAAAAGGTGCAATGAGGCCATCCACTTGGTCTCATTATAGCCAGCTGTGTCGTATGTATATTGCTCCCAATATTGGCAATATCATTCTGAAGGATTTGAAGACAGCACATTTGAGAGTTTTATATGTCCGCCTGCAAGACCAGGATGTTGGAATACCTACGGTGATGAAGATCCACAAGTTGATGCATAGCGCACTCAGAGCAGCTGTAGATGATGGCATAATTATTCGGAATCCTGTATCTTCTGCTCATCCTCCAAAGGAGTCAGAAGTGAAGAGAAAGATTCTGTCTGAAGATCAAGCCAGTCAATTCCTTGCAGCTGTGGATGGACATAGATGGGTGGCATTGTTCCACCTGGCTCTGGCAACAGGAATGCGCAGGAGTGAACTTCTTGGTCTCCGTTGGGAGAACCTCGATTGGATTGAGCATACCATCAGGATCGAATGGCAACTTAGTAAAAGCCCTAACTCATCCGCTATGTTCCAACCGCTGAAGACGAAATCTTCCAAACGCACTGTTCCAATTGGAGAACAGATTATCCAGGTTTTGCGGGATCATTATGAGCGACAGAGATTAATGCGAATTGCAGCCGGCAACAAGTGGATCGACTATGACTTGATCTTCACGAATGAAATAGGTGGTCCGATTTGTGCGAGCTACATGATTCAGGTTTTCAAACGACTTCTGCCCCCAGGATTGCCTAGAATTAGATTTCACGATTGCCGTCACTCGGCTGCATCTATTATGATAAATAATGGGATCCCAGCCACTGCGGTTGCTAGTATCCTGGGGCATTCAAAAATAAGCATGACCTTCGATACATATTCACATTCGACTGACAGTCAGCAACGTAACGCTGCAACTCTCATTGATAATCTCATCACTCCAATAAAACTGCACTCAAACTGCACTCAACTGCACCCAGTCGGTCAAAATGCAACCGAAATTGACGAAGTATTGCCTTATATGGCTGAAAATCTCAATATATCCCCGAAATAACCCGAAATTGCAACAAATACTGCGATATTTTTCCCCTCCCTTAAACACAACCCTCCCCGGAAGGGAGGAGAGGACTTCCAGGGAGGGTACACCAATCTAACTTCTTAGCTGTTTCTCGCCTTAATTCGCCCCCTGAGAAAGCAGGTCGATCGCTTTCAATAATTGTGCATCCTGGCTGTTATGTAGCTGTGCAGCTGTTGTCCCTTGTGCGCCTTCTGGTAAAAATGGCGAAACGGTATTCGCCAGAGCTACAGAAACATCCGGGGCGATGCCTTTATGCCAGATCACCCGGCCATTCGGGGTAAGCCATTCTTCTGTTGCCAGCAGGATTTGTGACCCGTCAGAAAGGGGAAAAGCGTTCAAGACCGTCCCGGTTCCAAAGGTTGTTTCCCCGACAATCGTGGCTCGGTGGGCATCCTGTAAAGCCCCCGAGACAATTTCTGCTGCGCTGGCAGTTCCCTGATTAATCAGCACGACCATAGGGATGTTCAAAGCCACACCACCCGGCTTGATTGCAATGGGCTGTTCCTGCCCCTGGGCATCTTTGACCAGGAGGGCAATACCGCTGCCCAGGAACTGGCTGGTGACGCCAACAGCTTCACTAAGTAGACCACCCGGGTTATTACGCAAGTCGAGGATGATCCCCGTGGCTCCCTGCGCCTGGGCCTGCTGCAATGCCTTCTGCAGATCAGCAGTCACACCCTGGCTGAACCCTGCAAGACGGATATCAGCGATGGTCGTGCCGGGTAGCATGATCCAGGTGACATTTTTTACTGTGATTTTTGCACGCGTGATCGTTACATCACGGGTAGCACCAGTGGAAGGATCCTGTAAGGAGAGGGTTACCTTGCTGCCCGCTGGTCCTAACACCTTGCTAACCACGTCAGATAGGCTCATACCAGAGACATCAGTACCGTCTACTTTGACAATAATATCGCCGGGTTTAACCCCCGCGGCCTTGGCTGGGGATCCGTCAAACGGGGCGACGATGACCGTCTGCCCATTGCTATTTTGAGTGACCTCCGCACCAATGCCTTCAAATGAACCTTGGGTGAAGTTGTTCTCCGATTTCACCATCTCCGGCGTCATGAACCGGCTATGCCCGGTATCACCAAGCGCATCAACCATGCCACTGATTGCTCCATATTCAAGCTGGGTTGTTTGCAAGGCGCTATGGTCCACGTAATTCTTTTGTATGATTTGATAAGCCTGATTTATTAAGTCAAGGGAATTGGACTGTGTTTGCGTTTGGGCGGAAGCCACCGTGGGTCCTATCAAAAAGTGATCCACCAGTATGCCGCCAGAAAATCCCACCCCTAAAAATATGGGCAGGATAAACAAAATGAGCAAGATCCGTACAACACGACGATTATTCATTTCTCACCCCAATCTATACCCTACTCCGCCTCTCTCAAATATTTCTATCTGAGAGAGGCGGAAGGAGAAAACCATGAAATCTACTGGCTTGGGCGGCTGCCCAGGGTCACCGGGACGGTCTGAGTTTGGCCGTTGCGCAGGATAGTCAGGTTGATGGTCTGGCCAACCTGGGTGTGGATGGACAGGTAGGCAATCAGATCCGACATACTGGTAATGGGAGTACCATCGATTGCCGTGACGACGTCACCACCGACCGTACCCTGGACACCATTGATTGTTGCGGTTGTTTCACTGGCTTTGAGGCCTGCATTGGCTGCTGGACCACCAGCCACGACCGTTGCAATCAGTGCGCCGCGTGTATCGGCTGGCAGGTTCATTGCCTGGGCGATATCGGGGCTCATGTCGGTACCACTGATACCAAGATACGGATGCTGATATGTACCAGTACTGATCAAGGAAGGGACGACCTTCGAAACGATCTCTGCCGGGATGGCAAAACCAACACCTGAGCTCGATCCGCTGTTCGATTCAATTGCCGAAGTAACGCCGATCACCTGGCCCTGAATATCGACCAGCACACCACCCGAGTTACCGGGATTGATGGAAGCATCAGTTTGGATGATATCAGGGATTGAGTAGGAAGCACCGGTGGTCTGATCGACAGTACTGGAAGGCAGATCTCGGCCAAGGCCGGAAACATTACCGACTGACATGGAACCTTCAAAACCATAGGGGTTACCGATGGCAATGGCGATCTCACCGACCTTCACCTGGCTCGAATCGGCCATGGTGACGGGATGGATTTTATCAGCAGGTAGAGAGACTTTAATTACTGCCAGGTCACTGTAGGGATCCTGACCAACGATCGTAGCCGGTACTGTGGTGCCATCAGTCAAGGTTACATCGATCTTGGTAGCGCCATCGACCACATGATTATTAGTCACGATATTGCCATTGGTATCCCAGAAGAACCCGGATCCCAATGCCTGTGAGTACTGGGGAACTTGTGAATTATTATTGTTGTTATTCCCATTATTGTTGAAACCAGGGATATTTTGGAAATTACTGCTGGTGGCAGGGATTAAAACGCTGATATTGACCACCTGAGGGTTAATATTTGCGTAAATCGATTCCAGCGTGTTCTGATAGGCAGTCAACAGGTCCGAATTTGGGATTGTGGTTGTCTGCAAGGTGGTGCTATTATTCACTGTGCTGGATGAACCACTACTGGCGCTATTTACAGGCGTCGATATGGCAGTGGATCCCTGGGCTGCTTGGGCGACATTCACCTGGCTGGATGTCTGCGAGAGGGCGGCTAATCCACTGCAAGCAGAGAGCAGCATGACTGATATTAGGGCTATACTTGCTAAACTTACAACTTTGGTTTTCATGGTATCCTCCGATATTATTTTTGAACCCTTTTTACAACAGCCTACATAATAGACCGGAAACACCATTTTGTCCTTATCCATCCCCTATGGATAGCTTAAGCTAAGTTTATGAAATCACTTTTTATGGAAAAGGCAGGTTCTTTTACCTGTCTTACTAATACATTACCGATTACTGTGAGCTTCAACGTGGCGCGTTGTATTCACCGCGATTTACAAGACCAACCTCCACCTGTGACCAACAAAAAATCCAGGCAATTGCTATGCCTGGATTTTTTGAGACCGGATAATTGGTAGTCCGCTTGTTTAGAAATTTACCTGCTTTCCATTTACAGGCAGGTGTATGGTAAATGTGCTGCCCTCGCCAGGTTGGCTTTGCAAGCTGATCCATCCACCATGGGCTTCGACCATGTCACGGGCGATGCTCAGCCCAAGGCCCATGCCCTGCTTGAAGCGTCGCCCCTGATTGCCACGATAAAATGGCTCGAATACCCTCTCCTGTTCTTCAGTGGCAATCCCATAGCCGTTATCCTTCACCTGGATTAAAATCTCTTCCTGCTCAACTCCCGCGCTGACTGATACACTACCCCCTGAATGGGTATATTTAATCGCGTTGCTGACCAGATTCTCCACTACCGAAGCTAGGCGGTTCGGGTCAGCAGATATCTCCGGTAGTTCGGTTGGAATTTCGGTCTGCCAGGAAAGATGTTTATCATGGGCTACTTCCTGCCAGGGTCGCAGCACGACCGGCAGCCATTCACTGATCTTCAAGTTTTGATATTCCAATTCCAGTGGCCCGAGAACCTGATCATGCAAGTGAGCCAGTTCATCTAAGAGATGCTGGAGCCTGGCTGCTTGATCGTCCATGCCAGTCGTCAGGTCGGCTAATAATCGGGGATCCTGGTCTGCTCCGCTGGCCAACGCCTGGATTGCCGAGCGGATCGCCCCAAGCGGGCGGCCTAACTCGTGTACCAGGTTAGCCAGAAGCTGCTTGCGAGCTTTCTCTAAATTGGTCAGGCGCTCGTTCAGCGAGTTGAAGGACTGTGCCAGGAGCTGGATCTCAGCCGGACCGCGCTCCGCCAATTGTGCCTGGCGGTTCCCATGGGCCAGATCATTAATTGCCTGCGTTACCTCTCGGATGGGTTTACTAAGGTTTAGCGCCAGGCTCCAACCCAGGATGGTTCCCACCAACAAGCCCAGGGCTAAGATCCCCACGATCACGTACCGGGAGCGAGTGAATTCAGTTGAAAGGTTATTATACGTGTATGACATGCGTAGGATACCGATCAGCTGTTGATTCTGGTTGAGCACGGGCACAAATACATCGATGACCTCAGCTGCCGAAGCAAGGTTGTTATATGTGTAACTGGCCACCTGCCCACTGCGCGCCTGGGCTACCCCGGCAAAATCAAGCACCATGCCAATCAGCGGGGCTTCGGTTACCTCAGATGAAGCCAGCAGCTGGCCGCCTGGGGTGAGGAATTGCACACGTGCACTGATATCATGCCGCAGGTGAGTCAGGTAATACTCTGCATACACCGGGTTTGACCATAACTGCGACTGGTCTCCGGTCACATTTGCCAACAGCACCGCATTGGTCATCAGGGATCGCGACAGGCTGGGCAAAAGCACGCGGGTTTGAATCAGATTGGACAAGGCCACGCCGATGATCGGGATGATTACCAGGAGCGGCAGTGCATGGCTGAGCACAAGACGAGAACGTAGGGTTCGAAACATCAGAAAGCCTCCGCCACCAGCTTGTATCCCACGCCACGCACGGTTATGATCCGGCGGGGATGGTTGGCATCCTCTTCGATTTTTTCTCGTAGCCAGCGGATATGAACATAGACCACCTGGGGTTGACCAATGAATTCAGCGCCCCAGACGGTGCCAAGCAGCTCGTCGACGGTAAGCACACGCCCCGGTTGCAAGGCCAGGGCATGCAGCAGGTCGAACTCGCGCCGGGGGAGATTGATGGTTTTTCCCTGTAATGTGACTGCATGACTTTTAGGATCCACAATCAGCTCGCCAACAGTCACCACCTCGTCAGGGGGGATGGCTGGAGTGGCAGTGGTGCGATCAAACCGGCGCAACACGGCTTTGATGTGCGCGACCAGCACATTAAAATCGAACGGTTTCGTGATGTAATCATCACCACCGAGCTCCAAACCCAGTGCTTCATCCAGCTCGCGCCGCCGGGCAGTCACAAAGATCACGGGGAGATCGAATTGGTCTTTAAATTGGCGCATGGCATCCAGGCCATCCATAACTGGCAGGCTGATATCCAGGAGAATCAGGTCGGGCCGTTCCAGCCTCACTTGTGAAAAAGCAGTCTCAGCGCTCTCGGCAGTGCTGGCCCGGAAGCCAGCTTGTTCCAGGTTAAAGGCCAAGCTGCGCCTCATCAATGCATCGTCGTCAACTATCAAGATATGTTTAGCCACAATAGCAACTCTCTTAAGAAATAATCGATTTTTGTGATTATAGTATAACGAACATTTAGGGTTTTGCGTATATAATACACACCTATGCCGGCGAAACTTAAATTTCTCATCATCCCAGCCATCATTGTCATATTTTTAAGTCTCGGGAAGCAAAGTAACTCAGTGGGGCAAAACGCATCAAATAGTCTCTATCTACCCCTTCTCAGCTATGGTACTTCCAAATGGATTGGTCCTTATGGGGGGACAATCGTCGCGGCTGCGGCTGACCCTATCGACCCAAATATTGTTTATGTAGGAACATTTGGCTCAGGGGTGTATAAGAGCATCAATGGTGGGCAATATTGGTCATCGGTAAGCTGGGATCTTGCGAACTTAGAAGTTTATTCCCTGGCGATTGATCCCAAAAAACCATGGATACTCTATGCAGGAACTTACCATAACCAGGTGTATAAATCTGTCGATGGGGGAAATACCTGGAGTTGGTCTGGCACTGGCATGCAAAATCCAGCCATTGTCTACAGCCTGGCGATTGACCCGGTTAATCCATCAATAATCTATGCAGCTACGCGAGGCGAATCGAATAACGGTTTCCCTCCCTGGAACGGAATCCTGTATAAATCAAGCAATGGTGGTCAGACCTGGCAACCATCTCTAGAAAACGTGGGGGGTATTGGGGTGAAGGATTGGGCATATTCCGTCACCGTGAATCCCAATCAACATGAACAGGTCTTTGCTGCATTGCATGAAAACAATGCATTCAGAAGTGATAATTCAGGTGCCACCTGGGGGGTGGTAAATACAGGAATCAATGATCCTTCAGGGCGATCGATCATCATTAGCCCTCAGCCAGATTACGCTTCCACCTTATACTACGGAGTATGGCATTACGATAGTGTGTATCGAACGATTAACGGTGGTGACTTATGGACAGGGGCGAATCGTGGCATACCCAATGTGATGGTTTATAGCATGGCGCTTGATCCCTTCTCGGCTGATACTGTCTATGTCGCTTCGTTCAGTCATGGGGTATTAAAGACCATCGATGGCGGTAGAAATTGGGGATATGCTGGTTTGTTACCCGATCGCCTGTATGCGATCGTTGTAAATCCTAGAAAGACTAGTAACTTGTTTGTTGGAACGTTGGGGGATGGACTTTATGCGAGTACGGATTTTACTGTCAGCTGGCAACGCAGCAACACGGGTATTAACAATGCCATGGTTACTTCAGTCGTTCATTCTCCCACGGATCCATATCTCGTTTTTGCCAGTGTGTATGGAGCTGGAGTGTATCAATCGATCAATCAGGGCCAGACATGGCAAGAGATTAATTTAGGATTGGAAGATAAATTTGTTCATGAACTTGCGCTTGATCCGGGTAACCATAGGCTGCTTTACGCCTTGACCGATACCGGTGGAATGTACCGGAACGACTTGAACAGCAGTAAGGGGTGGGTGAAAATAGGAATCGGCCTACCTCTATCTGACACCTCCGATCCAGCTTATCCAGCGGATCACCCAAATGCCTCGCTAGACATGAAAGAAGACTTTGCCGAGTCAGAGGGGCATATTGATTCGGTGACAATGACTAACGAAAATTTACTCACCATGATATATGCTCCATCAAATCCGTCGATCGTCTACCTGGGTACTGGGGGATCTGGGGTGTATCAATCCACAAATGGGGGATTAAATTGGTATCCCGCTGAACTTGGTGGACAATCTGTGTATGACCTCGCAGTTGACACCAGCGATCCCAACCTGGTATATGCAGCTACGAACACCCCTGGGAGTATGCAATACACCACGAATGGAGGGAAAAGCTGGAACCAGGCACTCCTGCCCGTGGATTTTTATTCGGTCGCGGCCTCGCCAGGTGTGCCAGGCGTGGTGTATACCGGCACGAACACGGGGATCTATCGTTACCAGGCAGGCAATTTTACGCCCTTGGGGCTTTCATACCAGACTGTGACTTGCATCGCCTTGGACCCTGATCGACCGGGAGTGATCTTTGCCGGAACAAGCTCAGGTGCATATTATTCTACTGATGATGGTGACAGCTGGAAATTCGTTGATAATCAATTATCAGGGCAAACGGTTTTGTCGATCAGTTTTGATAGCACCATCCCCAATGTGGTTTATTTCAGCACGAAGACCCATGGGGTTCTAATGATCACCATCAAGTACTGAACATCATCAACATCGGGTCTATTCCCTTTTCTGGCATTACAGGCAAATCGAGAAATGATCTACATAGAGAATGCCACTCTATATACAGCCTCAGGCAAGATAAACCATGCAGCTCTTTGCATCGACAATCAGACTATCACAGCTGTCGGCCGTGAGTCTGATGTAGCTTGCCCGCCAAATGCCCAACGTTTCGACGCACAAGGTCAAAATCTGGTTCCAGGTTTCATCGACCTGCAAGTCAATGGTGCTTTGGGGATGGATATTACCACCAATCCTGAGTCAATCTGGAAGGTAGGTGAATATCTGCCAGCCTTTGGGACCACCTCATTTCTACCGACCATCGTATCCTCACCGCCAGCAACTGTGCAGAAAGCACAGACAATTCTCTCCAAAGGACCTCCACCCGGATATCGAGGCGCCAAGGTGTTAGGCCTCCACCTTGAAGGGCCGTACCTCAATCCACGCAAATGCGGTGCCCATGATTTAAGCCATATACGTTTACCTAAAGGTCAAGAATACCAGGATTGGACAGCTGAGAAACATGTCAGGCTCGTTACGCTTGCCCCGGAGCTGCCCGGTGCCTTGGAGGCGATAATGAGCCTGGTGAAGCATGGGGTCAGCGTTGCGGCAGGCCATTCGATGGCATCCTACGAAGAGGCCCAGGCTGGTATCAAGGCTGGGATCCGTTCAGGTACCCACCTGTTTAATGCCATGCCTGCCCAAGATCACCGCCAGCCTGGTTTAGTAAGTGCTTTATTACTGGATGAACGCCTGACCTGCAGCCTGATTGCCGATGGACAACATCTTCACCCTGCCACGGTTCAGCTTGCCTGGAAAACTCTCGGCCCCGGACGAACTTGCCTGGTGTCGGATGCCATGGCTGGCCTGGGAATGCCCACAGGAGATTATCAGCTGGGGAATCATATCGTTCATCATGACGGCGAAACTGCCAGGCTCCCAGATGGAACCCTGGCCGGCAGCCTGCTTTATTTGCAACAGGCACTCCGAAACCTGATCCGATTTACAGGCTGCACATTGGACGAAGCTATACTGGCTGTCACCCGGGTGCCTGCCGGCGTGCTCTATCCGCAAAGGACTCAGTATGGCCTGGCTGTGGGTGCATCGGCGGATTTGGTACTCCTTGATCATGACCTCCAGGTGAAGCTTGTCTGGATCGATGGTCGTCAGGTAGACCTTTCCAGGGATGCAAGCTGAACGCCTTCCTTATCAACAAAACCTGCCATAGTTTTCAATGTGTACTTATTCTTCCTCTGGTATGATTCATGCATACCAGTAAATAGCAATGCGAATAAGTAATAACAGGTATAAACTTATAGGATATGCTTCATTCCCTTATGAACCCGGTTAATGATCTTGCCAGGAGGCGGCTTATGGATAATCCCAGCGTGGAAGTCAATGACTTGCGTGGAAGCATAAGCCAACACGAAATGGATAGCACCGATTCATCTTCAGACCCGCTGTGGACCGTCGAGGATGTCGCGACTTATCTCCAGCTACAACCGGAAACGATACGCTCCATGGCACGGCGAGGAGAGTTACCGGCTTTAAAAATAGGGAAGGTTTGGCGTTTTCAAAAGCATGCCATCCATGCCATGCTCATCACCACCGGGTAGACTATGAGGACAAGTTTATATTAGAATAAAAATAGCTTCGGGAATTTTGAAGGAATATAGATGACACCTCGATGGATAGCCCTGTCGGCTTTGATGCAACAGAATGGGTTCTTGATGAAGCACAATCTAGATCCAGGTACGTCAGGTTGATTGAGATAACAAACTTAAGTATGTGGTGATTTTGTATAGAATAGAATTTTTGGTCTACGTGTTGGTAAGGAGATGCATATGGTGATCTGTCCGAAGTGTAAAGCTGAAAACCGGCCTGAAGCAGCGTTCTGCGTCAGGTGTGGCACGATATTATTCTCAAAGCCGACCCCGGTCAAACCCGCTGAGGTACCCGCCGCTACTCTACCGCCTGAGCAACCACGTAAAACCCCGCCCATCGAGCCTTTGGTCAGCTTGCCTGGTTTCTCCAAGCGGCCTGATGGAACGATATTTGGTGAGCGCTTCCAATATGCCACGCTGATCTTCCAAAGTGAGCATGAAAATCACTATACAGTCAAGGAGATACCTCAGGGCGAAAATCCTATAGTGCGGGTATGCTCCAACCCTGAATGCCGCACGGTCCATATCCCTATCGGCGTGGCAGTTGAAAAATACTGCATCCAATGTGGCCAACCTCTAGATCTTCAGCCACCTGCTTTAATTTTAAAAGAAACCGATAGCGATAAATTTTCTTATATTCCCCATGTTATCGATCTGCACTTGGTCCACCCCAATATCCATCCACCCGTGGCTGTATTCAATGAGGAATTCAATGCCAGTAGCCGCTATTGCATGGTAATCCCCTTCTCAAAAGACCTGCCATTCCAACCGGAAGTACCCGATGTATTGGACTGGGGCATCCAGCTGGCACAGGCTCTCGATTATATGCAGGCAAAAGGTGTGGCATTAGGAGAGCAGCTCGATCAATCCAGCATCGGGATCGTTGATGGGAAGCCCGTGTGGCGGAGCTTTACCAGCACCCGTATCCTGCCCTTGCTGACTGACCGTGAAAAAATCAACAATCTACGCCAGCTGGCATTGGCAATGTATTTTTGGATGACCGGGAAAACAACATACAGCCTTGACCCATACCTGCCCTCTGTCCTAAATGGGCTCTTCCAAAAAGCACTGGTTGGGGAAGGCTTTACAAGTGGGGCAGAATTTGCCAGGCACTTGAGCCTGGCCAAGGCGTCAGGAGCATCCCGGCTAAATCTGGATTACCAGCTCGGCAGGCGTTCACATTCAGGTAAAGTACGGAAAAATAATGAGGATAGCTTGCTATGTATGGAGCTCAGCCGCATGAACCAGGGTATCATCCAACCGATTTGCCTGGTGGCTGTGGCGGATGGCATGGGTGGACATGCTTCGGGTGAGCTTGCCAGCAGTAAGGTGATTGAAGCAATCGCCCAAATCGGCGCGTTCGAGCTTGTGGCTCTCCAAAACCCCTCGTATGAAGAATTCGACGAGTGGATCAAACGCGCCGTGGACTCAGCCAACCAGGCTGTTTTTGAAGCTCGCAAGGATGCTAATAATGATATGGGCTCAACCCTCGTGCTTGGGTTGATCGTCGGCAGCCAGGCATATTTAGGGCATATCGGTGACAGCCGGATATATTTGATCACCCAGGACGTGATCAAACAGCTATCCACTGATCACTCACTTGTCCAGCACCTGGTCTCAATCGGCAAGATCAGCCCCGGAGAAGCCCGCGTTCATCCCCAGCGTAATGTTATTTACCGCAGCCTGGGTGAAAAACCGGATGCGGATGCGGATTATTTCTTCCAGCAGGTTTTTCCTGAAGATAGGCTGCTTTTCTGTTCGGATGGGCTGACGAACCTGGTTGATGATCAGAAGATCCAGGAAATTGTCCTGGCAGCCCCGTCAGCGCAGGCAGCCTGTGACCAGTTGATCGAAGAGGCTAATTCATGCGGTGGAGAGGATAATATCTCGGTTCTGGTCGTGAAAGTGTTATCCTATTGACACCGCCGCAGTCATAAACATAATGTTCAGATCATTTTATTGGATTAAACGCTTTCTCGCATTAATGAGTATGGTCATCCTGGTGGGCACAGCCTGTAATTCACCTGTTCAGACCCAAGGTATCACCATAGCTACTGCTACGGCTATGGTGTCAAATTCGCTGCCGGCACAGTTTACCTTAGCCCCAACAGATACTCTCTACCCAACGTTTACCTCAACCATTGCAACAACTGCTCAGCCATCCTCCACAACCACGCCTTCACCTACAACTACCAGTCCCTCGCCATCAGATACTGCAACAGCTACCTTCACACCCATCTTCACTCCAACCATCACACCTACCTATGCCATCCTGAGGGGTACGGTCAAGGAACAATCGAATTGCCGGTATGGACCTGGGGCAGCGTATTTATATAAATATGGCCTGTACACTGGCAATACCCTGGATATCATCGGGCGCAATGAAACAGGATCCTGGATCCTGGTGCAGGCGATTGGTGGGAACAATCCCTGCTGGCTTAAAGCCACCTTGATGGATATCAAGGGTGAAGTGCTGAGTCTAGCACCTGCTTCTTTGCCACTCCCCCAATCACCCTATTATGGCCCGCTGACTGGCGTCGCCTCAGTGCGTGATGGTGATCGCGTAACTATCTCCTGGAATTCGCTCGATCTGAGAGCGGGTGACGATAGCCTGCAATACCCCTACCTGGTTGAAGCCTGGTTGTGCCAGGGAGGTGACCTGGTGTTTCTTCCAGTTGGATCTTGGGAAACCATGCTTACCGTTATCGACGAGCCAGGTTGCTCTGAACCATCGCATGCCCGTGTCTATGGCGTGGAAAAGCATGGGTATACAAATTGGGTGACTGTTCCATGGACCCAGCCATGAACAACCGAGATGAACATAATTACAGAATAAGTCTTTGTTTTACTACACTGCAAACAATGGAAAGGTGTTTATGATTTGCTCATTTTGTACGAAAGAAAATCCCGACGATGCGGTCATTTGCAGCTATTGTGGTGCACCATTACCGGTCCAACCAGAAGTATCTCCGGTAGAACCGTTATTCACCGAACCTGTAATCAGTGAGGTGCAAATCCCTGGAGAGCCGGAAGTCTTACCGCCTGCTCCAACGGTAATCTCACCGGAGAAACCAAAAGGGATCTACAGTAATAAGATCTGGTGGTTGGTGGGATGTTTTGGAGTAGTGCTGATCTTCTTATGCTGTGGAATCGGTGCACTCGCAGCTTCCCGTTTGGTGAAAAACCTGCCGTTTTCATCGTCAACAATCATACCAATACCGACGAGCCTGGCAGTCATCATCCCGGTTGACACCATACCTTTAATAGAGACCAGCACTGCCCCAACCGACCCGAACCTGCTGCTCTTTGATGATTTTTCGGACCCAGAGTCAGGCTGGGATCGCGTGGATGAGGCGGATTACTTTACAGATTATTATAGTGACACATATCGGATTATTGTTTATACCGACCTGTCAGATAGCTGGGCGAACCCCGGTGATAATTCATTCGGCGACGTACACATAGAAGTGGATGCGACGAAAAATGGCGGCCCGGACGATAATGATTATGGAATCATATGCCGGTATCAGAGTGCGGATGATTTTTATTATGGCGTGATCAGCAGTGATGGCTATTATGGCATATTGAAGGTGATCGGTGGGTCAGCTGATCAACTTGGTTATAGCGAGCTGCAATTCAGTGAAACCATCCGACAGGGTACACAACCCAACCATATGCGCTTTGATTGTGCTGGTGATGTACTCAGCCTCTATGTAAACGGGCAATTACTCGACCAGCAAAACGATTCCGACCTCACCCAGGGAAATGTCGGCTTGCTGGCTGGTACCTATGATATCCCTGGCACTGATATTCTTTTTGATAATTTTACCGTCACCAGGCCATGAGATATTCGGGTGGATTGTAATTAGGAGAAATGTAACCATACTTCATGGATCATAAACAACCCCGCATGATTGATCAGCGACAAGCTTATTCGTGCCAGTAGGGTCTCGAGGAGAGAAAATATGCCAACCATCTGCCCAAATTGCTTGCAACCAGTCCGCACAGAAGCGAGATACTGTGGTTTCTGCGGCAGCAATCTTAACCCCGCAGCTCTGGATGAAGCCTCAGCTGTTTTGCCTGTTGCACAAACACAACACGATATCCCGCAAGCAGGTAAACCCAAAGCCAAGCCAAAAGCTGATCGAGCACTTGTTCGGCGCAGGATTCTGATCTTCATTATCATCCTGTTAATCCTGGTCTTATTAGCTACGTTTGTTATCCACTACTGGCCGCAGATCAGCCAATCTGCCAGCTCAATCATTGCACTCATCCTGTTACGTTGATCATCAAATAGAAAAACTCGTTCATTATGCCTGTCTTATCTTGTAATAATTTATCGGGCTGATGAATTAAGTTCACGATCGATAAACTACCCAGATATAAAAGACTCCAAGCCTTCTCCACGAGGTTGGAGTCTTTTTGATCTCTTAATGGTGATTTAAAAATTACGACAAACGTTTTGGGAACTGGTGATTCATCAAAAAATACATATCGGGGTAATAAAAACAAGTGGGTAACGACGATTGCCCGTCAATTTGCCCACTCGTTATGTTTTTCAGAAGATATGAGAATAATTAACCTTGACTATTCATCCTTTTTGGGTGGCAAGGCTTCTGGCTTGACTTCGACTGAAACTGTCTTGGGTTTTTCTTTGAACAATCCTGCTTGTAGTATGATACCGATGACAAACAGCACAAAAAATACGATTAACCCCAGATTATCTTCCATGCCAATGCCGCCCGTTACGGTACGGGTAATCAGGGTTGCACCAGCCCAGGAAGAAAGGATAAATAGCGCCCAATCAAAGACGCTCGCAACCAGGAATAAGCCAACGATCCCACCGACAATAAATGCCATCCAGTTGAATGGTTGAGCCTGGATTCCGAACAACCCGGCAACATACAAGGCGCCGTAACCGCTGACGATAAACCCGACCAGCGCGATGGCAAATCTTTGCAGATAGATACTGAGCACCGCACCTACAACACCAGCCAGTAGGGCCACAACATAGATCAGCCAGGGCGGATCGAAGGCTAAATACTGAGTTGCCAGTGCTAAGCCGAAGAAAAATCCCACGACTCCCACCATAAGCCAGTACAACTTCTTCCCGGTAGTCAACAGGACGATACCGAATACCACATTCAAAATTGGGGTAATGATCTCCATGCGCCGATACCTCCGCTTTACAATTTAGGATACGCTAAGGACGTTGCAAGAATCGTGCTCAGGGTCAGTAATTAGCTGCTGTTGCCTACTCCTTATTATTCCTCCAGAAAATAAAGAATGTTATAGCTAATATCACCGCTGCGATAGCAATCCCCATGAACAACAGGTTTCGCTCTCCATCCCAGTTAACCACCTGTGCTAAAAATGTTACGGATAGCATCACTACGATCACGCTGAGGAGCTTGGATTTCAGATCATCTAGATCAGTGATGTGCAACCATGAAGGTGTACGTAAGTTTTCATCGATAAACAACTCGTATAAACCTAAAGATGTGATGTAAAAAACTGTTCCAAGTAAAAGGATATCAATCACTTCGATAAACGTGACCGCCATTAGTTTTTCTGCTTTAGCATCCAGGCGCGTGGAAAATGCTTTAATGATTATTTGTACGGTTTCGGCGCCTGCGATGATTAGGAGAGTAATGGCGGCGAGAAGGCTAACAACCACTGCAATCGCTAGCAGATATCTGGTTCCTGACAGGATTTTATTGACCATTGGGCCTACCTCAATTTTGAGATGTTTTGCGAAAGATTGGTAATCTGGTTAAAGCATGGCTACATGACAAATATACACAATCGGCTATCAGAGATATTTTACAATGAGTTCATCCTTCAGAAGAAAATTATAGCCTCAGGAAGTTATTTAATAATCTAGTATAAATTTATTGGTAGGATTCTATGGTGAATCATTATTATTTTGAACAAAATCCCCATATACCACTTGCCCAATAGCACGCTGAAAATCTTCCTGTTGCATGATCACTGTGGTATAGCGCACACCGGAGCCAATCGAAATTTCTCTCTGCTGGCATACTCCTCGATCGACAAGGAGTCTCAAGGGTTGTATGGTTCCAAAGGGTGAGACAGCCCCTCTTGGATAACCAGTGACTTCCAGCACCTCCGCCTCTGTCGCCATGCTGATGCGTGATGTGCCCAGGTGTCGCCGTAACGCCTGCCACGACACCTGGTGATCCCCTGCCACGAGAACCATCACAAAACCACCCCGCGAGAGGCGGAAGACGATCGAGCGGATAATTTGCTCAGGCTTCTGACCCCGCTCGAGTGCAGCCTGTTCCAAGGTGTGAACCACACCAGGATGGCGGAAAAACCGGTAAGGTATTCCCTTTTCATCCAGAACACGGGTAACGGGGGTGGAGTTAAGCACAGCATGATCCATACCTGAGTATTATATCCTGCCGATTTGATTATCTAAACATATCATTCATTACTGCAGCAATTCAAGATTAGTTGATGGGTGAAAGGCGGGAGTGGCATCATCAAAAGCGAATATATTGAGATCTTCACAGGCAATCACGAATGGATCCAACCAATCTAGTACATAATCTCATGGTT
The DNA here is from genome assembly GCA_003105035.1 of Anaerolineales bacterium. NCBI lineage: Bacteria > Bacillati > Chloroflexota > Anaerolineae > Anaerolineales > Anaerolineales bacterium. The sequence continues at coordinate 208,105 of PQAL01000033.1, read as the reverse complement.
AATTAAGGATGAATACAGGCAAAATTCCTGGAATTGTGCTATATATATCGGTATAATTCTAGCGGTTGTATGTACGGTGATATTCCTTATTGGTGGGTAATTGGTGCAATTTTCGCCATAAGCATAAGGAGGAGATCATTATGAACATAAATTTTTCAATGTGGAAAACTGCCATCTGGTCACTGGTAAAGATGGACAGCAAGACTGAGTGGGAGAAGCTGGATGTTATATCGAAGTGGCTGATAGCTACCCGCTCAGGAGTCACCCTGGTTACCGTCTATACGTGTGTGATTGCTGGTCTATTGGCACTGCGGGATGATTATTTCTCCTTCGTTCCATGGCTGGTTATGACGGTAGGCTTGTTCATTGCACATGGGACTAACAACCTGCTCAATGATTACACGGATTTCAGTCGTGGGGTGGATAGTGATAACTACTTCCGCACCCAATACGGCGTTCATCCCTTGGTGCAGGGCTTTTGGACGAAACCTCAGCAACTGACCTGGCTCCTGGTAAGTGGGGTGATTGCTTTTCTGTCAGGCGTATACGCCCTCTTTTATGCCCACTTCGATCCGATTGTCATTGGCTTTTTCGCCTTGGGGGCACTCGTACTGCTGTTCTATACCTATCCGCTAAAATATCTCGGGGTGGGTGAGCTGGCTATCTTCCTGATCTGGGGCCCGATCATGGTAGCTGGGGTTTACATCGTCCTGGCAATTGGTCAAAATGGCAACCTGAACAATATATGGTATGTGGTGCTGGCAGGTGTACCCTTCGGACTGAGCGTAGTCAGTATTAATATAGGCAAGCACATCGATAAGATGAAGGAAGATGCCAGTAAAGGCGTTGGAACATTACCCGTCAGGATCGGCCAGACAGCTGCCCGTTATGTAAATATCGCTGCCCTGGTGTTGATTTACCTGGTCGTTTTATACCTGATATTTATCCCCCAATATTTCACTCCCCTGATGCTGATCATATTCTTCGCCATCCGGCGCTTGATCACTGCGATAAAAATCTTATCCAAGCCCCGTCCTGAGGTTGCCCCCCCTGGGTTCCCGTTCTGGCCCACCTTTTTCTCGGCGTTTAATTTCAACCACAATCGCCTGGTTGGCGGCCTATTCATTCTTGGATTGATCGGTGACACCCTGCTGCGGATATTTCTACCCACATTCTGGCCACTCCGGTAAAAAATTTTTTTTATTAGGCAAGGTTAGGCTTTTACCTAACCTTGTTTTTTTTTAACCATCGTTTGTTAACTTGGTTTCTTGACGCGCATAATTAGAAGTGCAACCGTATTCCAAACATACCAGACAGAAAGGCAGGCGCTTAACCCGGTGTTTCCCCACTGGTATATATCCAGGTCGTTGGTTGATGATCAGCCCCTATTTGTCCTTTTTTTTCTTTTTCTTCTTTTTCTCTTTCTTACCGTTTCTCACTTCATGTATTTGCTCGGGGACCGTCTTACCCGATGCCTCCGCCACTTCCGTATGGTAAAGCTTTCGGATCTTTGCCAGGTCTGTAGCAGGCTCAGGATAGTGCAACTTCAGGTTTTCTAGCGTCTCAACCAGGATTTGCGATATCACCAGATTGCGATACCATTTGTGGTTGGCAGGGATGATGTACCATGGTGCATAATTAAAATTACACTTACTCAAGGCGTCCATATAAGCCTGTTGATAATCATCCCAAAATTCTCGCTCAGCATAATCAGCTTCGCTGATCTTCCACTGTTTGTCTGGCTCGTCCAGCCGGTCTCCGAAGCGCCGGAGCTGTTCATCCTGATCGATATGCAGGAAGAATTTTACGATAGTCATGCCGCTGTTGGTGAGCTGACGTTCAAAGGCGTTGATCTCGTTATAACGCTTCTCCCACACTCGCCTGGGAACCAGGTTATGTACTCTGACTACCAGAACATCCTCATAGTGCGATCGATTGAAGACGGCGATGTGCCCCTTACGGGGTGTTCGCTGATGCACTCGCCAAAGGAATTCATGCGCCAGCTCTTCCTCAGTCGGAACCTTGAACCCCACCACCGAACACCCCTGGGGGTTCATAGCCGACATGACATGTCTGATCGTCCCATCCTTGCCGCCTCCATCCATGGCCTGTAAAACGATCAGCAACGCGTGTTTATTCTCGGCGTACATCAAGGCTTGTAGCTCGTTTAAACGTTCGGCATACTTCTGAAGCTCGTTGTTTGCTGCATCTTCATTTTGATATTCACCATGGTATGCCGGATCAATCTTGGCGAGATTTACCTCGCTACCCGGCTTTATGCGAAATTCATCGGTGTGGCTCATGTTCTTGCCCTCCATAAAAAATTATATCATCATCAATTTACTCTCCGGGTAGTCACCTCCTGAGGTGCTGGTTCTTGCTTGCCTGCTAAATCGATTTAAGGTAAGATGACATGCGGATCATCCGGTAATTGTAAAGATGATTTCCATGAGCGCGCCAGAGAGTCAGGATAACCATGGAACAGTTCTTGTCCACTGAAACCATCATCATCGAGCTATTAGTCATCGTATCTATCGTTGCCATCGCGGTAAGGCGCTTGCGTATTCCCTACACAGTTGCATTGGTAGTCGTGGGGCTGGTGATCACCTTCCAAAGCACGATTAAGTTTGAACTCACTCCAGAGATGATCATGGCCTTGTTTGTACCACCCCTGATCTTTGAAGCTGCCTTTCACTTGAATATTCAGGAGTTACGTCGAAATTATGCAGCCATCCTACTACTGGCAGTCCCAGGTGTAGTCATCACCATGCTGATTGTTGCTGGCACCATGGCCTTAGGAATCAACCTCAGCTTGCCTATGGCGTTGCTCTTTGGTGCATTGATGTCTGCTACCGACCCGGTGGCCGTGGTGGTACTTTTCCGCTCTCTGGGTGTACCAAAACGCCTGGCAGTGCTCATCGAAGGCGAAAGCCTATTTAATGATGGTACTGCAGTGGTGCTTTTTAATCTCGTGCTTACTGCTGTCCTTACCAGCCAGTACAACTTGTTTGCGGGCATGTGGAACTTCCTGATCGTCTCATTTGGCGGCATTGCAGTTGGGCTGGCGGTAGGCTGGGTGATCTCCCAGGTCATCGCCCGGGTAGATAACTACCTAATCGAAACCACATTGACCACGATCTTGGCCTTTGGTTCTTACCTGCTGGCGGATCGGCTTGGGGTTAGCGGCATCCTGGCCGTTCTGATTGCGGGTTTGGTGACCAGCAATACCAGCCAGCAATCAATGAGCCCTACCAGCCGTATCGTGATTTTTAATTTTTGGGAATACACCACATTTCTGAGTAACTCAATCTTATTTTTATTGATTGGTTTGCAGGTTAATATCACTACCCTGGTAAATGCCTGGCAACCCATCTTGTGGGCGGTATTGGCGGTCTTTGTGGCGCGCTGTGTGGTTGTCTATGGCCTATGTTGGGTGGGAAAACGAGTAGCTGAACCGATTCCAATGAGCTGGCAGCATATTCTCAATTGGGGAGACCTGCGGGGAGCCATCAGCCTGGCTCTGGCGCTCAGCCTGCCGGTGGCTCTGGGTGCCCAGGCAGACTTACTGCAAACGATGGCGTTTGGAGTTGTTCTTTTTACCCTGTTGGTACAGAGCACAACCATGGCACCCTTGGTCAAACGCTTGAAGATCATCACGCGTAACGACGCCCAGCTAGAATACGAGCTGAATCACGCCCGCTTAACCGCATTGCGAAGTGCCGATTCACGTCTGGATCGCCTGCACAATGACGGGATGCTATCCAGCCTTACCAGGGATAAACTAAAACATGGCATCACCGAGCAGGCCAGTCTTTTAGCTGAACAGGTGCGTGGCCAGCTGCTGGCAGACCCTACCCTTGAAGCTGAGGAATTGGAAACCGGCTGGCGTGAGCTCCTGCGCGCCCAGCGATCTGCATTGCTCAGCTTACGTCATGACGGCGTGATTACTGACGAGACGTTTGACCTGCTGGCCAGTGAGGTGGATGCCCAATTGAGTGAAGGTTACGCTGCCCAGCCAGTAAAAACCGAAACCCGCACCCAATTTATTGAGGTTCCAATATCCGACTCTTCTGATGCGGTTGGGAAATCGATCTCCGAGCTCGACATCCCCCGCAGTGCTGTGTTGGTTTCCATCCAGCGCGGTGACGAGGTGATCATCCCGCACGGCGATACCGTCCTGCATACGCGCGACATAATTACCCTGCTATGCGAGCGTGAGGCAATTCCTGAAGTAAAGCACGCATTAAACAACTCTAAGGTTGATGACAAGCTAACATAAGATATGATTTAGTAAATGACAAGCTTTCGCAACTGGTTCAACCGCTTAAAATTATCGGACACCCTCATCTTATGGGGTTTAGCAGTGGGGGTTGGCCTGGCAACCGCTATGGGTGTCTGGCTCTTCAAAGAAATCATACAGCTGACCTTCATGCTGGAATATGGTAAGTTAGGCAGCTGGTTATCCACCATAAGTAAGTGGACCTTATTTGTCCTGCCGGTGTTGGGTGGCTTGCTTGTTGGTGCCATATCCCACTTTTTCATCGGGGAAGAACGGCATAGCGGTGTGGCGGGCATCATGGAATCAGTCGCTCTAACTGGAGGCCGCCTGCGTTATAAGCGAGCTCCGGCTAAGATGGTTGCAGCTGCGCTATCAATTGGCAGTGGTGCATCCGTCGGTCCTGAAGATCCGTCGGTGCAAATCGGTGCGAATCTGGGCTCAATGGTTGGGCAGAGATTACACTTCTCCGATGAGCGGATGCGTGCCCTGGTAGCTGCCGGAGCAGCCAGTGGTATCTCCGCTGCGTTTAATGCACCCATCGCTGGCGTCTTCTTTGCATTAGAGATAATTTTAGGTGAGATCAGTGGCGCTGCCTTTGGTGTGGTGATGCTTGCTTCAGTCACGTCCGCAATTCTCACCCAGACTATCTCCGGCACCCAACCTGCCTTTCAAATTCCCCCTTATGTTTATAGCATCAACTGGCAGCTGCCGCTTTATCTACTTTTAGGTCTCCTGGCTGGCCCGATCGCTGCGGTATATATCCGGCTGCTGTTCATTATTAAGGATGCGTTTGCATATATTTCGCAGATACCGCGTTGGCTAAAACCAGCTATCACTGGTCTCCTTCTCGGGATCATCGGGCTGTTCCTTCCGCAAGTCCTTGGGATTGGATACGTCACTATCGGAAACATCCTGAATGGATCAATTACCGATGTGAGCTTATTGCTCATCCTGATGGTTGCCAAGCTGTTCTTAACCCCCACAAGCCTGGCTGGAGGATTTATCGGAGGTGTCTTTGCTCCGTCTCTCTTCATTGGGGCTACACTCGGCGGAGCATTTGGTCAAATATCGAACATCGTTTTTCCAGCATTAGGTATCAACCCGGCAACCTTTGCCATGGTCGGGATGGCAGCCGTATTAGCAGGCTCAGTCCATGCGCCACTGACCGCTATCATTCTGTTATTCGAGATGACCAATGATTATCACATCATCCTGCCGGTTATGTTTGCAGTGGTCGTTAGCCAGGTAACTTCTCAGCGTCTGGTGCAAGATTCGGTGTATACACTGAGCCTGAGGCGTAAAGGAATCCGCCTTGAACGCGGCAAGGATGTGGAAATCCTTCAGACCATCCTGGTGCAAGAAGTAATGCAACCAGCTGCCTTCACGTTGCGCGACACGGATAGTCTCAGCCATGCATCCGAATTTTTCTTCAAAACCCACCATCACGGCGCTCCAGTGCTTAACGCCCAGAACGAACTGGTGGGTATATTCACGCTACAAGATATGGATGCAACCGATGCTGACCAATGGTCGTCTGTGAGCATCGGGGAGGCATGTACACATGACCTGATCGTGGCATATCCCGATGAAACCATTGGCTCTGCGCTGAGGAAGATGGCCCAAAGGGATGTTGGTCGCATGCCTGTGGTGTCACCTGAGAATCCTCGTACATTGCTGGGGCTGCTCCGCCGGACAGATGTGATCCGTGCCTACGATGCTGCCCTCACCCGCAAAGCAGCCATGCGCCACCGGATCCACCAACTCCAATTAGGTGCGCTTGCCCCCAGTGATATGCATGTGGAGGAATTCCAGGTCGAACAAGGCACAGTGTGTGCCAACAAGCCTGTCCGGGATGTTGCCTGGCCAGTAGATTGCCTTGTGGCTTCGATACGCAGAAAGGGGCAGATCGTGGTTCCTCACGGAGACACAGTAATCAGGCCTGGCGATGTTTTGGTTCTCATCACTGAAAGCTCCTGCATAGATGAGCTTTCCAAAATTGATAATACACCAGAAGAACACAATCCTGGTTAACTCTGGTTAATTGAGTATCATTACGCGGCGGATATCTTCATGTTTTCAAGTATAACTCGACAATCAATCGTAGGTTTTCACTATATCAGAACATATGTATGTGCAAGCAACATCTGAACCCTGGTGTGCCCAACTTTGTTGGTATGAGTGAGGAGGTCTGCAATGAGTTTTATCGATAGCAACTACTATGTGTATCTAGTCATTCCCCTGATGGTGTTTTTTGCCCGGGTGATGGATGTGACCCTGGGTACACTACGGATCATCTTTATTTCACGGGGCAAAAAAAACGTTGCACCCATATTGGGTTTTTTCGAGGTTTTCATCTGGATCACCATCGTTTCTCAAATTGTCAGTCATGCCAACAATATCCTAGCTTATTTAGCATACGCGGCTGGTTTTGCGGCTGGTAACTACGTGGGGATGTATATCGAATCGCGCCTTGCAATTGGCACCCAGGTGGTGCTGACCATTGTGCAGGAGCATGCTGCCCAGCTGATCGACCATTTGCGCACCGCCGGCTATGGGGTGACCTCTGTGGAAGGGACAGGAGCGAATGGAGCGGTCACATTGATCTATACCATCGTCCGTCGCAGGAACCTTAAATATGTCCTATCCATCATCCACGAAACTCACCCACGTGCCTTTCTGTCGGTACAGGATATCAATTCGACCCAGGAAGGAATTTTCCCGATGCCTACCACCTCTCAGATCGGTGTGTTCTATCCCTTGAAATTAAAATAAATGCGCCACGGATCTGTATTACCAGGTTAGGCGCCCCCCTCTGGGTATCGAATCCCAGCCTGCAAATGGTTTTCCCTTTCGTTTCCCAGGGCAAACACAACAGCTAGAAGAATACAAGGAGCCCGGACAAGGATTCACCGCTTCGTTGCCGCTCGAGGCGTTCAATCGCCTGATGCGCTTTAGCTGGTCTTGTTTCATCAATAATATCTTCACGAGGGCTGCTGCCCGATAAAACTGAATAAAGATTAATTGACCCTATTCCTGCGTTGCTGCTTCACCGTAGCAGGCTTAATACGGGCATAAGTTGACAATCGACCTATACTGTATTAATATATAGGATAATATGTATCTAAATTAGTATATTAATCATCATAAATATCGGAGAATAATATTGAAAAGTTCTCCGTGAGGAAATGGTTACTATGAATAATTCAATTGTCAGTAGGATAAACCGCACTGCCGATTGCATGGAAGAACTACCCCGAGCAAATGTCGGCACTTTGATTACCCAGCTGAGAGTCCCGAACGACTCTGATCGTTTACAAGCCCGCGAGATCCTGACTTGTATCGGAGCATTCGCAATCCCTGAGCTTCTAAACACATTAACCACTGCTGATACCCAGCTGCGCTGGGAAATCATCAAGGTTTTCGAGGGAATCCAGAACACCAATACCATACCCGCCCTCGTTGAACAGCTAAAGAACGAGCATGCAGGTGTACGTTGGGCGGCTTCTAATGCGTTGCTGGGTTTTCGACGTCAAGCAATCCCTGCCCTCCTGGAAGCACTGATGCGAGATGCCGATTCAACCTGGTTGCGACAGAGCGCTCACCATATCCTGCATGTGCTTAAGGATAGTGGCAATTTGACTTCCACCGAGGAAAGAGTCTACCAGGCGCTGGAAGACCTTGAACCGATGGTGACGGTTCCTTGGGCAGCAGAACGGGCCCTGGAAGCGCTGAGACATAATAAGAATTAGATGTTATCGGAAAGGTGATTAAGGCTGCCTGAAGCCTATACTTGAACACCGAAAAGGGATTTGCAAGGGCAGATTGACTCCTCCTAATTGTAAACATAATCTTGCTGCGTGCGGAGTACGCCCTTACACATTGATTAAAAAGAGCTGCTTCACCATTCTGGACAGTTCTTTGATGAACTTTATCACTCTAAGCCTTTAAATATTTAGGACTGCCGATTAAGCATCTGGCAGTCCTTGGCTTATTACCTGGTAGCTGATATTGCATTCAAAGATTGCTTGTGGGCGCGAGAGGGCTCGAACCTCCGAAACCTGATCATCCCCCCTGTGGGGACACGGATATGATCGTTTTTCTGTGGGCGCGAGAGGGCTCGAACCTCCGAACCTCACGGATGTGAACCGTGCGCTCTGACCAACTGAGCTACGCGCCCGAACTGAATAGGCCCACATTATAATCGCTTGCTGGTCATGAATCAAGGAGAAATTCACGCATCAACCAGCCTGGCGGGGTTTCTGTTCCGCTTCCCACTCCCTATCCAGGATGGCATACAGGAGCTCATCGTTCCACTTCCCATCCAACCAACGCGTCTCCCGCAGCCGGCCGTCACGGTGCATGCCTAGCTTCTCCATCACCCTTATCGATGCATTATTTTCCACATGGCAGAATGCAACGATGCGGTGGATCTGCAACTCCCTGAATCCCCAGTCAATCAGATTCCAGGCTGCTTCGGTTGCAATTCCTTTCCCCCAATCATCCGGGTGGACTGCCCAACCTACTTCCCATTCGCGGATGGTTGCCCACTGCCTGGAGAGCTTGATGATGCCCCTGACAGTATCCTCGGGTGGAATGGTGATCGCCAGACGGCAGCAGGTGCGGGGCAGCTCTTGTTGCTCCCGGATGAATTCTTGCAAAGACAGCCGTGTAGCTTGCTCATCAGGCAGCTCCCTCTCGTAGGTATGCATTTCGGGTTGGGAGTCGATCTCACGCAAGGCAGGAAAATCTAACTCCGTGAATTCTCTTATCAATAGTCGGGGTGTGATCAGCTCCATCATTGCCTGCCAGTATGTCTAGGATGAACCTATAAAATATTCGTGAGAGTCCATCGATTCAAATATGGTATGCATCCACATCGCCCAATCTATGGGAGATGCTCACCTCATCGGATGACTTCTCCGGTTTTCAGATAATGCTCCAACCTGCGCCGATTTTCATAGGGCTGAATGAAATTGAGGTAATCGTCATCCGGGATCTTGCCACCGATTCTGGTGTATACCTCATCATACTCGACAATCCGCTCCTGCAGCTTTTCGCAGGCGAAATTCGCACATGCCGAACAATTCTCAATGCCTCTGGCGATGACACACGGACGCACTGGGCATGTTCGATCGATTAAGATTGGGCCATTCGCCATACAGCCATCGCAGATGATCTTTTCCGGCTCGATCCTGAAACCGAAGTACTGGTACCATCCATCGCTTAGTAATTGCTGGTTGAACGGATGTATTTCGACATTTCGCCTGTATGCCAGGCATAGATCACAGCGGTATCCGCACCTCGTCAGTGTGGGTTCGAATATGTCACGATCTCCTGACATCATTGCGATTACCCCACTGCCCTTTATTAAGTTGTTGAAGTAAAGAACTGCACCAGGCCGTAGATCAGCATCACTGCGCCGAATAGGAGCGCCCCATAGCCAAGCACGGTAAAACTACCCCCGCTCGTTACGGTAATTTTGGAAAAACTGATCACCACCCCAATCAACAGCCACATAACACCCGTCAAGATATTCTTCTTACCCATCGCCTTGGTTTTCTGTTGGAACAGCCGGATGCGCGTATCGCCAAAGACGTAACCTTCATTCCCGTTGGTATCCTTGATGCGCACCCAATCCTGGCTTCCACCTTTGATCACCCGCTGAATGGAAAATTTAGCATTGCGGCTGAGCTGATATTTGATGGTCGACTCAGCAGATGGTTCCGTGAAAACATCCACCTTCGCCTGCATCAAGGCAGCTTCACGGATGACAAAGAGGCGCGTATCCCCGGAGATATACGCCTGCTGCCCACTGGATAAAACAATCGGCACCCACAGCTTGCCGGCTTTTTTCTTCGGTGAGCCAAAATTAATCTCATCACCTTCTTTCAGGTATGCGATGGATAACGCTTTCTCATCCATGCTGCTGTATGCTTTTACCTGCGGGTCAAGAATCCTGGCTTTCATATATATGGCTCCTGCAAAATGATGCGTCGGTCTGTCATTATACAAGACGAGTTAACTCCTGTAAACATCCATCCAGATCTCACACTACTGTGGGCTGATTCTGTCGGGATATACGTAAGCATCCTCGCTCCTTGACACCACTCCCTCTCCCGGGTATAGTCGCTTGCATGAAGAAGTTCCAAATTTTATTATCGGTGATTATGATCGCGACTCAGGCTTGTTCGGTAGCTATCAAGAACCCAACTGGCGTTCCCAGCTCCTCAGCACCAGTGGTGCTGTCCTCAGCGACCTTGCAACCCACAAGCGTCCCAACTGCCTCCCCCAACCCGACTTTTACGCCCACCCCAGTCCCGGAAGCATATGTTGCCAGTGCGGACCAGGCTTTATTCAATGGTGATTACGACACCGCCTTAGCAGAATATACCAGCGCCTTAGCCACTACGGCTGACCCGGCCATCCAGGCAGCCGGAATGCTCGGTCAGGGGCGAATATACCTTTTGAGGAATGACTTTCCCAATGCGCTGAGTGCATTCCGGCAGGTGACTGACAACTACCCGGGCTACTCTCAGGCTGCTGATGCCTGGTATTACCTGGGTGAAACCTTCATACAGCTTGACCGCTTTTCAGAAGCCGCTGAAGCCTTTGCAAGTTATCTTGCCATCCGTCCCGGCATCCTGGATGCATTCATGAATGAGCGGCGCGGAGATGCCTACACCGCCGGGGGCGATTACAGCTCCGCACTGGCTGCATACATCTCAGCTACCCAATCTCCAAGGCTAGCCACAAATTTTGACCTTGAGCTTAAGCTGGCCCAGACATATTCAATCTTGGGAGACTATGCCACCGCAGGTGTGGTTTATGATGATGTTTTCAATCGCACCACCTCTCAGGATATCAAAGCCCAGATCGATTATGCCCGTGGTCAAATGTATACCGCGCAAGGTCAGACTGACCAGGCGACGACAGCTTACGTGGATGCCGTCATCAATTACCCCCAGACGTATTACGCCTACCTTGCATTGGTAGAGCTGGTTAATTCGGGTTACCCGGTCAGTGAGCTCCAACGCGGTATCGTGGATTTCAATGCCGGGCAGTACGGCGTCGCGCTCTCCGCGTTTGACCGATATATTGCCCTCAATCCCTCGGATTCTTCGACTGCCCAATATTACCAGGGCTTGATCCTGCGCGACCAGGAGGACCTGGAAGGCGCCCTATCCAGCTGGGATGCAGTCATCCAGGGCGATGCAACCAGCCCGGTATGGGATTCTGCCTGGGAGGATAAAGCCTACACCCAGTGGGCATACCAGGAGGATTATGCTGCAGCAGAGAAAACCTTGCTCGATGTTGTCGCAGCCGCGCCATCCCACCCACGTGCGGCCGAATTTTTATTCGATGCCGGACGGGTAGCCGAACGGGATGACCGCCTGGCAGATGCAGCCCAGATCTGGCAACGCATCGCCACCGAATACCCCAATTCCGACTACGTTTATCGAGCCGCATTCCTGGCAGGCATGTGTTATTACCGCCTCGGAGATTATCCTTCAGCTCAAACGATTTTCTGGCAGGCGCAAACGCTGGCTACCAGCCCTGCCCAACGAGCGGGAGCATACTTCTGGCTTGGAAAAACCCAGGCGGCCCAGGGTGATAGCGACACTGCGAAGAGCACCTGGCAGCAGGCCGCTTCCATCGACCCCACCGGCTACTATTCCGAACGTGCTCGCGACCTGGCGAACGATCGCCTCCCATTCACTCCCCCTGCTACTATTGACCTTGGACTTGACCGTGAATCTGAGCTCCGCCAGGCGGAGCAGTGGATGCAGAACACCTTTCAATTTCCTGCCAGCGCCGATTTTTCGGTCCCCGGTCCACTGGCCAGCGACCCGCGCTTCATTCGCGGGCAGGAATTCTGGCGGTTGGGCCTGTACGACCACGCTGAAGCTGAGTTTAACAACTTGCGCGATGAAGCTGTCGGGAATCCCCTCACCTCCTACCGTTTGGCTGTGTATCTATCCGATTTGGGGATGTACCGCCAGGCTATCCTCGCGGCCAGGCAGGTGCTGGACCTGGCAGGCTTGGATGACGCCGGCACGCTAACTGCCCCCGTGTTATTCAGCCATATACGCTTCGGTGCCTATTACCCCGACCTGGTGGCTCCGATCGCGCAAGCTTACAGCTTCGATCCATTGTTCGTCTGGTCCACCATCAGGCAGGAAAGCCTGTTTGACCCGTCCATTCAATCCAGCGCCGGGGCATATGGGTTGATGCAGATCATGCCTGCTACAGGTGAAAACATCGTCTCTCGCCTGGGTTGGCCGGCAGATTTCACCCAATCCGACCTGCTGCGGCCGAAAGTAAACCTGACACTGGGTCAGGATTACCTGGCTGACCAGCGCGACAACCTGGGTGGTGACCTGTATGCTGCCCTGGCAGCGTACAATGGTGGCCCGGGAAATGCTGCCGCCTGGCAGGCACTCGCCAAGGGTGACCCCGACCTGTTTGTGGAAATCATCCGCTATGATGAGACACGCCAATACCTGATGGGTATTTACGAGGTGTTCAGCATCTATTCCCGGCTGTATGCCCGTGGGCAATGAGATCTTCGTCGGAAGAGCTTATCCTGGATAGACATTCAGCTGATGGACACCAATCTACGTGATGTGTTTTCGGACTCACGGGCTGCCATACAGGGGGAGGCGCGCCCCATTCACCACTGCCCCATCTTCGGAGCACAGGTACTCGATCGCCGATGCGATCTCTTCAGGTGTCGTCCAAAACGAATTCTTAACTGATGGCGAGGCATCACGCTCTTGCTGGGTGTCGATCGTGCGCACCCGCAGGATGTTGGCAGTCACCCCGCTGGATTTCAGCTCTTCAGCCAACGTGAGCACCAAAGCCTCCTGGCCTGATTTTCCCAGTGTGTAAGGCAGGTTCCTGGCTGGGGGAGCTCCCACAACGGGCGACGAGATCACAATCAGCCTGCCCCAACCCTGATCGCGCATATCTAGGATGAATGCCTTGGCCAGGTAGAATGTCGTCCAGACGTGCTGGGAAAGCATCGTGGCGAGGTCATCGCTCGTCACCTGGTCGAATCCCTTTCCACCGATCCATCCGCCCACAAAGTGCAGCAAGATATCCACGCGGTTGAACTTGTCTAAAACTGCCTGGCGAAGATTGCCGGCTGTATCGGGTTGGGTGAGATCGCCTGCAAAGGTCAGCACCCGTTCAACGGGCACAGTGAGCTCACCAGCCAGCTCGGCTAGCCTACCAGCCTGGCTACCGACCAGGGCAAGCTGATAACCTGCCTGCGCAAAACGTTGGGCAACCACCCGGCCTAACCCGCCCGTGGCTCCCGTGATTAATACGACACGTTCGCTGTCTGCTGCCATATCCACCCCATTAATTCTTATTATCAGTTACGTGGTCGCCAAGGTCGCTATCCTGCCAGGCGCTGATCTGCTCTTTCGACATGCCCTCGATCACGGGCCGGTCGATCTGCTCCATAAAGTGTACATCCTTAGGAAAGGTCATCAGGTGACCCGATTTTTCGGCTTTGGTCCGCAGGTAGAATTCGTTGTACGGATTGGGAGGAATGACCAGGGGAATACGCTCGGTGACCTTCACTCCGAAGCGGGTGAGTTCATTCAGCTTGAGTGGGTTATTGGTCATCAAGCGAATTGACCTGATCTTGAGCGACTCCAGCATGTGGGCTGCCACGGAATAATCACGCTCGTCATCGCGGAAGCCCAGCGCCAGGTTAGCCTGGACGGTATCATAGCCGGCATCCTGTAGCGAATACGCACGGATCTTGTTGGTGAAGCCAATACCGCGGCCTTCCTGGCGCAGGTAAAGCAAAACACCGTTCTCCATCTGCCCGATCATGCGCATGGCTGCTTCAAACTGGTCGCGACAATCGCAGCGCAATGAACCTGCCACATCGCCAGTCAGGCATTCTGAGTGCATCCGTACCGGTACATTCTCACGGTCGGTGATATCCCCGTGGACGAAGGCGGCGTGTTCCTTGCCGTCACGGTTATTGTAAAAAGCCACCACCTGGAAATCGCCGAAGCGTGACGGTAAATCGGCAATGGAGGCGATCGATACACAGATATGATCCTTGCCAAACCCCTCACACTCATGGCAGGCGTTCTCTTCCAGGATCTCCTTGATTTGCATATGACTTAATGGCATGCTGATCTCCTATTGTGTTGAAGATGTACTTTCTTCATAAATGGGAAGGTAATGAAGTACGATCCCATCACCTGTAAGTTGCTCGATACCGGATAATTTTAGTCTGACGGCTTCTTCGCTGTTGAAACCCAGGCCGTCGACGAACGTCGGTGCCGTTTTACCACCGAAAATCATGGGCGCCAAATAGATATTGATCTTATCCACCAGCTGCAGGCGTAAGAGCTCGCTGTTGAGCGTGCCTCCGCCCTCGACCAGCACCCGGCGGATACCCGCCTGCCACAGTTGGTGCATCATTTCGATCAAATCCACTCGCTCGTCACCCATGATAAACACGCTGGCACCCAGCTTTTCAAGCCCGTTGATTTGCTCCTGGCTCGTCTGGCGGGTGGTGAAGATCATTTTCTCCGCAGGCCCGAAGATCAGGAAGCGGCAACCAGGTGCCAGCTCAGCCTGTGTGATGACTCCGATCTTTGTCGGGTTTGGAGTGAGACCTTGCCGAATGCGTTGCTCCTGCAACTCGGCAGACTTGATCGTAAGCCTGGGATCGTTTTCCATTAACGTCCGGCCTCCGACCAGGATAGCATCCACACTGGCTCGTAGCTGATCCACGCGGTGCATGTCTTCTGTGGAGGATATGCTTGCGGCTTCTCTCTTGTAAGTATCGGTCTTACCATCTGCAGTGACCGCTACATTCAGGATAACATACGGGCGTATGATTTTTATTAACATGGAT
Source organism: Anaerolineales bacterium (assembly GCA_003105035.1). NCBI lineage: Bacteria > Bacillati > Chloroflexota > Anaerolineae > Anaerolineales > Anaerolineales bacterium. The sequence continues at coordinate 192,938 of PQAL01000033.1, read as the reverse complement.
AAGCTTTTTACCTGTTTTCTGCGGCTGCTGATGCCTTGAATTGATCCAATTTTATACCATAGCTGCGGTTATCAACGGGAAACCCGAACCAATGAGACCAGTAACCATTGGGCCGCTGACTGAGCACTTGAAAACCGAGCTTCTCATACAGGTGGCAGGCTGCCTGGTTATGGTTGGTAGTGTGCAGGTACACACCCTGGAGGCCTTGATCAGCCAATTGTAAAAGGTAGGTTGTAATGAGCTTTGCTCCGATGCCTTTGCCGCGCTGATTTTCCCGTACGTTGACATGCAGGTGGGCTGGGTAGGCAGCTTTGTCTACGGGTGGTTCTTCTCCCCTCAGGTAGCTTGCCAGCATACCAGATGCATATCGGATGGTCCGCATGCCGATGTGATAATGCCCTTTTAAAACACCTGGAAGTACCTGATAAAGGATGTGCTGCTGCCATCGCCTGGAGCGAATCGGGTTTTCCGTACTACCCAGCAGGTACCCCACGATCTGGGCTCCATCCTCAACCACCCAGCAGTACTGCGCATTGGCAGTTAGATAATAGCTGATGAAAAGGTCACAAAATAAGCGGCGATCATCCATGAATGCCTCCACTGGCTCGCCAAAGAACGCAGTATCAGCGGCGATCTGGTAAACGGCCTGCTGGTCGGAGGCTTGATAGGGTCGGATCTTGATTTCTGCCATGGGAGATGATTATTGTGGCACTGGTGTGGCTTGAGCGAGCGGCGGGTAATCAAGCAAGATAAATTCCCATGCAGAAGCATCCAGAAGCACATCCTGGCGTGTTTCCGCTGAAAATGACACCAATGAGGGGTAATTCAATTCTGCCAGGCTAATCGAGATGGTAAATGATGCGGAAGCTTGGGCTTCTTTTTGGTCAGATAATTGGTATTTCTGGGTCTGGCCATCGCGAGTTTTGAGATAAATCGTGTATTTAATCCCATCGATTAGTTTTCCGTTCATGATCACAGTAATGGATACCTTGTCACCCTGTCGCTCAATCTGCCAGCCGATGATATCAGCCCCTGGTGCGACAAGCAGGCGTGAGGTTTCGCGACCTGGCTCAAGATAATCCTTGCCGCCTCCGGTCAGGTAGGGTGCCGGTAAGCCACTGGTGGCCTGAGCAGACAAAACTGGCAACGAGACCGGCATGAACAGCTCATTCAGCCTGTCAAAGCTGACCAGGAAGTTTTTCATCATTTTTATCTGGGATGAATAACTGGATATGGCTGTCATTTTCGTGGCTTCCTGCTTTTGAGAGAGCAAGGCAACCTGCCAGGAATAGTTCACTCCAGTCAATGGCAGGGGCGGTAGCAGGGGTTTGTCAGGATAAAACCCTCGCCAGGCAGGGTAATATCCATAATGGACCAGATATCCGAATAACTTGGGATGGTAGGCTGCGTTTGATTGGAGTTCTAGCGCAGCAGCCATGCGGGTAAAGTTACTGATTGCCAGGTGATCAGGATGTTGATCATCAGGGTGGGGGAGGATGATCAGGTCTGGTTTCTGGCTGGAGATGATTGACTGCAGGTCATGTAGGATATCCTTACCGCAGTAGCTTGCCTGGCGGTCATATGTTAGGGGATAAGGGCTGGAGGTTGACTTGGTATAACTGGAGTAATACGGGCACTGGGTGTTCCAATCTGCCATCCACATTGGCTTGGTTCCCCGGTCAGGATAACTCAGGAAATTTATGTCCTCGCGTGGTACACCGATTATTTGTAGGGCAGCCATGGATTCCTGCTGCCTTGCTTTCCCGATGGCGATAAAATCAGCGGTTTTTGGGATGACCCCCATCCCCAGGGCAGCCGGAGCGATCTCCTCGCCATCACCGTTGGTCGCCACTACCACCTCTACATGAATGCCCTGCGCAAGGGCTGCCTGGATGAGACCTCCTGGACCGAGAGACTCATCGTCTGGATGAGGGGCGACGACCAGCAGCTCGCGGACTCCAGCTAAGGTTAATTCAGGAAGATTGTTCAGCGTTTGGTGCCCACCAACCAGTGAACGGTCATACACCAGGCTGCTACCTACCAGGAAAATGATTATTAATGGGATGATGCGCTTCAAGTAAAAAGTTATGCGCTGCCTGGAAATCGCCATGCTTCCCATTATAAATAAAAAAGTCGGGTTATTTTTTACAAACCCGACTCATTTCCATTACAGTTTAATGCATGCAGTTTGTATTTACTTTTCATCCCCTTAGGGCATCGGATAGGATTTGAATAATCCTATCATATTCCCCTGTGGGTCGCGAAATATACCAAATTTTCCAGTGTTGGGGATTTCCATCTCAGGAACCAGGATGGTTCCGCCCGCCTTCATCACCTGATTTAGTGAAGCGGTGACATCATCGGTATTAATATAAACGATCACTGTCCCAGCCGGATTCTGATCGGTTACTGGATTGAAACCTCCACCCACGCCATCCCCAGCCTTAAACGTTGTGTAATTCATACCATCAATGTGCTCGATCTCCCAGCCGAACACATCGGCATAAAATTTGCTCAATGCCTTGCGGTCTTTTGCTGCTAACTCAATATGTACGATCGTATGGTTCGTCATAAATATCCTCCTTAATTAGACATATTATGTCTTAATTATTGATTTTACAGCCTGGCAAATTAAAGGTCAAGGCTATGTGGCTAATAATTTGATTAACATAAAGACGGGGGGCAAAGCTGGCCAGTGAATTTGAAAAGTTCATGCCTTCAGTGGCATTTTAGTTGGCTGTTTACTGGGTATGACAGATGTGCGCTCGACAAGCCGCTGGTAAAGCTGCTCAAACTCATTGATGACGTGATCAAGGCTGTGCTCCATGGCAATCTTCCGGCTGACCAGGCCCATCGCTGGCCATCGTTCAGGGTGGTCAGCCATCAGGATCATATAACCTGCCAGGTCATCTACATCCCCAGCTTTAAAACAATACCCATTTTCTCCCTGCCTCACCAGTTCTGGCAAAGCCAGGGCATCGGCCACCAACACCGGCAACCCACATGCCATGGCTTCCAGCGTGGAAATGCTGAGCAGCTCAGCCTCGCTGGGCATCACGAATATATCTACGCTATTCAATAATCCGGGCAGATCTTCATCAGGGATAAAACCGGTAAACACAATTTTTTTATTAGCCAGTAAATTAGCCGCCATTATATGCAGCTTATCTTCAGCCCTGCCTTTCCCGGCAATCACCACCTGGATATCGTCCCGCGGCAGCTGCTGCATCGTTTTGATGAGCAATTCGATCCGTTTCTCACCATCAATCCTGCCCAGGAACATGAAGATGGTCTTCGTGTGATCAAGACCATAGCGTTGCTGGTAGGCCTGGCGGTCTGTCAGTGGGTCAAACTTGTACCGGCTCACGTCCAGGCCGCAGGAGATGGCAGAGACGGGCATCGCCAGTCCCTGGTGGGATAAAATCTCGGCTGCTGCACAGGATTGAGCAGATATGGCATCCAGGTGGCCATAGGTTTCTAGCATCCAATGCCATAAAGCCCAATCGATCAGCGGCTTGGTTAAGGAATATCCAGGGATATACGGAGCAAGATTTTCGGGGATGAAATGGTTACTGCCGACAGTTATTATTCCCAATTGCCTGGCGATATGCAGAGCAGCCCTGCAAACCGGGTAATGGTCCTGAATATGAACGATGTCTGGCTGAAACTTGTTGATTAATTGACGTACCTGGTTTCCTGGAAAGGGAGTGAAGTTCACCCCAGCATCGAATAAGTTCAAGCCAATCGAGGGAAGCTCTACCACCTCAACACCGTTTCGGAAGGTGTGTAAACCTTTTCGGTGAGAAGAATCCACAACCACCAGCACGGGATGCCCACGTGCAACCAGCCCTTCTGCCAGGTTGGTAGTGAAAACAGCCTGCCCGTTCCTGGCTGGGGCGTAGGTTGAAGTAGCTATCAGGATGCGCATCGGTTTAGTCATGCCCATCTCCTGCCTCTTTAATGGTTGAATCTGGAACTTTCTCCGCTTTCTTGAGGAATTGCCGTCCAAAATAGATGATCAAGCCAATAAAAATTACCGTACCAGCCAGGATGGCGTGTTCCAATCCCAACTCGACCTTTTTGATGGCTTGAACTCCAAGGTAACCGATCGTCACCAAAGAGCCGGTCCAAATCATTTCACCGGCGAAGACTGCCGGGAACCAGCGCTGCCAGGGGTACCTGATCAATCCGGTAGAGATCAACGCTGGGATCATCGGGCTGACGGTCAGCTTTGACACGAAGAGTACCCTGGGCGCATGCTCACGCAGCATGTCTTCCAAGCGAACCAGCTTTTCAAGGCTTACCCCCAGGCGTTGGCCGAAGCGGTTGACCCAATCAAGCTTGCCGATGTAACCCAGGTAATACCAAAGCGTATCAGCCGTCAGGTTACCTGCTGCAGCAGCGAAGAAAACCAGGGCTGGGTTCATGTACCCCAGGGAAGCTGCTGCTGCCCCAAGCAGGGTGGCAATTGGCCCTTCTATGGCAACCAGTAGTGCCAGAATTAGATAGCTGAACAATCCCAGTGACGCAAGTTGCGTGAGGTCGATCCCAGCCATAAATTGCCTGATCTGATCAATAAGAACCATACCCACCTGTTTCTCCGCGGAGTATATCAGTTCTAGCTCCGGATGCTCTGTAATTTCGATGAGAGCTTTATTAATCGGTTACAACTTCAAGGTAACAATTGCGAGTAGTGCGACTGCCCTTGACATGTGATGCGCTGTGGATTAATATGCGTTTACAAAACAAGGGACAGGTACGCAAAGAACATGACGCGGTAAGCAGCTCTCACTGATCGTTTCTACACCAGTTTATCCACCCGGATAGCGGGGTTGACAGAATTGCTCAGATCAGAACCGAGGCGATTATGCTTACCGTGCATCGTTTAACGCAATCTTTTGATATCCAAACCTTATTTGAAAATGTATCCTTCAGCCTGAATAGCGGTGAACGCACTGGCCTGGTAGGGCCGAATGGCAGCGGTAAAACCACCCTGATGCGTATCCTGGCGGGGCTGGAGCAGCCCACCGGTGGATCGGTAAGCCGCGACCCATCCCTGCGTATCGGTTACCTACCCCAGGCGCTCGAACCCGATCCGAGCCTATATGTACAGGAAGTGATCCGACTGCATCGTGGTTTGCCAGCGGATATAGATCTTCAGCTGGCAACAACGGCAGAAGCCCTGGCGAAGCAGCCTGATGACCAGGCTTTGCAAGTTGCGTATGACGCCTTGTTGCAGCAAATTCAGGTCGACGATACGGAACGGGTAACGCATATCCTGGCAGGTCTGGGATTGGACCAGATCGATCCGGCTTTGACGGTAGGAATGCTGAGCGGTGGCCAGCAAACTCGCCTTTCTCTGGCGTTGGTGCTGCTCGATGATCCCCAGCTGTTATTATTAGATGAACCTACCAACCATCTAGACATCAGTATGCTGGAATGGTTGGAAAACTGGCTGGTCATTTCACCCTGTGCAACCTTGATCATCTCGCATGACCGGACATTCCTCGATCATACGGTAACTCATATCCTTGAGCTGGATCCTTTAAGCCACACCATCAAGCAGTATGCCGGGAATTATTCAGCTTATGTGGAACAACGGCAGCTAGAGATTGAGCACCAATGGACTGCTTATCATGACCAGCAGGCGGAAATTCGCCGTATGCGCCAGGATATTCTCCGTACACGTGAACAGGCTGCCAAAACCGAGCGTGAAGCCTCGTCAATACGAATTGGAGGCAGTGACTATAAGCAGAAAGGTTATAAGTCGTACCAGCAGGGCATTGCCAAGAAGGTAGCCAAAAAAGCTAAATCACGCCAGAAAAAACTTGATCGCTATCTGGAGTCGGATGATAGGGTGGATAAACCCTCCAACGGCCGGGAAATGAAGCTGGAATTCGACAAGGCTAATCACCTGGGTCGCTCGGTGATGCGCATGGCAGAAGTGAGTATTGGCTACAATACTGCGCGACCGCTCATTGAAGCGATCAACCTGGAAATCCATGCCGGACAGCGTGTGGCTCTCACCGGGCCTAATGGTTGTGGGAAAACCACCCTGCTACGCTGTATCTCCGGAGAGATGCCTGTCCTGGGTGGCAATATGCTCTTGAGTAGCACGGTCCAGCTGGGGTATCTGCAGCAGGACCAGTCAGGATTGGATCCAGATCAAACGCCTGTGAAAATGTTGCTGAATTACTTCCCGAACGAGACCCAGGTACGCAACTTTTTAGCTTATTTCGTATTCACCGGCCCTGAGCCACTCAAACCGATCTCCTTGCTTAGCTACGGCCAGCGCACCCGCCTGTTACTGGCTAAACTGGTCGCGGAGGGGTGTAACTTCTTGCTGCTGGATGAACCCATAAATCACCTGGATATACCCAGCCGGGTGCAGTTCGAGCAAGCACTGAGTCAATTCGGCGGGGTTGTGCTGGTTGTGGTCCATGACCGTTATTTTATCGATCGTTTCGCCGACGAAATATGGTGGGTCGAAAATGGCAAAATTCACCGTCGCTGGCCTGAAAATACACATCCATAAGCCGGTCTACTAAAAATCTATTATCGCAATGCTTGAGAAAAATTCGACAGAATACCTTCGGTAATCCGAACATGAGAATTTCGGATCGAGGAAGACAGGTAGAAATTGGCTGACTTGCTCACCCGCCTGGTGAAATTTACCCGGCAAGCACCGAGAGCAAGCGGGTATAAAGTTTATCAGTGGTGGGTAAAGGTTGAACCCCCAGCTCATCCGCTAAAATCTCAACCAGATCCTGATACTGGCGCATCAATCCAGCCCGATCACCCAGGGCGCAGTATACCCTCATCACCTGGCAGTGCAATTCCTCCAGCAAATTGTCCACGCGCAAGGCGCGATGCAACAGATCCAACGAGCGAGTGTACCGTTCATGGGTAAAATGGAAATCCGCCAGCTGCCTGAGTATCCCCAGATATTCTTGAGCTAGCCGCCTGCGTTCGTGGAGAAGCCAATCATAATAAAGGTTTTGTAAATATTCTCCCTGGTACAGGTTGATCGCCTGTTCCAGCCAGTGAGCGAGGGCTTCATCTTCTGTTGCTGCCCGGGCGTTAGCCATGGCTGCTGCGAACTCTTCCACGTCGATGCTAAAACGGGCGATGTCCAGGTGATACTCACCTGCTTCAACCAGGATAAAACGCGGTGCAGGGTCCCGCCCCTTTAAAGCGCTTCGTAAGCGTGACAGTGCCGTGTGGAAAGCCGTCAGGCTACGTCCGGGCTTTTCAGACCAGATGGCTTCAAAAGCTTGCTCTGCAGGAATATGCTCGGTGCGATAAGTGACGAAATAAGCCAAAAGGTCGCGCGCCTTGGCCGATACCCAGTGTTCATGGGTGAGCTCCTCACCTCCCCGGTATACCCGAAAACTTCCCAGGCAATGTACCATAATGGCAGAATGATCGCTAAAAGTGATCACTCCCCTGCGGTGTGTTGATGGTAAATTCTCAAGCACACGCTCGATAAAGGGAGTACGGCAGCCAGCTTCCATCAAAGCATTACAGACAACCCGCGAGCGTTCTCCCTGGTCGATGAACAACTGAAATGCCCCGGTTGGTTCGATCAAGCGTAAAGCGTGGTTAGCGTGCTCGATGCCCGTCTCCTTGCGTCCACTAACCAGGTGGATGTAAGCTAATCCGAGGTACACCAGGGCAAGAGGGATGCGGAATTGCCTGCGCTCTCCCACTTCCACCAGCTCAAGATAGAGCTGCTCTGCCCTTGCTAACATGCCTTTGTCCAGGGCCGTATCTGCCAGCACACTGCGGCAGACGTACACTTCATACGCGTCCGGATGACCCCTGTAAACCCACAGGGCACCTTCAGCAAGCTGCCAGGCTTCATCCACACGGCCCTGGCTACACAGGTTTAGTGCCAGATAACCCGTAGCCAGCATCCGTTCATACGAAGCTGTGCCCAACTGGCTGGCCAGCTCCAAGGATTGTTTGAGGGCTGATTCTGCCCTCGCCATTTCTCCCAGGCGGGTAAGCACATTACCCAGAGCGGTGTAAGCCGCAGGGAGAAGCTCCGTCAGGTGGAGGGTTTGAGCGATGCCCAAGCCCCGCTCAGCATAATGCAGGGCATTTTGGAAATCACGCCAGTAAAGATAGGGGCTGACCAGCAATATATACGCCTGGGCGGCCATGGGAGAAAGCTCATCCGGTGCTAGGCGTAGGGCTTCCCGTGCGTGCTCCACCGCAGCCTGCGGGTCACCTGCCCACCAGCAGATTTGCCCAAGCGACTGGAGGAAGCCAGCCATAGCCAAAGGGGATAAGCTTCCCATTGCAAGACGCGATTCACTGACTGCCTGCTCAGCCAGTGATCGGCCGCGATCCATACCCGTGAGGAAGCCCGTGCTTTTAGCCAAAGCGATCAGTGCTTCTGCCTTGCAAGCATGGTCATTGGCAGGTGCAGCATGTAAGGCCTCTGAAGCCAACCCTTCAGCTTTTTGGTAATTCCCCTGAGACCTATCGACCTCAGCCAGGCAAGTGAGCGCCCGGCTGACCCCCGAGGCATTTGATTCCGAAAGATACGCAGTCTGAGCTTTCTCATAGGCAGCCACTGCTAACCCCGACTTACCCATGCGCCAGTATACATTCCCAAGCTGAAGTAAAAGCTCCGGGTAGCGGTTGATAACATCGGGTGGTAGGCTGGAAAGGTAGCGGTGTAAGGCTTCCACGCGGCCTCTCTCGACATAGTTTGCAGCAAAACTACACGCACAGCGTGAAGCCGATTCAGGCTCATCTGCCTGGAGATAATGCTGAAAGGCTGTGTCCCATTCGGAGAGAGCTTCATAGTAACGTCCAGCCTCACCTTCAAGCTTTTTTAATAGCTCAACCTGTTCACGACGCAATTTGCTGAGCAAAAATTCACGGAACAGATAGTGGTAACGATACCATTGCCTGTGGACATCCAGGCTGGTGACGAAGATGTTCTGTTCCTCCAGTTTTTCCAGCATTTCCTGGGCATCACTCATCCCTGTCAGTGCATTACAGGCCGGCTGATCCATCTGAGCCAGTACGGCTGTATGCAACAAAAACTGCTGGGTAGACTCCGGCTGGCGTCGAAAGACCTCATCGGTGAGATATTCAAAAACGAACCTTTGCGAACCACTCAGGCTCGAAATCACTTCCGATGCCCCTGCCGAATCACAGCCAGCCAGGGATGAGCGTACGATTTGTAAAGCTGCAGCCCATCCCTCAGTTTTTTCATTCAGCATGTTGAGGCTTTCTGTTGACAAGCCCGGCACATCCATTTGTAAAAGTTCACTAATCTCATCTTCCCTAAAGCGCAGGTCATTCAAGCGCAGCTCTGCCAGGTTGCCACGTGCGCGCAGGCGAGCCAGCGAAAGCGGTGGGTCAATGCGCGTTGAAAGCACCAGGTGAAAAACTGGTGGTGCATTCTCAAGCAGATAATCCACCAGCTGGTGGACGACCAGAGACGTGATGTAATGATAATCATCCATCACAACCAAGCAGGGTTGATTCAACTGCTCGCTCAACTCGTTGATCAAGACGGTCATCACCTGCAGTGGCTCGCTGATGGACTGCGGGTTTTCAAGCAACGCCTCGGCATTCTGGCCAAGGATGGCGCCACGCGGCAGGTGGGTCATCCGCATCCGCCGCATGGCCTCAATCAAATAGGTCATAAAGATATATGGGTCAGAATCAGTGGGATCAAGCTGGTACCAGGCTGCAGGCAGATCAATGCTCGTCAGGAACTCAGCCAATAAGCTGGACTTTCCATAACCTGCAGGGGCAGATATCAATACCATGCGCCTATCCAGATGATTATTAAGCCATTGGATGAGATGCGGCCTGGGTAAATAGCCCCGTCCTGGCCGTGGCAGCAGAAATTTAGTTGAAAGCAACGTGGAGGGCTTCATAAATTGCAAAGATTTTGCAAACCGGATATGATAGTATTCTAACAGTATCTCAAATAAAAGAGAGGAGAATCGTCATGAAACCTAATCGTTTGGTCATTTTCATTTTGCTGGCGGTTGTGCTTTTGATGACCGCTTGTGGCGGGCAGACGGCTACCCCTGCTGCAACTGAGGCACCGGTTACCCCGCCCACCGCTGAAGTAAAACCCACCGAAGTGCCCCCGACGGAAGTGCCTCCCACGGAGGTACCCAAACCAGAGCCCACCAAGGCACCCACAGTGCTGCGCATCGCCCTGACAGCCAACTTCACCACATGGGATCCGGTCAAGTCCTTCTCTACTGAAGCGGCTTACATGGCAAACATGTACGAGCAGCTCCTGCGCATCAACCCTCCAAGCGCTGCTGAACGTTTCACCCCCCTTCTGGCGGAGAGCTGGGAATCCAGCGCGGATGGCCTGACATGGACCTTCCATCTACGCCAGGGCGTCACCTTCCATGATGGTGAGCCGATGACCGCCAATGCGGTCAAACTGTCCATCGAAGCTGCCAAGGATCATGGTGGTGCCTCCTTTATCTGGCTGCCCCTCGATACCATCGAAACACCCGATGACTATACGGTAGTCTTCAACCTGTCCTATTCTGCACCAATGGACCTGATTGCCTCTTCACTCTACGGCGCCTGGATCATCAGCCCCAAAGCCCTGGAAGCCGTGGCAGCCGATGGAGCCTACTATGAGACAGGTAAGGAAGCTGGGACTGGCCCCTATATGCTCGATTCCTTTACCCCCGATCAGGAAGTGGTGTTTAAGAAATTCGATAACTATTGGGGCGGCTGGCAGCCAAACAATTATGACATCGTCCTGGTGCAGATCGTGCCAGAAGCCACCACTCAGCAGCAACTGCTTGAGGGTGGTGAAGTTGACCTGGCAGGCACCATTCCGACCCAGAACCTGACCTCTTTCGATGGTAACCCGGATTACAAGGTGTATCGCGAAAAGTCATTCTTCAATTACGTTGGCTTCTTCAACGTCTTGCGACCACCGTTGGATAACCCACTTGTGCGACAGGCGCTCTCTTATGCGATTCCCTACCAGGACATCATCGATATTGCTGTGACTGGGCTTGGCACACAAAGCCGAGGCCCCGTCCCTGAGGGCGTATGGCCGTGGTCTGACCAGGTGACTCAATACACGTATGACCTGGACAAAGCCAAGGAATTGCTGACCCAGGCAGGTTACCCCGATGGTGGTTTCTCCATTCGTCTAACGCATGCCTCCGAAAACCCTGCTGAAACCCTGTTCGCCCCGCTGATCAAGGATTCCTTCGCCCAAATCGGTGTCGATGTCACCATCGAGCCTATCCTGTTCAGCCAGCAATGGGAGCAAGCCAAAGCTGACCCGGCTAATGCCCAAGACATGTTCCTCCTGCTCTATTGGCCAACCTACTCCGATGCCGGTTCAGACAACCTGTGGTCAATGTTCTATGGCGCTGAGGCAGCCCCTCACCTGAATGTGACCGCCTTCAATCTGTCGTACTGGTACGACCCGGAATACAATACTACGCTCGACAAGGCTATTGGTGAAACAGTGACCGATCCTACTGCCTCCCAGCAGGATTACATCACAGCGATGAACTACTTGGTTGATAAGGCTCCAGGTGTATTCTTCTTTGACACCATGGCTGCCTACGTCATACCTAATCACATTGCCGGCTTCGAGTACAACTTGAACTATCCCTTCACGCCCTTCTGGTTCTACCAGTTGACTCCGGCGCAATAACTTGGCAAGAAAAGGGGAGCGGGATCAACTAGCCCGCTCCCTACCCCATTTACACACCATTTATCCATTGCGGGCCCGCCTTATTTGGGAGCCTTATGCGCAGACTTGAATACATCATCCGGCGCTTGATCACTTCAATATTCGTGCTGATCGGGGTATCGATCATCACCTTTGCGCTGGCGCGGGTCATCCCCTCCAACCCGGCGGTGTTGTACATCGGCCCTAAAGCGCGGGCCGAAGATATCGCCCGGGTGACTGCACAATTAGGGTTGGATAAGTCTTTACCAGAGCAGTACTACATTTACATGCGTGACCTGTTGCATGGTGACATGGGGACATCAATAAGCACCAAGCGCCCGGTTCTAACAGAGTTGACAACCCGCTTGCCCGCTACCCTGGAACTGCTTTTTACCGGCATGCTGCTGGCTGTGCTCATCGGCGTGCCGATGGGTGTACTGAGCGCCCGCTGGCAGGGGAAACCAACCGATATTTTTGTCCGCACTGTATCCATCATCGGCGTTTCTCTGCCTGCTTTTTATCTGGGACTCTTGTTGCAAATACTATTTTTCCGTCGGCTGGACCTGCTACCCCTGGCAGGCAGGTTCAGTAATGAATTACGCTTCACCAATCCGATCGACCCGGTCACGAATTTCCTTCTGATCGATGCTTTGCTGATGCGCAACTGGATCGCTTTCAAGGACGTGGTTTTTCACCTAATTCTCCCAGCGCTCACCCTGGCAGCCTATCCAGCAGGCCTTGTAGCCCGCATGACGCGCGCCACCATGCTCGAAGTGCTGGAACAGGATTACATCCGTACCGCCCGCGCCTATGGCATCCGGGAGACAGTGATCGTATATCTATACGCATTAAAGAACGCGATCAGTCCTTCGCTCACCGTCATTGGCCTGACTTTCGCCTATGCCTTAACCGGTACTTTCTTCGTCGAAATTATATTTAACTGGCCCGGATTGGGCTTATTCACTGTCCATTCCCTGCTGAATATCGATTACCCCGCCATCATGGGCATCACCCTGTATGGGGCCACCATGTATGTGCTCATTAACCTGGGAGTTGATCTGCTCCAGGCCTGGATTGACCCGCGTGTTTCTCTGAAATAATATGTCATCCTTACCTGCAATAACCGTTGAGCCCGAAATCCAGAGCACCCGCACCTCCAGGCATGTGCTGAATGTCATCCTGCGTGACCCCCTTTCGTTGATCAGCACCATTGTTATCATTGTTTTTATCCTGATTGGAATATTTGCCTACCAGGTGGCACCTTACCCTGGGCAAGGTGCGGGGAAAACCAATGTGCCAACTTCGCTGTGCCCACCTTCTATAGAGCACCCATTCGGTTGTGACAAACTCGGCCGGGATGTACTCAGCCGTGTAATCGTGGGGGCGCGCCCTGCCTTGATCGTACCCATCGGTGTGGTGCTGTTCGCGGTGTTGATCGGAGCACCCTTGGGAGCTATCGCCGGTTACAAAGGCGGCTGGGTAGATGAAGTGATCATGCGCATCACCGATCTATTCCTGGCTTTCCCATCCCTCCTGCTGGCCATGGCCATTGCCTCCGCCCTGGGCCGGGGTCTGCAAAACGCCGCTATTGCCCTGATCGTTTCATGGTGGCCCTGGTATACGCGACTGGTGCGTGGCGTCACGATCAGCCTGAAAGAGCGCTACTTTGTGGAAGCAGCCCAAGCGATCGGTGTGCGTGATTCAGTCATCATCCTGCGCCACATCCTACCCAACACAATCTCCGCCATCCTCGTCCAGGCCACGGTTGACCTTGGAACAGTCATCCTGGCAATGGGCGGTCTGGCGTTTTTGGGTTTAGGCACGCAGCCTCCTTCGCCCGATTGGGGCCTGATGGTCTCGGAAGGTCGTACCTACATCCTGGAACAATGGTGGATCTCAACCTTCCCAGGCCTGGCGATTTTCGTCGTCGTACTGGCCTTCAACCTGTTGGGCGATACGTTGCGTGATATCTTCGACCCGAGGCAGTATCGATGAGCACCTTGCTGGAAGTACGCGACCTGTACCTCGAGTTCAAGACCTCGCGGGGTGACTTGAAAGCCTTGAACGGCATTAGTTTCGATGTGCAAAAAGGCGAGGTACTTGGTTTGGTAGGCGAGACAGGCTGCGGTAAAACCGTCACAGGGCTGACCATCTTGCGCTTGCTGGCCCGTTCAGCACGCATCACTCGTGGGGAGATCCTGCTGGATGGCACTGATCTGCTAACGCTTCCCAAGGCTGAAATGGAGAAGGCGCGTGGTAGCCAGGTAGCCATGATCTTCCAGGACCCCAGCTCATCGCTTAACCCTGTGTTTACCATTGGCGACCAGATGATCCGCGTCATCCGGCGCCATACGCCGCTCTCAAAAAGCGGGGCAAAGGCCCATGCTTCGATCATGCTTCAGGCGGTTGGCTTACCCGACGTACAGCGTATTCTTGAAAGTTACCCCCACCAGCTATCTGGCGGGCAGCAGCAACGGGTGATGATTGCCATGGCCCTCAGCTGCCGGCCGAGGCTGCTTATCGCGGATGAGCCCACAACAGCCCTGGATGTGACCATCCAGGCACAGATACTCAAGCTGCTGAAAGAGCTCCAACAGCAGTTCGATATTTCAGCCATCCTGATCACGCATAACCTGGGGGTGGTGGCTCAAACCGTCGATCGATTGGTGATCCTGTATGCTGGAAGGGTGGTAGAGATTGGTACCAAACACCAGGTATTCAAAAATCCGCAACACCCCTATTCACGCGGGCTGATGGAAGCAGTACCCCGCCTTGGAGACCGGGGGAGAAAGATGGCCGTCATTCCTGGTGTGGTGCCTTCCAACCCCGGAGCCCTGCCCGGTTGCCCGTTTGCCCCGCGTTGCCAGTATGCCTTCGAACGCTGCACACAGGAAGTGCCCCCGTTGTACCAAATCACAGAAGGCCATAACAGTGCTTGCTTCCTGGTGGATCCTGAAAACCCAAAGGCGGTAAGCGCATGACGCCCCTGGTGGAAGTCCGCCTGCTCAAGAAATATTTTCGCCTGCCAGGCGGCTGGCTCACCGGTAAGATTCGTTATGTGTATGCTGTCGATGGCGTGGACCTTGCGGTTGAGAACGGGGAAGTTTTCGGTCTGGTGGGAGAGTCGGGCTGCGGCAAGACGACCCTGGGGCGCATCATACTAAGGCTGATCCAGCCCACGTCCGGGCAGGTATTGTTTGATGGAAAGGATTTGAATACCCTGAGTGGTGAAGCGATGCGGCAGATGCGCCAACAGATGCAGATTGTCTTCCAAAACCCCCTGTCTTCACTCAGCCCGCGCATGAAGATTGAGCAGGTGGTGGCTGAGCCGCTGGTCACCCACAAGGAAGTGGAGAAGAGTGCGATCAGGGGCAGAGTGCTTGAGCTGCTTGAACAGGTAGGCCTGGGTCGCCAACATCTTGACCGCTTCCCCCACGAGCTTTCGGGTGGACAATGCCAGCGCGTGGCGGTGGCGCGCGCCATGGCGCTAAACCCCAGGTTGCTCGTGCTGGATGAGCCTACCTCCGCCTTAGACGTCTCCGTGCAGGCGCAGATAATCAACCTGCTGGATGATCTGCGCAAGTCACACGGCCTGACGTACGTTTTTATCTCGCATGATCTGAACGTCGTGCAGCACATCAGTGATCGCATCGGGGTGATGTATCTGGGAAAGCTGGTGGAGCTTGCCCCAGCGGATGACATTTTTGCACTACCGCTTCACCCGTATACGCAAGCTTTGTTTGGTGCCATCCCCTTACCCGATGTAGATAATCCCCGCGAGCTTACTATTCTTGAAGGCAATGTCCCCAGCCCGATCAATCCGCCATCAGGATGCCGTTTCCATACGCGTTGCCCATTGGTCCAATCAATCTGCTGGGAGCATGAACCGATTTTAAGGCAGGTCAAAACCAATAGGTTAGTCGCCTGCCATATGGTGAATGAGGAGTGATTTTATGAGCCGATTATTTGGTATTGCTGGAGTCCAAATGCAGGTGGTGGCGTTTGATGCCCAGGCTACTGTGGATAAAATGAAGGAAATTGCTACCAACCTGACTCTATCTTTCCCTTGGGTACAGCTGATCATGTTCCATGAGCTGGTAGTGCCCGGTCTTGACCAGTTTGTGAGCTCGCAGGACCGTGACTGGCGGGTAAAGAATTCTGAGACCATCCCCGGCCCGCTTACCGAAAAGTTGTGCGACCTGGCACGTAGCCTGAACCGCTGGCTGATCCCAGGTTCAATGTACGAGGTGGATGGTGATAAGTTATACAACACCGCCCTGGTAATTTCACCCCAAGGAGAGGTCATCCGCAAATATCGCAAGATGTTCCCGTGGTTGCCGTATGAAAACGGGGTAACACCGGGAAATGAGTTCTGTGTTTTCGATATCCCGGATGTGGGTCGATTTGGCCTGTGCATCTGCTATGATATGTGGTTCCCAGAGGTGGCACGTACCTTGATCTGGAAAGGCGCTGAAGTTATCCTTCAGCCGACGCTGACTCCAACCTCTGACCGTGAGCTGGAATTGGTCATGTGCCGGGCAAATGCCTTATTTAACCAGTGCTACTTCATCAGTGTCAATGGCGTCGGCACCTGGGGTGGTGGCCGATCAACAATCATTGATCCGGATGGGCGCATTTTACAAGAAGCCTCCACCAACCAGACTATCCTGACCGAGATGATCGACCTGGACCACACCACGCGCACCCGGGAGTTCGGTACCATTGGCCTGGCCCAAACCCTCAAGCAGCTACGTGATTCGGATATGACCTTCCCCATCTACGAAGACGGCAGCCTCGCCAAAGGTGCCTTTGCCAACCTGGGTGTGCTCAAGTATCACCGCCAACTGGAAGTGGGGGTCAATAACAAGTAATCAACCAACCCCCATAACTGACCCCCACTTGTGCCCTCCCTTGTCGATAGACCAGGGAGGGTTTTTCTTCCGGTAGGCAATCAAATTCGGTCTGTTTGTGTAAAAATGGCGGTTTTTGGCAGCCCGCCAGCTTCTCTTGGCAGTAATTTTATGCAATGATAAAGCTATAAGTAGGAAGATTTCTTCACACACCCAACAACGCAACTAAGGAAAATCAGCCTACACGAGACAAAATATATACAATGCTTTGGTCACTGGCACAAAAAGGATTGAGCTTGACAAGATTTCCTTCACGAAAAGATTTAAAGAACACTATTTGAGCCAAAAGTTAATGGAGAGACGAGAATGACGAACATGAATATTAAATATGTAGGAATTATTTTATTTGTCACACTTATCCTAACCGCATGCAGCGCAGAACCTCAATCACTCATAACTTATGACCCTGATTCATTAAACTTTGATAAGCAAAACGCCTTTGCGTTACAAGGTCAATTTGCCAGCCAATTTCCCAACCGTTCCAGCGGTCAACCAAACAATCACCTGGCTGCAGAATGGATTGAGAAGCAGATGATTGCTTATGGATGGTCTTGCCAAATCGACACCTGGACAGTAATAAACTATAGCGTGCCGGTGGCTATGAACAATGTTGTCTGTACGTTGCCAGGTGAGTCGAATAAGGAAATCCTGGTAGTAGCTCACCTTGATCAAGCATCCACCACCATTGAAGGAGCGGATAATGACGCCTCGGGGATTGCCATTCTGCTCGAGCTTGGGAAGGTGTTTTATGCAGAGAAGCCACTCCCGTACTCCCTGGCTTATGTCGCAACCGATGGAGAGGAGTATGGCATGCTTGGCACTCGACGCTACCTTCAGACCCATGCCATGCCAGATAACATTATCGCAGGTATCTCTCTGGACAATGTCGGTAAAGCGCTCTACACTGGCTTAAAAGTTGAGGTTGTTGGCCAGTTCCGAAAATACGGGCAGATCTGGCTACCCCTAATGGCACAGGATGTAGCTGAAGCAGCTGGAGATCTATGGACTGTCCAGCTCCGTGCTCCGATTGACCAGATTTTAGACCAGGCAGTCCCAATTTCATTTATGGACCAAGGACCTATGGTTGCCCTTGGAATACCATCCATCGGATTCGCGGGGGTAATTCCTCCTGAATCAGCCGAGTTAAGCTGGTCTACCTACCACACGCCACTTGACACAATGGAGTACGAATCAGCTGATACGCTCTACCACGCCGGACGTATCCCTGAAGCCCTCATCCGCCAACTGCTCTCGATGCAGTCCTTTCCGAATATCCCCGGGCCATACCTGTACTTTGAAGCGAGCCACCAGCTCTTTCGCGGGCCGGCTCTATACTCACTCTTCATCGGCTTCACGGCAATATTTTTTGTTGGTGCAGTCTCCTTCGCTCGAACTGATTTTAGAACCAAGTTAGCAAGGTGGGCAAGCGCACTGCCTCACTTCCTGAGCCTGTGGCTGCCGCTAGTTGCTTCCTTATTGGTTCTTTATCTATTGGTTGCCTTAGGCTTGATGGATAAATATGCTGTTTATCCTGGCACTACGAAAGACCCGGTAATCGTCACCCCGCACTGGCCTGCTGTGATTATATTTCTCGCCAGTCTGGTTGCGTTCTACTTTTTTTCTCGTCGTATATTGCAACGCTTTGTTAAGGATGTAAAAACTCCAAGTTTTGGGGTCGTCAAAAGCCTGGCCTTTATGATCGTGGGCCTTGGCGCGCTGTACTTCATGATCATCAATCCGTTTTCATTGCTGTTCCTGGTACCAACCCTCTTCTGGTTCCTTATCACAGGCCGAAAAGGTGCATGGCGATTGCTCGACATCGTCCTTCTACTATTCGGACTGCTAATCGTGTTTGCCTTAATTTATTTCTTCGGCTTTGTCATCCAGCGCTCCAATCTGGCTGTGTTGTGGTACCTGATGATGATGTTCTCCATCAAGTAGGTAAGCTTCATAACAGGAAGTGTCATCTTTGGCATACTGGCTGCAGGTCTCTCAATGGTCGTCAGGATGCCCACGGAAAAGGCAAACATGGTTAGTGAAAAATTATCAAGAGATTGATGCCAGGTTTACAATCGCGCCTTAACATAAGCGCCTCAAAATCCTGCTAATTGGGCTGGTAATAGAATTGATTACGACAGTCAGTATCTCGGAGATCACTGCCAAATTGGCGATCGCTATCTTTTTTTTCAATCAACTTTTTTCTGGTTGAATATGGGTCCACAGGCTAAAAAGCCAAACACAGAGGCGATTAACGCAAGACATCCTTCTATAGAAAACCTTTCGGGTCATGGGAATAAATTCGTTTAGTAAGGATTAAAGCTAATTTCTAAAGCAGACAAATTTTTAGCTCGCATATCATTTCTTGGTTGATCTGCCCGCCAGGTATGCAAATATTTAGCTATGAATTCAATATTGCTGGTACTCTGTGCCTTACCAGGCTATCACCCGATCAGAGTGCCCCGTATTTCGATAATTAAACTGAAAATCCAGGTTCTGTCTGATTATTATCGAATATTAATGCCGTGTGTCTTGACACGGTAGGACACCAGTTCTAAAATCATACTATTGGGATGAAGATACTCTGATTATCTTGGGGTTATTTAATCGTTTGTCTGATCGAACTGGTATCATCATCACCGTCAAATTTGTGATATGTTGCATCTTAGTGGGAGAGGGATAGGAGAAGCACATGGCAAAGGTTATTCTGTCAATGAACATCAGCCTGGATGGTTTTTTCGAAGGCCCGCATCATGAGCTGGACTGGTCAATCGCTGATGAATATTTACACGATTTCTATGCCGACCTGCTCTCCCATGCTGACCTGATTGTCTTCGGGCGGGTGACCTACAATATGATGGCCAGCTACTGGCCTACCGCTTCAAACGATCCGAATATCAGTTCTGGTGAGCGTCACTTTGCCGAGGCATTAAACCCCATGGCGAAGATCGTGTATTCAACCACCTTGACAAAGGTTGACTGGAATACCAGGTTGATGAGGCAGTTTCTTCCAGAAAATTTCATGAAGATTAAAGCCAGCACGAAGGGGGTGATCCTTCTGGGAGGAGGTGCAAGCCTGGTGCAACCATTTATAGAAAATCACTTAGTGGATGAGATCCAGCTTGTAGTTCATCCTGTTGAAATTGGAGCAGGCAAGCCTTTTTTCCAGGATCTTGATCATGTAGTTAATCTTCATCTCCAATGGATAAAACCTTTTCCCTCGGGGGCAATAGCTCTGTCTTACCGGCTCGACGGGAAAGCATGAAACCGAAGAATAAACACACCGAGTTTTTCCAAGCCAGTAGATCGTGGCATAAGGTGAAATGAAACCCAGAACTCGCTGACATGGTAATGAGACTCTAAGCAGAACACCAGAGGTAAGGACCGCCAAACAACACGCTTGAAACCATGTACATATGTTGTGAGTATAGAAAATGATAATTTGTAAAGAAAGGAGAATTTTGATGGAAAAACCAACTTTTTCCGCCATTCCAGGCAGCCTGGAACTGGTGATCACCCACAAGTTCGACGCCCCCCGCGATCTTGTTTATAAAATATACACCGATCCGAAGCTCATTCCCGAATGGTGGGGACCGCGCAATCTGACCACCACTGTTGAAAAAATGGATGTACTGCAAGGTGGCGTCTGGCGCTACCTCCAGCGCGATCCTCAGGGCAACCTCTTCGCGTTCCACGGTATCTACCACTCACTTGAGCCCAGCCGGTGCATTATCTCCACCTTCGAGTGGGAAGGTATGCCGGGGCATGTCATCCTGGTTACCACGAGCTTTGATGAGAAGGATGGTAAAACGATTGTCACCCAGCAGAATATCTTTCAGTCGGTCCAGGATAGGGATGGGATGATCGCGCAAGGCATGGAACAGGGATTTACCGAAGGTGATGAGCGTTTTAACGAGCTACTTGCCAGGATCAAAGGAGATCCGATGATGGGTAAAGCTTATACCATGCAGGATGGTAAAAGCCTGATCATCACCCGTACCTTCAACGCTTCTCCCAAGCGGGTCTGGCAGGAATGGACCAATCCGAACATGTATATGTGCTGGTGGGGTCCCAAGGATTACAACTATTGCGGCGCCCAGGTTGACCTGCGGGTTGGAGGGAAATATCTCAATTGCATGGTTGGTCCAGATGGAAAGCAGATCTGGAGCACAGGGGTTTATAAGGAAATTGCTGAACCTAATCGTTTCGTCGTCACCGACTCATTCGCAGATGAGCGCGGTAATGTCGTACCAGCCTCCTATTATGGGATGACCTCCGATCTCCCATTGGAGTTGGAAGTTGAAGTCACCCTGGAATACTTAGGGGGCCAAACCAGGATGACCCTCGAACACTGTGGCCTGCCAGAGGGAGAGATCCTCGAACAAACCCGGCAAGGCTGGAATGAATCCTTCGATAAGCTTGAACAATGCCTGAAATAATGCAATGTGTTGGAGACGGTAAAAAAAAACACGAAAGGAGAAAATAAAATGGCTAACTATGAACTTAAGGTTCCTCCTGGCTTACAGGAGGTGACCATTACACAAACTTTCGACGCTCCGCGGGAGGTCGTTTATAAAACTGTTACTGATCCGCTGCAAATCCCCAAGTGGTGGGGGCCAGCCAGGTTCCAGACCAGGGTGATCAACATGGTGGTCATGCCGGGTGGCACATGGCGGTTCCTCCAGCGTGACGAGCAAGGTAAGGAATATGGATTCCATGGTGTGTACCATAGCGTGCGTATTCCTGAGCGCCTGGTATACACATCAGAATATGAAGGCGTGCCAGATCACGTGACCCTCTACACAGAGGAGTTTCGAGAGCAAGATGGGAAGACGATCATCATCACCAAGATCCTGTTCCCTTCGGTGGAGGATCGCGACCAGATGCTCCAATGGGGGATGGAGGAGGGCACAGCCGCCATGACCAGCCGATTAAATGAACTTCTGGCACCTGTTTCAATGCTAGGACAAATGCAGGCAACTATGGAAAAACAAAAAGGAACGGATGGTTGCATCACCATCACCCGCATCTTCGATGCCCCGCGCGAGAAAGTATGGGCACAGTGGACGGAGCCAATGCAGTACAAGTGCTGGTGGGGGCCTAAGGATTTCACCTCACCGTATGCTAACCTGGAGGTACGTCGAGGGGGTAAGTTCCTGGTGAGTATGCAGGCACCCGATGGTAAACAATATTGGGATACGGGCAAGTACGAAGAAGTCGTTGAAAATCAACGCCTCGTCTATACTGACACCTTTGCTGACGAGAACGGCAATGTCGTTCCAGCCTCGTATTATGGGATGGGTTCAGACAAACCACTGGACATGGAAGTGGAAGTGACACTTGAGGATATTGGGGGACAAACTAAGATGATCCTCGAACATTGCGGCTTTCCAGAGGGTGACATGTTGGACAATGCCCGCCAGGGTTGGAATCAGTCTCTCGATAAACTCGCCAGTTGCCTGAGGTGAAGCATGTGCAGGAGCATTCACACCCTCTACAATATCGAGCCACCAGCCAGCGAAGGGGAGATCCATGCGGCTGCTTTACAATTCGTGCGTAAAATTAGTGGATATCACCATCCTTCTAAAGCCAATGAGGGAGCATTCCTGGCTGCCGTGGATGAGATTGCTGAGATCTCTACCAGGCTATTATCCAGCCTTGAAACGAACGCACCTGGGAGGACAAGGATGGTAGGGGTAAATCCTCACCAGAAACCTTCTCTGACGGGGCAGGCCTGACAGGAGCGAGGGTGTGGCTGAAGCACACAATCGTCACCGGCAGTTGAGGCGTCTATGCAACGATCAGCCATGCCGGTGACGATAATTCTTAACTAATCACAAACCAGCGAACGAAACAAAGGTGGAAAATTACCAATGAGCAAAGTAATCATGTTCAATCTAATCACTTTGGATGGGTATTTCGAAGGTATGAACAAGTGGGACATTGCCTGGCACAGTGTGGATGACGAGTTTAACCAATTTTCGATCGAACAGCTGGATACCGCCAGTGGGTTGATCTTTGGGCGGGTTACCTACGAGGGCATGGCCTCCTACTGGCCGACACCAGCTGCCATTAATGACGATCCAACCGTGGCGGCGAAGATGAATTCCATCCCCAAATATGTATTTTCTAGGACGCTGGAAAAAGCAGATTGGAGCAATACCCAGCTAATCAAGGGAGATGCCGTGGATGAGCTGCGCAAGCTAAAACAGCGCTCCAACAAGGATTTATTCATTTTTGGGAGTGCTAACCTTTCAGCCACCTTCACTAACCATCGCTTAATCGATGAATACCGGTTGATGGTTAATCCGGTGATCCTGGGCACAGGTGGAGCGTTATTCCAGGTGAACGGAAAAGACCTCAAATTCAACCTGCTCAATACTAAGGTATTCAAAAACGGCAACGTGCTACTGACCTACCAACCTGCCACATCAGCTTAATCCATCCATGGACAAGCGATCGCTATCGCAAGTTCCAATCGCCAGGGCAGGCATGTTGATTCGGAAGCCAGCTGAGCTGGTCTACGAGGCATTGGTTGATCCAACCATCACCACCCGGTTCTGGTTTACCCGCAGCGTGGCAGGTTGAAAGCCGGCAGGTGGATCCACGGGGACTGGGAAATGTTCGGCGTCTTCACCCTGCGTGACGTTAAAGCGCTGGAGCCCGGCAAGCGCAGCCTGCTGGATTGGGTTGTGGACCGGATCTCGGATTCTCTCAAGCGGTTTTTCCAGCAACGACCTGGCAGAGGA
The DNA here is from genome assembly GCA_003105035.1 of Anaerolineales bacterium. Taxonomy (NCBI): domain Bacteria; kingdom Bacillati; phylum Chloroflexota; class Anaerolineae; order Anaerolineales; species Anaerolineales bacterium. The sequence goes on along the minus strand of PQAL01000033.1, from coordinate 169,584 downwards.
ACGTATGTTGCGATGACGAATTCAGGTTTCAGTGGGAATGGTGATAAGATTGTCGAGCAGGCCATGGATTCGGCATCCGGCTTTGCGTTGGTTTTAGCCGATTTTACAGCGTATCTGGAATTCTGCATCGGGCTGAATTTAGTTGCCGACTCTCACCCTGAGATGATGGACGAAGGTTTACCAACGAAGGATTGAAGGTTTTCGTGGAGGTGTGGATATGACCAATCGGGACAGCATACAGGCACAGAAAGAGCGCGCAGTTGATTTTCTACAGCTGGTAGTGGCTGGGAACATCGATGAGGCTTACCAAACCTATGTCAATATGCATGGTAAACACCACAATATGTATTACTCGGCCGACCTCAACTCTTTGAAAGAAGGGATGCTCGAAAACCATGCCCAATTCCCGAATAAACGCATCATGGTCAAGAATGTGTTGGGGGAGAACAACCTGGTAGCTGTGCACTCGAATATCATCCTCAAACCCGGTGAGCCCGGGATGGCAGTCGTGCACATCTTCCGCTTCGAGCAAGGTAAGATCGTCGAAATGTGGGATGTGGGGCAAACCATCCCGTTAGAATCACCGAACCGCATCGGGGCTTTTTAGCATATATCGATTGTTTTATCCGCAATTGAGGCCACCAAAATATTTAGGCAGCAATAATCACCAGCTGCGTTGGTGCCAGGCCATTACTGGCCGGAATGCATCGCTCATTTCTAGCTTAATCCAGCAACAACCACCAGACACCTGAGATCTCAGGAATAGCTGGTTATTTCTTACTGCCTATTTATTAAAAAGTCTGTGCGATTATAATAACAAGCCTTATAATAATCCGCTCGTCAAGGCCATTATGGTGAAATCTCCCCGGAAGATACATTACGCAGCCATCTCTGTGCTCTTATTGGTGATGATGATCAGCAGTAATGGGTGCATCCCAACCATTAATCATACCCCCTCACAGGCATCCACCTCACCTGCCATGACGCTGACGGCGCTCCCGAGTGTCACCACCTCACCAAGCAGCACGCCGCTGCCCTCCAGTACACCGACTGAGACGGCAACACCTACCCCAACCCTGGTTCCCACTTCCACACCCATTCCCCACCCAATGAGTATCCCCGTTGCCAGGGGTAAAGCTTATCCAGGCAGCCAGATCACCATTGAGCAAACCCTGGAAACGGGTGCAAATTATTACCGCTATATCGCCTGGTATAAATCGGATGGACTGAAGATTTACGGCCTGTTGACCGTTCCCTTTGGTGAGAAGCCTGAAGCTGGCTGGCCTGCCATCGTATTCAACCATGGCTACATCGCTCCAATGGCCTACCGGACCACTCAAAGATATATTTCTTACGTCGACCAGCTGGCACGCAGTGGTTATATCGTGTTTAAGATCGATTACCGCGGACATGACCGCTCAGAAGGAGATGCCGGAGGAGCGTACGGCAACCCAGGCTATACCACCGACACACTGAACGCTGTTTCTTCCCTGCAGACCTTCCCACAAGCAGATCCACAGCGGATTGGCATGTGGGGCCATTCCATGGGAGGCTTCATTACCCTTCGCGCTATGGTCATTTCATCCCAGATCAAAACTGGGGTGATCTGGTCGGGGGTAGTCGCGTCATATCCCGACTTGTTATGCTGCTGGCACCATATCCCACCCAGGGACCCGACGCTATCCCCCGACCCGGATTACCAGGTTCGCTGGCGGGATGTGTGGCAGAGCCAATTCGGTACCCCTGAAGAAAACCCTGATCTTTGGAAGCAGATCTCCGCAAATTCGTACCTGCAAGATTTATCGGGACCACTCCAAATTCATCACGATGTTGGGGATAGCGAAGTGCCGGTGAAGTTCTCGCAAGATTTGTACCAGGCGATCCTGGAGAGTGGCTCACCTTATCCAGTGGAATATTACGAGTATCCTGGCAATGACCATGATATTGCCAATTATTTCAACCTGGCGATGAGGCGCACGATCGAGTTTTTTGATAAGTACTTGAAAGGTGATGGCTAGAATTTTTGATTACGGATAGATAGATTAATTTCTAGTCCAGCAAAGCAGCATAGGATATCAATAAATAGACGTTGGATAGTGCTAAATCTCTTTTCCAAGGGCGAATATCTTGGTTGCTATTCGTGTTGAAATTCACAACATAATGTGATATCATCTAAATTACAACTGACCCATCCATGCAGGCTCCAGCATTGTGGGGATTTTTTTATAACGAAGGCCTGAACTCTAAATCGAAATCCTCTAACAAGGATTTCGATTTTTTTCTTTAATATCCTTTCCACACGGTCATCCCTTCAGTGGAGGTTCCCATGCACTTGCCTAAAACCCACACAACTGCTCAGGTATTGTGCCTGATAATCATTATCACGCTGATCGGTGCTTCCCTCCCCAGCTGCCAGCCTTCAAAGCCCACGGTAGCAGGAGAGCAAATCACTGGGACTGATGTGCAATCAACCATTGAAACGCAATCCATCAATCCTGAGGCCTCAGATGCGGTCAGTGAACAGCCATTACAAACCACTACTGGTTCAGCTAACCCATCTGTGCTCGGATTTGTGTTCGATCCAGATGTAACACCTGTCCCTTATGCCCTGGTAGCGGATGCAATCACCGACATCAACGGGGCGGTTTCAGGAGACCTGGAGGGCAGCTCGGAAGGCTGGTTGGCAGTCAAGTCTTTGGGTTATGCCACCTCTTTTACCAGGCCAGGGACGCCGATCAACGGGACCGCCTTCTTCGAAAGCCGCCTCACACCTTTCCAGGCTTTCCTGTTGGTGAATTCGGGAGAAGAAGCCAGGCTGGAAGTTGGAGAGGCTGGTCAGTTACAAGCAGGGATCTCGATTCCAGCAGATTCTGTCTCACCTTTACCGACGATCCTTGAGGCAACGACCGTAAACGTCCACAATGTTGGACCAGCCCAGGCACCGCTTAACAATGGCGCGGAGATGGAGTTGGCCTTTGTATTGGCCATCGAGGGAAGCACGGATGATGGTACTGCCGTGTCTATAACACCCGGGAAGGCGATTTCCATAAAAATCTCACCCGATGTGAACTTGCCTGCCAATCCAACCCTGGCGATCTTCGATGCGCAAGCCGGAGAATGGCAGGTAGACGATGGGGCTTGCATACCAGAATCAGATGGGGGGTTGTTGTGCACTGTCTCTCAGCTCAGCTCTCACATTGGATTATTTGTACCGCATGTTGAAGCGGTTTTGCCAGATCTTTTATTGCAGCAAGGACTATCCGCCATGAAGCATTTATTCCGTCCCATATTCGCCAGCGATGACCAGACCTATCAGGATGCCTTAATCGATGTACAGGAATGGGGTCGCATCATGGAATGGGAGCATACGCGCACCGGCTCGAACAGCCCCGAGTCACAACAGGAAATGGTAAACCGCTTGGGTAAGCTTGCGGAAGCTGCTGAAGCCTATGCTGCCAGCTACCCAGGACCTTCGGCTGTCTCCCATTTACTCCAGGCAGCCGACCTGGCGACTGCCTTTGGGGAGCTTGAACTGGCTGCCAGATTATTGAATGAGGCTGCTACACTGGTGGAGAAGATGGCGGATGACCTGCTGAAAGATCCCAATTGTGCTCGCATCCGCGAAATGACAAATGTATTACAACTGCTCATCCTGGTGGGAGGCAGCTCGGCCAAAGTGGATGCCATGAATAATAAAATCGCTGAGCTGGCCGAATGCGACGAGTGGCTTGGGCATATCAGTGTTGCTTTAAACCTGAGCGGCACGAACCCGGGACTTGAGCGATATGCTCGTGAATCCGGCTGGCCAATGTGGACAGAGGATCATCGCGTGATGATGGCGACCAATGTGAAAACCTACGCCCTTCGGGGTGAAGATACGGTGAAGCTTGATTTTGACGAGGTGAAATACGGCAAGTATGACCGTGATAATTGCCACAACTACCTGACCCATGGGCTTGAGGCAGGCGGTAACATTATTATGAAGTTTGATGGCACATATGACGGCTATGCCTTTTCGGTGGGAGACCTTCAATCTGAAGGTGGCTCAGCCACGGTGACGTACGGAGCTCATGCGGAGAGATACAATGATGAAAAGGAAGAATGTGAGACAGTTGCAGATCAGGTGATCCCTGCTCCGAATTACACCACCTTGCTCCAGCATGGCTTCAGCAGCTCACCGCCTATCACCATCCAGGAGATGCTTGCCCAGGGTGGAAATCTCGAGATTACTGGAGGTATGCCGCTGAACAACGAGGCGTACGAGTTGGGCATTTTACCAGTCGAATCAGGCTATATCCGCTGGTATTTCCGACATACACAGAGATTCCTTCCAGTGAAATAGTGCTGTTGGCTAAGCTACGGTAAACCTCAAGTTTGGTAAATAAATATTAGTAAACGAAAAGGGCTGCCAAAAACTATATGGGGCAGCCCTTACGTTATTTATTCTTAATCTCGATGCTTACGCTTTAGAATCTACTGCGAGCATCGCTGCGCCTACACGTGGGCCAAGGATACGCTCCAGGTCATCCTGGTCAATGGTCTCGTCCTTAAGCAATGTATCCACCAGGGCATCCAGCTTAGCATGTTCGCGCTCAAGCATGGATTTTACCTCATTATGGCACTGGTCAAGGATCGCTTGAATGTTGCGATCAATCAGCGCGGCAGTCTGTTCAGAATAGTCCCTGCCCTGGGTCAGCTCATAACCTAAGAAGGGTTGTGTTTCATCCGTATCGATCGTCTGCAGGCCGATGCTGCCCATCCCCCAACGGGTGATCATACGCCGGGCAAGTCGGGTAGCTTCCACCAGGTCATTTTCTGCCCCGGTAGTGATATCGTCACAGGCGATCTCTTCAGCTGAGCGCCCGCCCAGCATCACACGGATGCGTGCCAGCAGTTCATCCTTGGTGTAGTTGTAACGGTCTTCTTCTGGCATCTGCTCCGTCACCCCCAGGGCACGCCCATGCGGAATTATGGTTACCTTGTGGACCGGGTCAGTGTTCGGCGTCAGCCATGCCACCAGGGCGTGCCCTGACTCGTGGTAGGCCACGATGCGCCGGTCTTCCTCTTCTAATATCAATGGACGCACCTCTCCCAAGATGATACGGTCGATGGCCTCCTCAAAATCCTGCATATCCACGCTGTCGTGGTTCTTGCTGGCGGCGACCAGGGCGGCTTCATTGCATAAATTAGCCAGGTCTGCCCCACTCAGGCCTGTTGTGGAGCGCGCCAGGGTGTTGAGATCGATATCGCTGGCCAGGTTGATCTGACGGGTGTGGATCTGCAAGATACCTTCCCTGCCCTTACGGTCAGGTAATGCGACATTCACCTGGCGGTCAAAGCGGCCCGGGCGTAACAAGGCCGGGTCGAGCACGTCTGGCCGGTTGGTGGCAGCCAGGATGATGATCTCATGGTTGGCATCAAACCCGTCCATTTCCACCAGCAGCTGGTTGAGGGTCTGCTCGCGTTCATCGTTCACGGTGCCGATGCCAGCCCCACGGCGACGACCCACTGCATCCAGCTCGTCGATGAATACAATGGCAGGTGCGGTGGTTTTTGCCTGTTCGAACAGGGTGCGTACCCGGCTGGCGCCCACTCCCACAAACATCTCGACGAATTCAGAGGCACTGATGTTATAGAATGGGACGTTGGCTTCTCCAGCTACTGCCCGACCAAGCAGCGTTTTGCCTGTTCCGGGAGGCCCCACCAGCAGCACCCCGCGTGGGATGCGCGCCCCTAATTTATGGTATTTCTGCGGGCTGCGCAAGAAATCCACCACCTCCTTCAGCTCTCGCTTGGCTTCATCCGCACCGGCTACGTCCTTGAAAGTGACCTTGTTATTATCCTCCACGAAGCGGCGGGCTTTGCTGCGCCCGAAAGAGAAGATCGTTTCCTGCCCGCGTGAAGCCTGCCTGCCCAATAACACCAGGAAACCCACCATCAGCAGGATGGGCAAACCGTAGGTTAGCACCAAAGCCAGCAATGGGCTGGATGAGGGTGTAACGCTAACTTCAACGTTGTGTGCGGTCAATAATGGGAGCAAGGTCGTATCACCAACTACTTCTGGGTAGGTGGTGGTGAATGTGGTGTAGGTGACTGGCGTGGTGGATCCAACCGTTGTGCCTGGAACCGGTGCCGTGGGCAATATCAAATCAGACCCCGGCATTGGCTGGGTGAATTCACCCTTGATTGAGCTACCACTGATCTGTACCGTTTTTACGTGGTCATCCTTTACCTGCGCGATAAAACTGCTGTATGGCAGTGTAATCTGCGGTTGGCTGCGTGGCCAAAATGCATACAGGTTCCAGGCCAGCAGGCCGACCATGATCACCCACCAAATGGGATTGAGATTTGATCTTTTTGGCTGTTTTTCTGATTCCATTGAATCCTCCTCCACCCCCATGGTCAATTGTAACCCAATGAAAAAAGGTGTAAAGAGGTGCAGGATTAAGCTTCATTAAGACAAATCTGGGGTGAGCTCATCGTAGACATCCTGCTCGTAGTGAAAAAATTGAGCGTATTGAACTATTTTGAATCAATAAACAAATTTTCGTTATTATATTTTCCACTTCTGCTTAAGTTTATATTAAAAACAAAGGGAATCCAGCTTGGGTTTTCCAAACTATCCTCCGGTGGCCTTCACCAGACAGGATGGGAAGGCGTAACATATTGTTTGTTACCTCTAGCCGGGTTTCCTGATGTGCGTGAAGAAATGGCACCAGGCAATTTTCAGCGTACTCACCCATCAACAGATCACTCGCTGCAAGAAAATTATCGTCCAGCTGGACTTTTATATGGGCATGATGGCTTGGGTCAGAAGCTTTATGCGCACAAATCCCGAAATACTGGCCAGATTGGCAGTTGAAATGCGCCTCACGTATGGCGAACGCACAGCTGAACGTTATCCATGTGCACACCTGGAAAAATTCCTGCGCGATAGTATCCGCAATGTCAAACTTCCCTTTGGCACGGTCACCTTGGAAAGGAACGACAGAGGCAATCAAATTAACTGGGTAGGAAAATAAATGCTGCGTCTGTGATTGACATTGATCCAGTGATAAACTTAGAATAATGAGCACATTTTGGTTTCAGCAAAATCTGATTAACATTTCGAGAAAAATATTGAAACCAACTAATCAGCAAGCTAAGAGCAGGTAGCCAAAAAAAGAAAAATGGAAACAATCCAATCGACACAACCCAAAAACAACGCCTCGATCGTGAGTTTAGTGGCTGGCATCATTTCGATCCTGGTTTATCCGCTGGATATCCTATTGGCAAGATTACTGCCCCCTGAATATCAATATGGGATTGGTTTGTTGCTTTTCATTTGCACGCCTGCAATCAGCATAAGCGCAGCAATTACAGCCATATCCACGGGCATCCTCTCTTTGCAACGAATTAGAGAGGATCACCGAGAGGGAAAAGGCATCAGTATTGCGGGAATCATTTTAGGGGCGCTGGGGCTGCTGGTAATTTTTGCCTTTGCTTATCAATTATTTATACGGAATGGGTAACCGCGATTTTAATAATGCCCATTACTCAGCTATTTTCTGTGAGCTTTGATGGTGAACTATGCTGTTATGATACAGAAAAATGGGCTGTCCAAATAGATGGATATCTTTTTACCAGTGTGCCAGGATGAATGAGTATGAGTAGGTATATGCAGGTCGCCTGTCGATGATCGAGGTGTTGCTATGAATGCCTGGTTGCAATATCACCTTCGAAGTTCCCGTCAAAGACCCACTCTATCACCCGTTGGATTGGTAGATTGACCTCACATTAATTATGCTGGTTGATAGGGGGGTGCTTATCTTAATAATAAATAATAGAAAGGCAAAAAGCGTCCGTTCCTTATTTTCATGCCGGTTGTATGGCGGTAGGGGCGAAGCATTCAAGCCTGACGATCTGACATCAACCGGCACCATCTGAATGCTTCGCCCGTACGTCATGATGCAGGGCTGTCTCAGTTACTTTTGGGACAGCCCCTATTTGTAAAGATTCGATAAAATCCGCGCTATTCCTTATTACTCACCGTAGACCAGGTAATTACATAGTAGTTCTTGATCATCAAAAGATATACCTGACCATTCGTATGAAGTGATTGAGCACTGCCAGTCCCCCGGAGTGACCTCAACACAAGCTTCCTCGAAGACCGATCGCCCGGAAGTGCCGACGACCGCACCATGACCAGGAATCGCCATGATCCATGAAGTACCAGAAATCTCGACCCTGTCTCTCCAGACTCCATTTTCAAAACCAAGATATGTGATTCTGGTTAGTCCACTCGCCCGTGTATGGACAGTTCTGTCTTCATACGAAACACTTCCTACATTAGAGCCTGTAAAAGTTTCACCTACTATTTGTCCATCTTTATCGAACCATAAAAATGAACTTCCCCTCATATCAAGGTGTCCAGCCACCCAGACCCCTAAGACAGGCCCACAGGTGTCCCAGTCAGGAAAATCAATTTCAATGGCTTCTCTTTCGTGAACAGGCTTTGTTGCGCTGGCGGGTATGACGAAACAAATCGCCAGCAGCATTACGATCAGGACACTGCGAACATGAATTTTGCGCCTCATGCTATCCTCCTCAGGGTAAAAATGCATTTACGGTTTAGATTGGCTCTATCAAAACATTGGCAGTCGTTAGTCAATCCTACTTGAGATATCTACCGGTTCACAGTAGACAAGCAACTAATGACAGTGATCACCTCCCCTCCAATAGATACCTGTTTCTAGTTACCTAGCGGTGCTTGATGAAGTTGTAGATAGCCTGGTGAGCTGCTTAAGGAATAACCGCCCTGGATTTATTTTCTAAATATTTTATAGAAAAATCTAAATGGTTGTCAATAATTAAAATCAGCGATGAAAATATCGAATCATCGCCTTCTCAATCTGGGTCGATTGTATAATGGGGATGCATGTCAACAGGAGGGATGAGTAAATGACTGACACAATTAAAATCAACCGTGCCCCGGTGCTAACGCTGTGGGGTGCAATTGTAGCTGAAAGACTTGGGTATAACCACGAAGAAGCCCTGACCCTCGGGAAAGCGGTAGCAGGGTTGACTGCCCAATCCAAAGGTCAGCGGCTGGGTATTTACACGAAGGTAGAAGCTGAGCTGGATGAAAAGGCCAGTAAAAAGCCAAGGGAGCGGAAACCAGGTGAGGTGCTGTGGGTCGAAGTGGTCGGCAGGCGTATCCCAGCTGTGCAAACCGAGCATGGGCTGCGGGCAACCAATAAGGACGAAGCGATCGACCCGCAAAGCGTCGAGCGTTACCTTGAAAAGAAATTCGGTCCAGGGCTAGACGAAGCACGCCAGGCACTTGAAGCTCTGGCGCACGCATATCCTCCCCATGAGCTGGAGCGGCGAGCTTTTGGGCTATATGAGCAGTTCCGCCCTACCGTCCCCGAGGGTGTGCAGGGTTGGGGTGCAGTCGGAGAGCTCAAGCTAGAGCGCATTCGCCAGCTGGCAAAAACAAGGTAGAGCTGGTCACGTGCCTGGCAAGGGTATGAGCCGAGTTCACAAGTGAACAGGCTGCGAGGGGAGAAGCGTTATGCAGGATTTCAGTGATAATCCCTATATACTCGCAGCCTTCGTAGCAGCAGGGTTACTGATCAGTTGGTTGGCACGCACTGTATATAAAAATAAACCTGCAGGCTGTAAATGGCTTACCATTGCGTTTGGCTGCTTCATGTGGGCTGGGTTGCTCTTTATCCTGATTTTTCTCTACCTTTACGAACATGGGATCCTCAAGTAAACGGTCCATGTCGGTTTTTTAACAGGGCGCTTCAGTATCAGTCGATGGATTAAATTAATTACGATCCGTCAAGTCATCTTGGGGGATTTTGATATTATTAATTCCCAGATAGTTCGTATTTGACGTATAAATCTGTTATATACTCTGATTACATCCGATTATCAGGGCAAATCTTAGCACTCACAGGAGGCAGGTATGGAAGACACACCCAAGACCTATCGCAGGAATATCGCTTCTCTGGTGAGCCTGATTGCTGGAATAATAGCCGTTCTTTGCGTAGTTATTGTTTATACTTCCAACCTTGAGATTCCTTCCAGTCAAAATCCCCTACTGTTGATCGCTTATATCCTCATGCCACTCTCCGGACTCACTGCCATAATCAGCGGGATAGTCGCCCTGTTTCAGATCAAGAAGTCCGGTGAGGCGGGAACAGGCATTGCGTTGATTGGGATAATCCTTGGGGCTATTCCATTCTCATGTGCCTTATTGCTTTTCATCTACTTGAGCTTGCCTTTGTATTTCTAAACAAATGACCATACCCAAAAGTAGCGTAGCAGAAATCATCGCATTTCTGATCATTGGTGTAATCATCTTTCGCATTATCAATGCTCCCTTCTTAACGAAGCAAGCGAAAAAGGGCAAAGGCAATCGCCATTTGTGGGGAAATTACTTATCGATTTTGGGGGCTATCTTGACATCCCTGGGCTGATTTTTTTTACTTTTTGTGTAGCATCTCCAACGGCTGACAGATTACACCGGAAATGATGGCTGCCGTGATCCCTTACATGGTCGTGGGCTTCCCATCCCTGATCCTGGGTATATTTCTCATCAACAATCCGTAAACCGGTAGCCGATACTATTTAGTGGTGATTAATAATGCTGGGATTCAGGTTTATTTACTAGATTTCCTGCCCCTTGAATTGCGCCGTATACAGCTTATAGAAGAATCCCTTCTTATCCAGCAGCTGCTGGTGGCTGCCCTGCTCCACGATTTCCCCCTCGTTGATCACGATCACATTATCGGCTTCCCGGATGGTGCTCAGGCGGTGGGCGATCACGAAACTGGTGCGTCCTTCCATCAGACGCAACAGGGCTTTCTGGATGCGCGCTTCCGTGCGGGTGTCCACCGAGCTGGTAGCTTCATCCAGGATCAGGATGCCCGGGTCAGACAGGATCGCCCGGGCAATAGACAGCAGCTGGCGTTGACCCTGGCTCAGGTTGCCAGCCCGCTCCGAGAGGATCGTCTGGTAGCCTTCTGGTAGCTGCCTGATGAAGTGGTCTGCATCGGCCATGTGTGCCGCTTGAACAACTTCTTCATCCGTGGCATCCAGCCGGCCAAAGCGGATATTTTCCATCACCGAGTCAGAAAACAAGAAGGTATCCTGCAGGACGATGCCCAGCTGCTGGCGCAGGTCATCTTTGCAGATTTGGCGGATGTCCTTGCCGTCAATGGTGATGCTGCCTTCATCGATCTCATAAAAGCGTGAGAGCAGGTTGATCAGTGTGGTCTTCCCGGCTCCGGTCGGGCCAACCAGGGCAATGATCTGCCCGGCCTTAGCCTGCAACGACATATCCTTGATCACCGGCTTGCCGGGGATGTAGCTGAAGTTCACCTGCTCGAAATTTACGTCGCCGTTGATTGTCTTCAATGAATAGGCTTCAGCCACATCGCCGATCTCGGTCGTTGTATCGATGACTTCGAAGACCCGTTCCGAGCCAGCTAACGCGGCCTGGATGGAATTGTACATGTTGGCGATGTTACGCAGTGGGTTGATGAAGTTTTGCGCGTATAAGATAAAAGCGGCGATGACGCCCACCGATACCTTGCCTTGCAATGCCAACAAGCCACCCAGCCCGGCGATCACGATCACAAACAGGTTGCCCAGCACATTGGTGATGGGCATGAGCAGCAGGGCATAACTATTGGCGGTCACACCTGCCTTGAATACTGCCTGGTTGCGCGTGCGGAAATTATCCAGCACTGACTCATTCCGCCGGAAAGCCTTGATGACCTTCTCACCACTGATCGACTCTTCCATGACCGCGTTCAGCTCACCCAGATTCTTCTGCAGCTGTTGGTATCCCCTGCGGGTGTAGCGGGCCACAAAATTGGTGAATGCAAACATAATCGGAACCACAACCAGGGAAGCCAGGGCTAACCAAAAATCCATCAGGAACATGGTCAGCAGGATACCCACCATTGAAAGCACACTGGCGATGAGCGACGTGACGTTTTGCGATACTGCCTGATTAATGGCGTCAATGTCGTTGGTCAGGCGGCTCATCAGCTCGCCCGACTGGTTACGGTCATAGAAGCTCAATGGCAGCAGCTGTAGCTGGGTGAACAAGTCTTTGCGCATGCTCTTCAAGGCGCGCTGCGAGACATTTGACATGATCCAGTTGGCGATAGCCTGGAACACGTTATTAAACAGGTAAGAGACTGCCAGAATCAGCATGACCCACCCCAAACCTGCTGCTTTTCCTGGGATAATGTAATTGTCCAGGGCAATATGAATCAGGTAAGGTCCGGCCAGGCCTAACAAGGTGTAGATAACCACGAACACCAGCACCGACACCAGCTGAACCTTGAACGGTAATAAGTATGCAGCCAGGCGCATCACAGCGCTGCGGGGATTTTTTGCCTTTTCGATCTTCCCAGGGTCCGTAGGCCGGCGTTGCATCATCGCCACGCGCACGCTACCTGCCCCGTAGCCGGTTGCCTGGGTGCTCATTGAGGCACCTCCTCCAACTCGGGCGACAAGGCACGCATGGAATGGTTTCCGCTGCCAAGCTGGGAATCATAGATTTCACGATAGATCCGGCTGGTTTTCATCAGCTCCTTGTGCGTGCCCTGGGCTACCAGGCGGCCCTCATCCATGACGATGATCTTGTCGGCATTGAGCACTGTGCTGATGCGCTGGGCGACCATAAAAGTCGTATGCTTATATTCCTGGTCCTCCAGAGCTTGCTGGATGCGGGTTTCTGTCTCCACATCCACTGCACTGGTGCTGTCATCCATGATCAGCACGCGCGGCTTCAGCAGCAAGGCTCGGGCGATTGCCAGGCGCTGCTTTTGACCACCAGAGAAATTTGCTCCGCGTTGTTCTACATGGCTGTCATAACCCTTGGCTAACTCCATGATAAAGTCATGCGCCTGGGCGACTTTCGCCGCGGCAATCACTTCTTCATCTGTAGCCGTCGGGCGCCCATAACGGATGTTATCCCTCACGGTCCCGCTGAATAGCACCGACTCCTGGGGTACTATAGCAATATTTTCCAATAGCGATTCCTGCTTCAGCTCCCGGATATTCACTCCATCGATGGTCACCTGACCGTTGGAAGGGTCGTATAAGCGTGGGATCAGGTTGACCAGGCTGGTCTTGCCCGAACCAGTTGCCCCCAGGATGGCAATCGTCTGGCCTGCTTCGGCTGTGATATTCACATCCGTAAGCACGGGTTCGTCCCCCGAGCCATTGTAATGAAAGCTGACATTCTCGAATACCACCCTCCCGGGGGTTTTTGCAGGCATGCTTAATGCTCCTGGCACATCCTGGACTTCCGGTTCGACATCCAACACCTGGTTGACCCTTTTAGCTGAAGCGATGCCGTTTGCCCAGACTTGCGAAAGCTGGGTCATCATCACCAGGGGCACCATAGTGGTGGTGAGGTAATTGGTGAACGCCACAATTTCGCCGGTGGTCATCGTCCCGTTGATGGCTTTTAACCCTCCCACACCGATGACAATCACCACCCCGAAGTTCACAAAAACAGTCAGCGCGGGTGACATGGTAGACATAAAGCGCATCACCTTCACAGACTGTTCTGTAAAGCCTTCATTGGTAGTCTCAAAGCGCCGGTTTTCGAAATCGGCCCGCACAAAAGCTTTCACGATGCGTGCTCCGGCGATGTTCTCCTGCAAGACGTTGTTCAGCCGGTCGAGCTTCTGCTGCACACTGAGGAAAAGCGGCTCCATCCGGCCAATGAAAAAGACGATCACAATAGACGTCACAATTAATAGTGGGACGATCCACAGCGCCAGGGTTGGGCTGGTGTAAAACATCAGGATCAGACTACCGATCATCAGCAACGGAGCGCGGGTGCCAATACGCAGCGAAATCTGTACCAGGCGCTGGACTGCCCCCGAGTCACTCGTCAACCGGACGATCAGCTGGCCGGTTTTCATCCGGTCGAGATTTCCATATGAGAAAGTCTGGATCTTGGAGAAGATAGCATCCCGCAGGTCGCGTCCATAATTCTCGCTTACCTGTACGGAGGTGATATTGTTACCAACCGCAATGAGAAAACTCGCCAGTGATATACCCAGCATCATCAGCGATGTCTGGATGACCACAGCCTGGTTTTGCTGGTTGATCCCTTGATTGATGATCTTCTTCACCAGCGTGGGGATCCACAGGTCAAAAATCACCAGGGTGGAAAGCAACACTAAAGCCACCACTGCCCGGCGCCAGTAAGGTTTTGCATATTTGAGTAACTTGAGAACGTCATTCATCGATAATTGCCCGTATTCCCATTCCCCTGGAACAAGGCTAAATCATAATCCAGTTTGCGTAACCCGCCAATGAGATTATGATAAATTATTGTGAATCCCCCCGCTAAAACTTGGGGTTATTCTCTCGGGTAATCTGTATATACGATCACCGATCAACTTTCGATAGCTTGGACTGGGGCAATCTTTCAGGGCAGGCATACCCTTCCACATGGCAAGCCAGCTGGTGAGCGACTGCCCTGACGATCTCATCTGGCACACCTTCGGGGGTGGTGGATTGCAGGCGCAGGTCAATCTGGTCGTTTACGTAATCCACGATCGTGAATTTCCCATCAGAGTTCAGCGCGATCTCAGTGGAGAACAGGTCCAAACCGCATAAATTAGCGATGGAAGTGGTGATTTCATCTAAAGCATGCAGGTGGTGGCATAGCTTTTCCGCTTCGGTGACTGGCGCATAGATATGATTGGATGGATTCCACCAGCAAGGGAATACCTGACCACTGCAAAAGATCACCCTGAACCAGGCGGGGCGGCTATCCAGCTCTACCGGGGTGATGTGTGCCTGCAGCAGATAATGATCGGTGGCATGTTCCTGGCGAACTGTCAATGCCTGGTTCCACGTCGTAGCATTGGTCATCACACCGACCCCGCCACTGCCATGCGCTGGCTTTATAGTAAATTGTTCACCGAGAGAACCCAGGTCCATCTCAGGCAGCTCGGGGTATTCGATAAATGGCGGTAGGATGATCGTGGGGGGCACATTCAAGCCTTCCACGAGCAGCATGGTATGAATATCTGCCTTGTTCCAGGTGCGTGAAGCCTGTTCGTAAGGATTGATCGAGACAACAGCATCTTCACTCACCCACTGGACGAGAGGTAAGAATTGACTATCCACATCGGAGGCGCGGTCAAAGAACACCCGGCAGTGGATTTCACCCCCCACGAGCATATTTAACATCTGCGGCAGGTTATCCGGCTTGATTTGCAGTAATGTCATCCCCCTGGATAAGCAACTTTGCTCAAGCAAACTTACAAAGTCAGCATCGTATGCCCAATTCCAGGCAATACATAGATCATAAACAACCATAAATCTCGTTCCCCGGATGCAGCATTTACCAGTAATGACCCGTAAAACACTTGTGCAGCCGTTCGGTTACCAATAATATATATCTGCAGTATAACACAACTGATTCTAGATGAAAACGAGCCTGATTATCGGGATAATGTAAATGATCACGCATCGATGATGGATAATTTATTACCGTATCCATCCAATCAATGCTATCTTGTTTTCATGCTATGATTCTAGGTGTCACTAACCAAAAAAAGATAAGCATATATGAGAAGCGGGCAGACGACCGAAAGGATGCACCAGAGTGTTTTCTTACTGGCAGCGGGGCTGACTTACGCCGCCATCCTGCTCCGCTCTGCTCTGACTAATCGTGATACCGCCAATCTGGCTTTTGTAGTGGAGGCGTTACTCGGTTTCCTGGCGCTTTTCCTCGTAGAACAATGGCTATCGCCTCGCATCGATAGGTACTTCCATTTTTATTTACTAGTCCAAACCACCCTGGTTTGCCTGTTATTTTACAATCCCGATCTGAAGCAATTCGATTATTATTCGTTGCTATTTGGCATCCTGGGCATGCAGGTGATGCGTCAGGTCAACCGTGCTAGCCGGATAGCCTGGTTAGTTATCTTCTTTATTCTGATCAGTTACCGGTTCATCAGCCTCCAGGGAGTGCTAGCAGCCTTGATTAACGTGCTCTTGTTCGGATCGGTGATCATATTCCTGTGTGCCTATTCGTTGTCCACACGCCAGGCAGAGGTCGCTAACGAGGATCTCCGAAAACTTATGAACCAGGTTCAGACAGCCAATCAACAGCTTGAAACTTATTCGGACACACGCAGGCAGCTGGGAATCGCTAATGAACGTCAACGGCTGCGGCGTGAGCTGCATGATTCAGTCACCCAGACGATTTTCAGCATGACCTTGACCACCCAATCCGCCTTACTCTTGATGGACCGTGACCCCACCCGGGTGAGCGGACAACTTGACCGTTTGAACCAGCTTGTCGAGGGGGCGCTGGAAGAGATGCACACCCTCATCTCAGAATTACGACCCGACCATATGGCTGGCATAGGTTTGGTTGCCGAATTCCAAAAAGAGGTCGAGCGCAGGCGGATCTCAGATGGGTTAGCTGTCTCCGTTCAGATTGATGGAGAACAGACTCTATCAGTTCAAGAAGACCAGGCACTATTTCATATCCTCCAGGAAGCATTAAACAATATCATTAAGCATGCCCAAGCTAGCCAGGCAAGCTTTCAAATCCATCTGGATGATCCAATGTGGATTGAAGCCATAGATAATGGCACAGGGTTTTCTAGGGTATATCCGTCTGGCAGTTCTGGTCTGGGCATACCGGGGATGCACGAACGGGCGAATGAGATCAACTGGGATATCAAGATCCAATCTGCTCCGGGTGAAGGCACACGAATCCACCTGAAAAAAAACTACCAGTTGGAGACTAACTGTGATGGCTGAAAACGAAATCATAAAAGTTTTGATCGTGGATGATCACCAGGTAGTGCGCCAGGGTCTGCGGACCTTTCTCGAATTGCATGCAGATATCTCGGTGATTGGTGAAGCTGAGGATGGCCTGAGAGCACTGGAGATGATCGAGCTGCACCATCCGGATGTTGTACTGATGGACCTGGTCATGCCTGGGATGAACGGCATCACCACCATTCGTAAAGTACGTGAGTCTGGTATTCCGACCAAGATTATCGCACTGACTAGCTTTTCAGATGATGATAAAGTATTTTCCACCATCCAAGCGGGTGCTGCCAGTTATCTATTAAAAGATGTCTCACCAGACGAGCTTGTGGAAGCGATCCGGGCGGTCCAACGCGGCGACGCGCGCTTACATCCGGATATCACCCGCAGATTGATGGACCAGGTGTCTCAGGTGAACTCGGCCTCCCAGGAAATATCCAAAGAAGAACTTACCGGCCGCGAGAAAGAAGTGATCTGTCTGGTAGCATTGGGACGTAATAATCGTGAGATCGCAAAAGAGCTTTATATCAGTGAAAAAACAGTGAAGACACATATCAGTAATAGTTTGAGCAAACTCCACCTGAGCCAAAGGACCCAGCTCGCCATATATGCAATAAAAAATCACCTGGTGGAGATATGAGCTAAGGTTGGAATCGATGACCGTCATTGATAGACACATCCGCAACACACCACTGAGAATCCAGGTCGGGGTAATCCCCTTGTTCATGGCTTGTGGCGCCCTCCTGCTGAGGGTGGTCACATACAGTTATTCCAAGTACCCCAGCCTTTTCACCTGGTATTCCGGCTTAGTTTTCGCGTTTCTCATCCTATTCCTGCTGGTATCTTTCCGTCCCTTGCAGCCAAAAAAGCGATTTTACGTAATCTACCTGCTACAGTCGGTAATTATTTTGAGTATGATTTCGCTGCCACCCCATCTGGATATCATCATGTCATTGTTCACCCTGATTTGCTATCAGATGGCGTTGGTTTTGCAGGCAAAAGACCGCTGGGCCTGGTGTGGGGTATTCTGTGCATTAATACTCATCGGCTTGATCGTCTGGAAGGGAATGATTCTCGGGCTGGCTTTAGCATTGATCCCGATTGCGGGCAGCATTACCGTGCTTTCTTATGTTATAGCCAGCCAGGAAGTTGAACAGGCAAAGCAACACAGCGAAACGATGTTAGCTGAGCTTCGGGTAAAGAATACCCAACTGCAGGAATATGCCAGCCAGGTGGAGCAAATTGCGGCGATTGAAGAGCGTAACCGGCTGGCGCGTGAACTGCATGACTCAGTCTCGCAAACCATGTTCGGTATTATCCTCAATACGAGATCGACCCAGATTTTGCTAGAGCGTGATCCGCAACGCATACGCCCGCAGCTCGAGCAATTACAGCAGCTTACCCAGGCAGCCCTGGCAGAGATGCGCAGCCTGATTTCCGAGCTGCGTACCGACAAGACCAATTAAGGTTTTCAAAGTACTACTACTTTCGCCCTAGGACGAACGTCTGAGCTCCTTCCACCTTGTGGATTAGAAAATAAATACATCCGGATAGCAGTGACATTCCGACCCAAGCCGGGTGTGTTTCAGGTTGAATTCCTATATGATGGGTAGGAGTGCAACCCGGAGCCTCCCATGGCAATATCATCTTCTGATGTCCATTCCAAAACACAGCAAATTCGAGTCCTGATCGTGGACGATATGCCCCAGGTTCGCAAGGAGCTGCGCCTCTTGCTACAGCTCTCGGGAGAATTGGAGGTCGTCGGTGAAGCAGGAAATGGCCAGGAAGCCATTAAACAGGCCGAACGCCTCAAGCCAGATGTTGTCATCATGGACCTGGAGATGCCAGTCCTTGATGGATTATTGGCCACACAAGAGATAAAACAACGAAGCTTAGCCACGCGTATCGTGATCCTCAGTGTGCATTCAACTCCCGCTAATGTGGAAAGTGCAAAGCAAGCTGGTGCTGACGCATTCGTGCAAAAAGGCAGCCCTTATATAAGCCTGATCGAAGCAATCCACACATCCAAACCCCACACAGGAGAATAAAAATGAATACCAAGAACATCCTCATAACTGGCCTGGTTGGCGCTGTCATCACCCTGGCACTTACCAATATTCCTTTCATTAACTTCGTGAATTGTCTGATTTGTGCAGGTTTTTGGGTGGGACCGTTGTTCGCCACCTGGCTGTACAAACGCATGAGTGGCTCACTCACCACAAAAGAAGGCGTCTGGGTGGGAGTAACTGCCGGTGTTATCGCAGGTGTGATCGGTTTCCTGCTCAGCTTTATTGGCGTGGCAGGCATGGCAGGCATCGTCAACCAGATGAATATGTTTATGTCTCCGGAAGATCAGATCAATATGGGCGGAGTAGAAGGCGTAGTTGGAAATATTTTAGTCACATTCTTTGGAGTGATTTTTGACATCGTTGTCGGCGCGATCGGGGGCCTCATCGGTGCTGCCATATTCAAAGATAAAACCAAACGTGCCCCCCAGGTATAAAGCGGCAGGTATGGTACCAGAGTATGGATCTAAACCCTTGGAGGAAAAATGAACAGAAAAATTGCTCTAATCTTTTTAGTGCTGATCTCCTTGATCCTTTCCAGCTGCATGAGTGCTTCGTTTTCAGGGAATTATATCGTCGGCAAGGGTAAAACCATGCACGGCAACCTTTTTGTCACATCGGGCACGGTCACCCTCGAAGAAGGCAGCCGGGTGACCGGGACAATCCTGCTCACCAGTGGTGTCTTGCGCATGGATAAGAATTCCCAGGTTGGGGGAGACGTAGCATTGACCTCTGGAGATGTCTACATGGCAGAAGGATCGGTGATCCACGGCGATCTGATCCTGTCCAGTGATGATATCGCGATCCACAAATCCAATGGCTCGACCGTGGAAGGCAGCGTCACGACCAATATTGCACCTTTCATCGGCTCGATACTGGCCAAAGGTATTCTATTGTACTGCGTCCTACCCATCGTGCTACTTATTGCAATCATCCTGGGACTCGGCACCTGGCTTGGACGACAATCGAAAAAGAAACCCGAGGTTATCCATGCGACTGCTGCCCCTTCAGATGATGCCCAGGTTAAGTTACAAAATCTCAAGAAGATGCTGGACGATGGCTTGATCTCTCAGACGGATTACGAGGCCAAGAAAGCAGATATCCTGGCAAAAATGTGAGGCATAAGACCATCACTGCAGCATACATTAACAGGAGGTAGCTTGCCTGCTATGAAGTACATTTAAAAAATCCTGAAATTACAACACGTGATCATGGCTGCTACATTGCTGCTCATCATCGTCATCGGCCTGATCCCCATCATGGCGGTAAATGTAACCCCTGCCAGCGCTCCGACCAATAAATTTTCTGCCGAGCGCGAGATGCAAGACCTGCAGGTAGTAGCCGCTCAACCGCACCAAATGGGTTCATAAGCTCAGGCAAAGGTGGCTGAATATTTACTCAAGAAGCTTAATGAAGCTGGGGTTCTACCGAAACTCAGGCTACTGGAAACCTGTTGAACATCATTGTAAGTATCCCTGGAAGCCAACCGACCGGAAAATTCCCTCCCACTGGTCATTACGATACACACTCTGGTGCACCCGGAGCAGGTGATGATGGTGTTTCGACCCTAGCAATGCTGGAAGCCATCCGCATGCTGCTCTCGTCAGAGAAACTTCGAAACGACATTATTTTCCTTTTCTCAGATGGTGAAGAAGCTGGTTACATGGGGTCGACTGCATTCATGATGTCGTCGTTATCCGACCAGATCGATCTCGTATTTGTTTTCGACTCCTGGCCAGGGCATGGTCCGACCACTCTGAAACAGACCAGTCAGGGAGATGGCTGGCTGGTTTGTAGCCTGGCGAAAGCCAATCCGCGTGTTTTTGCCATGTCGTATGGCGTTAATAATAAACGCTCGGGATTTGACAGTGACTTCGACATGTTTTCTTCACGACTGCCTGGCATAGAGTTAGAAAATAATCGCACCGGCACGCGCTACCATAGCCCCAATGACACCGTGGATGGTGTGGACCCCAGCCTGGTGCACAGCCAGGGTGAGGCCATGCTTAAACGGATCCGTTACTTCGACGCTCTCGATTTGAGCCAGGTGACCCAGGAAAAAGACTATTCCTTCATCACCTGGCCTATTGTCGGGATCGTAACTTAACCGTATTGGATTAATATGCTTTTGAGTGTGGTTGCTATTGTTGCGGTCGGGGTGACGATCACCCTTGGGTGGCTGAAAGGGCGGAAAATCAAACCGCTGCCAACCCTGATCGGGGTAGTGGTGTATGCCGTGCTGTTATTCAGCTTGGTGTTGATTTCTGAGGTCTTATGGGCCCGGGTGCTGGCAGCCAATCCAGCCACAACTGGTGTTGCCTTCCAGGATTTCCACGACAGCGGCTGGGCAATTTTGGGTTTTCTCCTGGTAACAGAAATCATCTTCGTGGTGCTGATGAGCTTGCTTGCCCGCTACACACGGGTGCCGTCCCTAACTGCAGGAGCCATGATTGCCTGGCTGGCATTCGGGTTTTATTTATTCGGACCAGCCACATATGATTTCGGCAACCCACTGATGATCGAGTTTACCTCCTGGTCACTACTGGCAGGCGCAGGTGGATTGGTCGTGGCAACTTTCTCTACTGCGCCTTTACAAATGTTGATACTCCTTATCCTATGCTCCATCCCAATCATCTTTATGTTTGCCCCGCTGATCGAGTTCTCCATGCTGAAACCCATAGATAAGGCAAAGGCACCGGTATTATTGCTGATCTATGCCATCGGACTGCTCATGCTGCAGATTCTATTTAGTACAGGACAAGGTGAGCTGGACTCCAGCAAAACCTGAACCGACCGATTTCATTACTTAAGCAACATCACGATGGGAGGAAAAATGAATAAAAAAACGATCATCACAGCAGCCGTAATCGTTGTCCTGGTGGCAGCCCTTGGAGTCGGGGCTGCCATTCTCATCCCGAGGTTAGGCTCTGATGATTCTACTGGAGCATTCTGGCCGACCAAAGGATGGCGGACCAGCACCCCTGAGCAACAAGGCTTTGATTCGGTTAAGCTTGCGGAAGGATTACAAAATCTCAAGAAAAATAAAGCCCTGATTGATAGCTTGCTGATCATCCGCAATGGCCGGGTGTTGCTGGATGCGTATTTTTACCCATACGACCCTTCCATCCCGCATGATTTGGCATCGGTCACGAAAAGTTTCACCACCACGCTGATCGGATTGGCGATTGGTCAAGGGAAGATCCAGCTCGACCAACCCATGCTGTCTTTTTTCCCCAACCGCACAATTGCTAATTTGGATGATTGGAAGGAGAGCATGACCATCCGGGACCTGGTGAGTAATACCAATGGTTATGAATCGGGTTGCCTCACCCGTGACGAGCCGACTTTAGATGCAATGCGCGCCACGCCGGATTGGGTGCAACAGGCCTTGGATCGAAAGATGGTAAGGGAACCGGGTACCAGTTTCTGTTACGATAGCCCCGGTATGCACCTGCTTTCTGCAATTATCCAACAAGCCAGCGGGATGACTGAGCAAGAATATGCTCAGAAAAACCTTTTTACACCACTGGGCATCCAGGATGTGTACTGGCAGGCTGACCCCCAGGGGTACACTCATGGATGGGGTGATTTGTTCCTGAAACCGCTGGATGCTGCCAAGCTGGGATATTTATGGCTTAACCAAGGCTTTTGGGATGGCAAGCAGATTATCCCTCCCACATGGGTGACAGATTCTGTCAAACCCTACAATAGTATTACCCCTTCGGATGATTATGGTTATGGCTGGTGGGTATCCGAGGATAGCTATTTTGCATTTGGAAGGGGCGGCCAAACCATCAAGGTATACCCCCAATTTAATGCCATAGTGGTTGTCACAGGCAACGGTTTCGAGTATGACCAGGCAGGTAAGATCCTGGAAGCAGCCTTTATCGATCCGGAAAATTCCCTACCACCCAACCCTTCGGGTGTAGCAAAGTTGGAGTCGGTTGTCGCCGCGCTGGGGCAGGCAGCCCAGCCCTGGCCTTCCAGTTCCATGCCGGACACAGCTCGAACGATCTCGGGAAAGACCTATAACCTGAAGCCAAATCCCCTTGGTATAAGTTATATTCGTCTTGAGTTCAATGGCAACAAAGAAGCAAAGTTATTCATGAATGATGATGGCCAGGAGGTTGTTTGGACAGTTGGCCTGGACGGGAAATACCGGATGGGAGACGATGGAAAGGCTGTCAGAGGCTACTGGTCTGATCCACAGACCTTTGTCTTTGAAGTTTTCTATGATGGTTTGAATATCTACAAGCTTCGCTACGCGGATAGCAAAATGACCTTAGAAACTTCGGTGATGAAGATCGAAGGCGTGCAACAGAATCCATAATGATCGATTCTGTTGTATCGGACTTCGGAAATATGAGCTATTTAGCTAGTTTTCCTGGTGACTTTACTTATCCGCAAGCCGGAGGATGATCAGGCAATTTCAGTCCTTACGGGCAGCAGGTTCTGCCCTTCTGCCATGTGAGCCTGCATCAGGTTGCGGGCGCGCTCGATCATCACATCCAGAATTTCCTGGTCCGGCTTGGTGAGTTCTTCAGTAGATATCGGATCTGAAAATGTAAGCCGTGGTTCCACCATATTTAATTTCGGCAGGAAGATGGATTGGATGACCTGTAAGACTTCGGCTACCGTGCGCTGCTTGAGATCATCCCCCATCAAGCGCACGAATATATTCCAGCGCCAGTGAGCCGATACAACACCGCTCACGATGGATAACAGTACCTGGGTCTGAGGTACTTGCTTCAACATTAATTCCACGCTACGCGACCACTTGCCAAGGTCTTTCATGGCTTCTGGCGATAATGCCGGGTCGGGGTCGATCCGCCCGCTTGGGAAGATCAGCACTGCCCCACCCTGTTTAAGATGATCGATGGCGGACCGGACGACCATCATGCGCTCATGCATGCCTTTTCGGGGAACATAGATAAGGTGATCGGCTGCATTACGAATACCTTGGATAAATGGGATTCCTGTGGCAACGATTTTCAGATCGGGCCGGGGAATGCTGGCAGCGATGATCAGTGAATCGATCGTGCCCGGGTGGTTGGAGGAGATGAGCAGTGGCCCTTCGGTGGGAATATTCTCCGTATTATATGCTTCATAATATTTGACAAACCTGACCGCCATTTGACGCGCAGCTTCCCTGAAACTGAATTCAGCTACCAAACGATCAAATGTGCCAGCCAGCTCAGCAAAGCGATGGGCTGGCGGCCACATCAACGGGCCGAATGTCTTCCGTACCCAAGAATCAGGTGATTGCTTAAAGATGCGGAAGATCTCGTCAGTGACATTACGGGTCAGCGCGTCGATATCAATATACTTATCCATGAGGTCACATTGTTAGCTTTCTTGTCAAGCAGTTTCTACCATCTCTATTTTATACGTTTTCCAGAAAAATTCCACTACTTTATGAATACTTATCTGTTTTGTTAGACCCCCAACAAGGCTGTGGCATGGATCACAGACAGTTTAGGCAGTCATAAAATCCAAGTTGGCGAGTATACCATATACCACTTTTGCTAATTTCCATGAAAACCAACGAGTTTTAAAAAATGGGTGGATTCTTCTTGTCATTTCTTATGAAATGATTATAATATCCAGAATATTGCTAAATTCCCGTGTAATTATCGTTGAAAAGTAACTCTTTTTGGGCAAATCGTGCAGATTCGGTGAAAATATCGAATAGATCTATACCACGAACCACTTTATTGATTAATACATCATTTTAGTCATAAACAGGAAGTGGTAAATGAGCGAAGACCTCAATAAACCGCTCTACACGCGCATCCAGGAATATATTGCCGAATTGATCCTTTCGGGCAAGCTCAAGCCGGAAAGCAAGATCCAATCGGAACGGGAATTCAGTGAAGACCTGGGAGTAAGCCGCATGACCGTTCGGAAGGCCCTCACGGAGCTGGTCAATGAAGGGCTACTGGAACGTAAGCATGGCTCCGGCACTTATGTTGCTAAACCAAAGGTCACCTACGAATGGGTGGAGATGGTGGATTACGTAAAGGCCATGCAGCGCAGGAACATCGCCACCACGACCCAGTTGCTGGAGTTCAGCGAGATTGTCGCCAGTCGCCGTCTTGCGGAGATATTGGAAATCGAGATTGGCGATCCCCTCTATCACCTGGTTCTCCTGCGTTTTGCTAACCGTTACCCGGTAATCCTCGAGCGCGGCTATTTTCCCTGCCAATGTTGCCCCAAAATGGAAGACTGGGATCTAGAAAAAACCGCTACGATCGACCTTTTGACGGGAGTGTATGGGATTAAGCTTGGACGTACCTCACAGCACGTGGAAGCGGTGGCTGCCTCTGACACCGTCGCTCAACAGCTCAGGATCGAGGAGGGATTTCCGCTTCTGATGTTGTCTCGCCTGATCTATAACCGTGAAACAGCCAAGCCAGTCGTGTTTTTCCAGGATTTCTTACTCAGTGATTACGCTCGCATCCATACCGATATTGATCCCGAAGGGGTGGATTCTCTGGAGAGGCCGGATGCGCCAGGAAAGGAGGCAGAATCGGAGACCAACCAGAAATGAGCAACAGTTTTCCAGTGATTTACTATTGATTCAACCATCATGATAAGGAGAATGTCACAATGGCATCAATCGTAGCCCCTACGGGGGCAACAGATAAAAAACTATACGCACGCAAAAGCTCAGGCCTCGTCAGGACGATCGGCATCTTCGGTGCGATGGTCTTCGGTGTCCACTGCATCAGCCTCTCATCCTCCGGCCTCATCCCATTCTCGTGGGTCGCCGGTGTGTGGCCAGGCAGCAGCATTATCGGTGTGCTGTCTGTAGCCATGTTTTTCTGCTTGTTCCATGCCTACACCTACTCAGTGATCGGCGCCACCATGCCACGCTCAGCGGCCGACTATACGATGGCCAGCCGCACATTGAATGCCCCTCTGGCTTTCGCGGCCAGCTGGACATTGGTGATCTTCAGCGCCATGGTTGCTGGATCCCTCATTGCCTGGATACCCAAAACGGCGCTCCCTGTACTGTTCCGGTCCATGGGGATTATTGCTAATAACCCCTCCTTCACGGCATTTGCTGACTGGTCGTCCACGCGCACAGGCATCATCGTGATCGGCACAATATGTGCCATCATCACCTTCATCACCATGATCCTGCCTACCCGCACCATCCTGCGCATCCTTGAGGTCGGCTTCTTCCTGGGCTTAATCGCCTGGGCGATCCTGTATTTCCAGCTCGGCACTGCAGGCAAGGATGCCTTCCCTGCCGCCTGGGATAAATTCATGGGGGCAGGCAGTTACGAAGGACGCATTGCCCTGGCACAAGCCAATGGTATGGTGATCAATCCAAATGTGGCGATCATGACCCTGGCAGGATTGATCATGGGGTTCTGGATCTTTTATGGATATTACATCCCGACCTTCTTCGCTGGCGAGGTGAAGCAGGCTGAGAAGACCCTCCTGGCGGGTAGCTGGTCCTCCTTGCTAGTCACCTGGGCGATCTTCGTCTCAGCCGCTTTGCTGCTCCAACGACTGGTACCTTTGGAATGGATCGCAGCAGAATCTTACTTGAGCAATGCCGGGGTGACCGATGCGAATCCTATGCCGTGGATTACCTTCTACGCAAGCATCCTGAGACCGAATTTGATCCTGTTATGGGTGGTGGCAATTGCCTGGGTATACACGCTGATTAACCTGGCACAGACTTACTTCTTCTATTGCAGCCGGATCATTTTCGCCTGGTCATTCGACCGCCTGATCCCCGAAAAAGTCTGCTTCATCCACCCAACCCTGCATAGCCCGATCATTGCCATCCTCATCATTACCCTGATCGCCGAAGTCGGCGTGATCGATGCAGCCACAGGTGGTGTAATGGGTGCCCAGCTCAACTTTGTGTTCTTCGCGGTATGTACCCAGCTGGTGCCCGTCTTGGCGATTACCCTGTTGCCATTCACAAAACCTGATATCTTTGAGAACGCCAGCGCGTTCGTAAAACGGAGAATTGGCAAGGTTCCAGTCATCACGATCGTAGGCGGTATCACCATGACCTACTTGCTGTGGATGATCATTGCCTCGTTCTTATACCCGGCGGTCGGTGGCCGTATCGGGGTTGGCACACTCGGAACCCTGGCAGGCTTCGTGATCAGTGGCATCATCGTATTTTATGTTGCCCGCTGGTACCGCCTATCAAAAGAGGGCATCGATATCAACTGGACCTTCCAGTCGGTTCCTCCTGTATAATACCTGTTTACTTCTTATCTGCGCCAGATCATCTCTGCCCGGATAGGAAAAGTTCATGGATCGGTGGGTGGTTCCCACCGATCCATGATAGTTGAGTAAAGATATTTGGAGTTGTTAATGAAATTTGGCAAATCATCTCAATCAGGCAAGCCGGTCCGCATCCTATACGGGTCTGATTTCCATGGCTCAGACGTCGTATTTCGCAAGTTCCTGTCTGCCAGCATGCAATATAAGGCGAATATCCTGATCGTTGGTGGGGATGTGACAGGCAAAGCCATGGTGCCGGTGATCCACCAGGGTCACGGGCGTTATACTGGGAGCTGGTTTGGAAAGGAAGAAACCGCCACCACCCCCCAGGAGCTTGACAAAATCAAAAAGAACATCAGCAATGTGGGTTTCTACCCCATCGTGCTTGAAAAAGAGGAAGCTGAAGAGCTGGAAAACCAGCCTGATAAAATGGCTCACCGTTTTGAAGACGAGATGTGCCAGCGCGTGCAGGAATGGATGACCCTGGCTGAGGAAAAACTGCTTCCATTGAACTCCACCCTGTATTTTATGGCAGGTAACGACGATTTTGCTTCCATCGATGAAGTGGTCAGTCAATTCCAGCATATCCGCAATCCCGATATGGCCCACTTCGAGCTGGAGGAGGGGTACGAAATTGTAGGCTGCTCAAATGCTAACATGACCCCCTGGTTGTGCGCCCGCGATATCGAAGAAGATCAGCTTGCCAGCAAGCTGGATACATTGGCAGGGATGATCCACAATCCCGAACACACCATTGCTGTGCTGCATGTGCCTCCCTTCAGCTCCGGCCTGGATACCTGCCCGGATCTCGATAAGAACTTGAAAATCATTACCGAGGGGGGCCAGGTGGTGATGAAATCGGCTGGTTCGACGGCAGTAAAAGCATGGATCGAAAAAGTACAGCCGATGCTCACCCTGCACGGGCATATCCATGAATCACCCGGGCATGTGCGTATTGGGCACACCCTAGCGATTAATGCTGGCAGTGAGTATGCCGAAGGGATCCTGAAAGCAGCTATTATCAACCTGGAAAATGGCAAGGTGAAAGGTCACCTTTTAATCTCTGGTTAGTATTGGTGGTGATTATGGCAAAATATGGCGAAATTTTAGAAGACTTTTACAGTGAACGCTCCCGCATCCTGGAAGCCTTGCGTGATGAACCGTATGCGAACATCATCATGCGCTTGATTGGTGCCCTGGCGTTCAGGACTCATTGCCCACAATTTGGTTACCTGCAAGATGAGCTGGGGCGGGTGTTTACAGATCTTGACTTTGCCTCCTATCCCCGCTTTTCCAAGGGGATCAAGCAAGTTTTAACTGAATTAGGCTACCACGAGGATAAGCAGGTGACCCAACTGTTCGGTGAGCGGCGGATGCTGTTCCACGACCATGTCTTCGACCGCCATATCGACATTTTCTATAATGTGCTGGATTTTTGCCATCCGATACATTTCGTCGGTCGTCTGGAAGTTGAGCAGCTGACCCTGCCCCTGGCTGAGCTGCTGCTTGAAAAAATGCAGATCGTGCAAATCAACGAGAAAGACCAGATCGACACGATCATGCTCCTGCGAGAGCATCCCATTGGTGACAGCGACAAGGAAACGATTAATGGCAGCCTCATCGCACAGACCCTGGCAAATGATTGGGGCTTCTGGCGTACGGTGACGGGCAACCTCAAGCTGCTCGAAGAAGCCCTCCTGCGCTATGACCGCCTGCCCGAGGCAGACCGCACGGTGATCAGTGATCGCATCCATGAGGTCGAACAACGCATCGATGCTGCACCCAAGACCCTGCGGTGGAAGGCCCGGGCGCGGATCGGCGAAAAGGTCAAATGGTATAAGGATGTGGAAGAGCTGCACCGTTAACCGGTGCAATTGTGATCCGCATAATTTTGATAATTGGAGAATGGAATGAAATTGGTTGAAGATTATGTCGTTCCGTGGGTAAAGGCTGCGGAACCTTATAGCGATAAACACATGGATATCGCCTGGGAAAATCCCCAGGTAATCCGCTTGATGTCTAATGAAAACCTGATTGCCCCTTCCCCAAAAGTGGTGGAAGCCATCCTTGAGGCTGCCAGGCTGGGAAACCTGTACCCAGGATCAGGGCCAAAGCTGCGGCAAAAATTGGGGCAAGCCGCTGGGTTAAGTGCTGAGCACGTCGTCTTGGGGAATGGCTCCACCGATGTGATTAACTTCGTGGTGCACACCTTCGTTGGGCCAGGAGATGAAGCGGTGATCTCCATCCCAACCTTCCCGATGTACGAAGCGCGCGTGCGCGTTGCCGGGGGAGTGCCAGTTCAAGTACCAATGACCGCAGACTTCTATTGGGATATGAAAGCCCTGCTGAATGCCGTCACACCCAAGACCAAGCTGATCTTCATCTGTTCACCCAACAACCCCACCGGTAACCAGATCAGGCTGGATGACCTGCTGCGCATCCTCGAACTGGGTATCCCCGTGTTTTTCGATGAAGCCTACTTTGAGCTGGAGAACACAGTGGAAAGCCGCGCCAGGATGGTGGAACAGTACCCGCATATGATGGTAAACCGCACCTTTTCCAAGGCTTTTGGCCTGGCGGGGTTCCGCATTGGCTACCTGTTGTGCGACCCGCACCTGGCCAGTTATTTCAACCGGGTACGCATCCCCTGGAATGTCAGCTTGATCTCGATTGCGGCGGCCCTGGTCGGCTTTGAGGACAGCGACGACCTGGAAGCCAAACGGCAGAATGTCATCGCCGGGCGAGACACGATCTTTGCAGAGATCAATCAAATGGACGGACTACGCGCCTACCCATCCGAAGGGAATTTCGTGCTCATCGATGCTTCCGCATTGGGACTTAGCTCGGCTGAGATCCGCGACCGCATGGAAGCCAGGGGAATTTTTATCCGGCCGATGAGCGGCCACAATATGCCGCGCGGATTTATCCGCGTCACCATCGGCACCCCTGAACAAAACCAGCGTTTCATCCATGCGTTCCGGGAGCTGGCCGATGAGGTGCGCCATTAATGATCCTGCAAATCACTGCCAAGAAAGCCTGATCAGCTGATGAAAAAATACATCCTGGCACACGATACCGGTACAGGTGGCAACAAGGCTGTGCTTTGCGATCTGCGCGGGCAGGTTCTGCACTCGGCCTACCAACCCTATGGGATATCCTATCCCCACCCCGAATGGGTTGAACAAGACCCGGATGAGCTATGGCGGGCGGTGGCTGCCACCACACGTCAGGTCATCCAACAATCAGGCATCGACCCAGCGGAGGTGCTGGGCGTGGGAGTTTCTGCCCAGATGTGGAACACCTTGCCCGTCGATGAGCATGGGGAAGCGCTTACTCCCATGCTGAGCTGGCTCGACCTGCGTAGCGTGCAGCAAGCCGACCGGGTGGGTCACGGTAACATGGCTGCTCAAATCTACCAGCACACCGGCAATATCCCCACCGCCAAGGACAGCATCCCGAAGATCCTCTGGCTGAAGGAGGAGATGCCGCAGGTTTGGGATAAAACTGCCTACCTGCTTGATTGCAAGGAGTATATCCTTTTCAAATTGACAGGCAAGATCGCCATTGATTGGGTGGGGGCCTCGGTGTATTTCCTGTTTGACCCGTATACCAAGCAGTGGTCGAAAGAAGTTTGCCATCAGCTGGGCATCCCGGTGGAGAAACTTCCGCCTGCCTACCCATGCACAACCGTGATCGGTGAGATCACTGCTCAGGCTGACGCTGAGACTGGCCTCGAGCAGGGCACCCCGGTAGTGATCTGTGCGGGCGATGTGGCTGTGGCCCAATCAGGAGCGGGTGCCAACCAGGAAGGTAAGGTGCACCTGTGCATTGGGACGGCCACCTGGATCGGCGTATCGACTTCTACCTTTCGCAATGATCCAGTTAAGCCATTCTGGGGTTTGAATCACATCGATCCGAACAAATACATCATCGCCGGCGAGATGGAGACGGGCGGCGGGGCCTTGATGTGGTTTCGCGATGCCCTGTGTGAAGCCGAAAGGCAACAGGCCAGTGCCAGCGGCAGGTCAAGTTATGAAATACTCAGCGCCATGGCCGAGGCAACCCCCGCAGGTGCTGACCGGTTGATCTTCCTGCCGTGGCTTTCGGGCGAGCGCGCTCCGGTGCTTGACCATTACGCCCGTGGGGCATTCATCGGCATGAGCCTGAGCCACACCAAGGGGCACATGGTGCGGGCGGTGATGGAAGGGGTGGCATACCACCTGCGCTGGATCTCCGAGGCGATGGAAAAGGTAGGATTCAACATCAATGGTTTCAACGCGATCGGCGGCGGGTGTAACAGCCGTTTGTGGGTGCAGGTTATCAGTGATGTAACCGGACGGCCGGTTAGCGTGGTGAAGAATCACCTTGAAGCCGGTGCGGCTGGCGCAGCCCTGGCGGTGGCTGTTGGGCTCGGCGTTTACTCCAGCATGGACGAGGTCGACCAGCTGGTCGAGATCAGCCAGGTGGTACAACCCGAGACTTCCAACTGGCCCCGTTACGATGCCCTTTATAAAGAATACCGCCAGCTGTATAACGCGCTCACCCCCATTCACCAGAGGTTATACCGGGTACCATGAAAACAATCATCGATCACCAGCGAATAAAAAGCCGGGCACGCATCTCCAATGTGATGAGCATCGGAGGCCTGATCGCCTTACTGGGCAGTGTGTTGTTGCCCTTGTTCGTGCAAAGTACAGCCAACTTCTCCTTCGTGCTGATGGTGGCGGGCCTGGGGGTATCCATGGTGGGCATCTACTTCGCCAACCGTTGGGTACGAAAACCGCGCCCCGAAGAAAAGCTGGATGCAGCATTGAAATCGCTGAATGACAGTTATCATATTTATCATTATCCGTCTTTGCCATGTGACCATGTGCTGCTGACCCCTGGAGGGGTGATCATTCTCGAAACGATCGGGTTGGCCGGGGTATTTTCCTACAAGAACAACAAATGGAAAGAGTCCATGACGATTGGCCGGGCATTACGGTATATCGTTGAAGAGCACCTGGGAGATCCAATTAAAGCCACGCGTAGTGCTGAAAGCCTGATTAAAGGTCATCTCGAGCGGTTGGAGATTCCCAAAGAGAAAGTCCCCGTAAAATCGGTGGTAGTGTTCACCCATCCCGCGGTCGAGTTAGAGGTTAATTCATCCCCTGTACCGGTGGTCAAGGTGGAGAAGCTGCGCAAGCAAATCCCCACCAATGTGGCGAAAATGGACGAAACCTGGTATCAGCAGCTGGACGAGCTGTTCACTGATTTGACCTTAAAGAAATAATCCGGCTGCTGTCGATCGCCCTCGCCACCCCACGAAAAAAGTAAAGGCACAGCCGCGCTGCGCCTTTACAAAATTTCCCTCGCCAACTTATTATATGCTGATTCCTTTCCTGATTATCCCCGAATCAGCGCACTACTTCACAAATATAAAGATATCTTGTGCTGTATTGGTATCATCTGTCACCAGGTTGGTGGCATTCGACATGTACACCGCCCGGCTTCCATCTGATGAGAGCAACGTCCCGTAAGCAAAATCGATCCCAACTGGGGCGATCAACATGAGGCCTGAAGAATCATCCCCTTGCGTGCCATCTGTGGCGATGGATATACGCTCCGTTTTGCCTGTTTGCCGGTCATACAGGAAGGTATCCATCACACCATTGGTGTCATCAGCCACAAGGTTGGTGGCATTCGAGCCGTAGAGCACATAACGCCCATCGGCCGAGATGCTTACACCGTATGAACCCGCATCTGCCTGGGAACCGTCACTGGCAACTGACACACGCTCAGTTTCACGCTTGTTACGGTCATGGACGAAGATATCCCAGGCATGGTTGCTGTCTCCAGGCACTAGGTTGGTGGCCAGGGATGGGAAGGCCACATAGCGACCGTCGGCAGAAATGGAGATGACAAACGCCTGGGTACCTTCGTTGGTTTGCGTCCCATCTGTAGCCAGCGATACTCGGATGGTTTTACCCGACTTGTGGTCATATTCAAACACATCCCGGTATCCATTCGTGTCATCACTCACGATATTCGTGGCATCGGAGGCGTAGGCAATACTCTGGCCATCCGATGAGATCACCGGGTATTCCGATTGCGAATTCGCCTGGCTGCCATCATAACCAAGTGAGACCAGGCTGGTCACACCGCTTTGCCGGTCGCGCATGAATACATCCCAGGAATCGTTGATATCAGACGGTACCAGGTTAGTGGCATTCGACATATATACCACGTAGCGCCCATCCTCTGAAACCGAAGACCAGAATGATAGATCATTTCCTGCGCTGCCATCCGGTCCGATCGACACCAGCTCTGTGACACCATTATGCACATCAGAGATGTAGACATCACCAGCACCGTTTTTATCATTCTCAACCAGGTTGTCCGCATCGGAAGTGAAAGTGACGTAGCTGCCATCGGCTGAGATGAACGGCCAATAGGATGATTTGTTCCCTTCAGTGCCTTTGCTCGATACCGATACCCGCGTGGTGGTGTTCTTCACCAGATCACGCACAAACACATCCGATACACCATTGGTGTCATCTTTCACCAGGTTAGAGGCATCAGAGGTGAAAGCCACATAGCGGCCATCGGCAGAGATGGAAGGCTGCTTGGAGCGTAGTTCAGCCTGTGCACCATTGTTGGCAATTGATATGCGCTGGGTTCCCGCCTGTAATGGGCTAACGCTGGTGCAGGCGCCTGACAGCAATAATGCCATTAGCAAAATGGCGAGAAGTGAGTAGCGGATGGTATGGACCTTCATGTTGACCTCTGCGAAATGATGATTAAACTTGAGAAAGCATGCAAACAGAACGGGAATACACGAATGCTGAGTATACCACCGTCGAGCAGCAAAATAGTGCAAATCTGACGTTCGGTTGGCGTGTAATCAGTGAATGCGTTGGTAAATGACCCAATCCCAGATGGCGAATTTTTGATGGTAATTGGTCTCGAGATAGTCTTTAAACGCCAGCAAGCCTTTCAGTGTGGAAGGATCACAGGCTGGGCAGATTGTTTCGGCTGAGCTCTCCAGGTTCGGTAGTCCAACGGATGAATTCGGCTGGACAACGATCAGCTCAGGTGGGTCAGCCTTAAGCTCATTCAGGAATTCATCAAAACCGTTGGGTCCATTCGGAGTGGGGTTAAACAGGTGCAGGAGAAAGATGTAGCGGGTGGGTGAGCGGCGCTGTGTCACAAAATTGATCCCGGGATGGCCAGCCCAAACCAGGACCGAGTCATCCGGTGATGAGTTATCGATCACAAATTGCTCGAGCTCGGTGGGCTGGTATTGGGTAACATCTGAGGTGATGAACGTTTTTAATTCACTCAGGCTGGGCGCTTCCTTGGCGACGATCTCCATGCCACCACTCAGCATCAAGACAATGATGGCTGCCAGCAGGCCTGCCTGCAAGCCCTGGCTGAAGCGTGTGATTTTCAACG
The DNA here is from genome assembly GCA_003105035.1 of Anaerolineales bacterium. Classification (NCBI taxonomy): domain Bacteria; kingdom Bacillati; phylum Chloroflexota; class Anaerolineae; order Anaerolineales; species Anaerolineales bacterium. The sequence goes on along the minus strand of PQAL01000033.1, from coordinate 135,007 downwards.
ACTGGCGGACGTAGTCGAACAGGTATACCATCACCACGACCATCTCGGGCAACAACACCTGCAGGTAGTGCCCAAAATTCTTCCCAGACGAAGCCAGGAACGCGATATCCAGGATCAAGCCAATCATCACCCCAGCCAGAAGCCAGGTGCGCCTGTCTGGTAAGCTCATCGCCCCGGGAGTAAAGCGCTCAATCTCGCTGCCAGCGGGCTGGCGGAAGCTAAATACGAGCTGCCTGTTCTGGAAGATGAACACCCCGGCTGAGATTCCCACCAACACCGTCAGGGCTGCCATGGGCTGCTCAATGAGGAACATGCGCGCCGTCGCATACAAGCTGCGCAGTGAGATACCTTCACTGACATAAGTAAAATTATGGGTGAATACTGCAAACCATAAATTACCGAGATCCCCCTTGGCCAGAAAATACAGGCCTACGATGAGCACGGGGATAAAAGCCGAGACAAGCAGGATGGCCAGATTAATCACCAGGTGTTTCGCATCCCTGCGCCTGATCTCCAGATAACCGACCAGGATGGCAGTTGCCAACCCCATGGCGATGTAGGTGGGCTTTAGCAGGAATCCAGACGCAGCCAGCACTCCCAGGATAACCAGCCATCTCCTGTGACCTGAACCCAGGTACGCCCACAACACCCCAATCGAGAGCACAGCCGGCAGGATAGCATATGTTTCCGTAAAATTACCCCCCATGAAGATGCCCGGATAAAGCACGTATACCAGCAGGATGAAGGCACCCAGGGCTGCCAGGCCTTTATGATCCCAGATACTTTTCAGGATGAAAAAGAATACCACAACAGCAACCGATAGCCAGACGGCCTGCAGTAACCAGATGGAGAAAGGGTTTGAACCACCCAGGCTGATGGCCGCTGCATTCAGATAATAGACACCGGGAGGTTTGTTATCCCAGCAATCGCGGTACAGTAGCCCGCCATCGTGAATCACCTGCCCGCAGTAGGCAAAAGTGCCGCTATCCACACCCACATTCTTATAATTGGGCACCATGCCGATCTGAATGATGAAATTTATCAAGACCAGCCCAATTACGATCAGGATGGAAAGAATAGGTGAAAACCTGGATCGATCGCCCACGCTCATCCTATGACCCCCCAAAATAAGAATAAAAAAGCAAGACTTCTATCATGGTTGGTTTAAATAAAATGGTGAGCCCGATCGCCCAGGATGTGAGATATGGGATATTCCCAGACAATTGCCCGTATGGAACCATGCTTGTGAACTCTAGGAATTATAAACTGTTTATTGGTTGCATAGGAAAGCGCTATATATGAGGTTGATACATCGTTTATGACCAGGGTACGACGCTTACAGTCGACCAGTTACCCTACCAGGTGTGTGATCACCACTCGCAAGCCGATCCCGATCAGGATGATCCCGCCCAGTACCTCCATCGACTTGCCGAAACGCGTCCCCAATTGGTTTCCGAGCATTAAACCTGCTAACGATAATGCAGCCGATACACCGCCGATCAACAGCGCCGCCCAAAACACGTTCACCGAGAGCAGTGCCAGGCTCAACCCAACCGCCAGAGCATCAATGCTGGTGGCCACACTCAACATCACCAGGGTCAGACCGCGTGACGGATCGGGGATGGTTGGCTGCTCCCCTTCCTTACGCAGCCCGCCGATGATCATGCGCACGCCCACAAAGGTCAGCAGACCAAACGCCACCCAATGGTCAAGGTTGGAGATATAGGTTACAACCGTCTTGCCTGCCAGCCAGCCCAGCAAGGTCATCCCACCCTGGAACAGGCCAAAGTGGAAAAACAAACGGAAGGTTGGTCGTGGTCCTGCAGCTGTGCCGGCAGTCCCTACCCCCAGCGAGACTGCAAAACAGTCCATGGCCAGGCCTATGGCGATGAGGAAGATAGTCCAAAATGGCATATGAACCTATTAATATTTGGTTTTACCGCAGGTTTGGATTATAACATGCCGGCTAAATAGGACTGCGCCAGGCAATTCCGCATTTGGCTGGCATCTCCCTTGGCAAAATGCATATCGTCTTGTATAGTAAGTAGTCCATTTATGCGATCACTTGAAACATACTTACAATCCCGAGGAGTATCCTATGACCGATCAACCCGCCAGTATTAACAGAAATTCGGTCGTCAGTTTACGCGAGGTGACCGCGGATACCGTCAGGGTCATTTGCCGCCTGGATGTTAGTGAGGTGCAAAAGCATTTCGTTGCACCCAACTCGGTCTCCATTGCCGAGGCTTATTTCGAACCCAAGGCCTGGTTTCGGGCTATCTATGCCGACGAGACGCCGGTGGGTTTCCTGATGCTGTACGATAACCCGGAAGAGAGCGAATATTTCCTGTGGCGTTTCATGGTCGATGCCCATTATCAGAAACTCGGCTTCGGCAAAACAGCCCTTGACCTGTTGATCGCCCATGTACGCACTCGGCCCAATGCCCACGCGCTCTCCCTCAGCTGCCACCCAGGTGACGATGGTCCCGAGCCGTTTTACCGCCATTATGGTTTCACCCTCACGGGTGAGTTTATGGGCAATGAAGCCGTAATGCGCATCGACCTGTAAGAGCTTGCATGCCTGGCAAATGGTTTATGATGAAGGGCTGTAGCACCGACCCTGGTAATCAGGCCTAAGGAATATTCCCCTGAAATCCAATCAGCACTCCACATCACCTGGCTGAAATCAAGCTTACTTCTCCAGTTTCTGCAGGGTTTTCATGTAATTAACGATATCTTCGCGGGTCAGCATGCCCTCCACCTGTCCATCCTGCATCACCGGCATCTGGTTCACTCCATCAGTCCCCATCTCCTCCAAAACTTTCACCAGCTCCACCTTGGGACCGGTCACCTTCACCTTGTCCATGGGGGTCATCACCTGCCAGGCCTGGGTGGAGGCCCACTGCTCACGCGGCAGCTCACGAATATTATGCAGGGTCAGGAATCCCACGGGTTGCTCGAGGCGCATGACCACCACGCAGCGCTGCCCCTGGCCCAGGAAGTAACTATTGACCAGCTCCTGCAGGGTGATCTCTGCCGGGGACATCACACACGAGCGGCTCATGATCTGATCCACAGTATGGCCAGCCAGCAGGTCATGCATGCGTTCCTGCTGCACCTGTCCTACCACCGCGCTCTCAAGGAACCAGCCGATAAAGGCGATCCATAAGCCGTTGATCCAGTCTCCCCGGAATAACAGCCACACCCCCAGTAAGATGAAAATGAAGGCAATCGCCTGCCCCAGGTAACCGGCGATCTCCGTTGCCCGGCGCAAGTTACGCGTGACCGCCCATACGATGGCCCGAAACACCCTACCCCCATCCAACGGGAATCCCGGGATGAGGTTGAAGACGCCCAGCAAAGCGTTGATGTAAGCCAGGTATTTGGCAGAGGCATACACCGGGGCGATACCCTGAAATAGCACCTGTATCACATAGAAAAACGCTGCCAAAAGCAAGCTCGTCAACGGGCCAGCTACGGCAACCACAAATTCCTGCAGCGGGCTGGCCGGCGAGGAAGTTATCTCCGAAATCCCTCCAAATATGTACAGGGTGATGCTCTTCACGGGCAACTTGTAGCCCAAGGCAACCAGCGAGTGACCCAGCTCATGCAGGAATACGCTCACGAAGAACAGGATGGCTGTCACTGCAGCCACCAACCAAAATTGAACCAGGCTCCACTGCTTGAATTCTGATGGGAAATAATTAACCGCCAGGATCCAGGTCACCAGGGCGAATACAAGAAACCAGGACGGGTCAAGCCCGATCGGGATGCCCTTCACCTGGAACAGGTAAATCGTATTCTTTTTCATCACACACCTCCCGAATACGCTCTCCCCCGGATGAGGCTGATCAGAGGCTGATCACTTTGGCAGCCCTTTGCTGTGCCTCCAGGATGTCGCCCATCCCACCCACGATACCCACCTTCACCTTGTCCATAATATTGTAATAATTCAAGCAGGTGGAGCACAAGATCAGTGGCACACCCTTGCGCTCAAGGGATTGCAGCGTTTCAATCACCGGGCTGCCTTCAACAGCCAGATATACACCCTCGGTATAGAAGCATATCGCCCCTGGCAGCAGGTTGTGCTCATCCAAAAGCTTCAGGTATGTACCTGCCAGTTTATGTTGTAAAGCCTGCTCCCCGTGCCCAAGGCCATTGTGGGTAAATAAGAGCACCGTATCAGTATCTGGCATCATTGCCTCCCAAGTACTAATTTCTATTATGCCTTAGTATCGTCGATAATTAGCTTCAAAAAGCTTATGAATAGATTAAACTTGAGCATTGAAGATTTGGTTAAATCAGTGAGTCTCCATATGGATACCGTTTGCCTCCAGGTAGTGAGTCACACGCTCATAATCCTCCAGGTTCTCATCGATGAATGCTTTATATATGTAATACCCACTATACATGGGGGTGCGGTGTTGGAGGGTGAGGATCGATAATTTATATTGAATGATTTTCTCTCGTATCTCTGGGCTCAGCTTCTCTCGAAAATGCTCCATCTCTGCCATCTTGCGCCGGATCACATCTTGCGGCAGACACCACATGTCGATTTTCCATGGTCTGCCCCATTCTCCGTAATTAAAACGCGCCTTTAAATAAAGACCCCCGGGCAGGTTCACAGGATCATCACTCGGCTCATACACTACTTGGGTCACCAGCTTGCACTCTGCAATTTGCGCTGCGATCGTAAATAACTGCGGTAGCGTGATCAACGGCAGGTATAAATCCAGGTCAGGATACACCATGACGTTCAAGTAGTAGCTACCGGTGAATACCACCCGGCCATATGGGCTGACCAGAGAAAGCAAGTTGACCCTTTCCAGCAGGGTATCAGCTTCGCGCCGTAACTGTTCAGGGCGATGCATCAGACTATCGTGAGAAGTTTCCATGACATGCTTTCACTCCGCATGCAATTATAACCATGCGGGTTGTGAATATTCTGTGAATATTATATTCATCCCATATCTAATTATCTAAATACACGTCATAGTAAGTAGAAAAGTGCAAAACTGCACTACCCATCTCATTTCTTGAAAGGAATAGCTATGAAAAAACTATTAGGAATAGGCCTGGTAATTCTCATGCTGGCCCTCGCAGTTGTCCCGGCTTTTGCCAAAGGTCCCGGACCGGCAAATAATGGCTCAGCAAATGGCAACAGTACTGGTGTTCAACTTGGAAATGGGGTTCGTACTCCCTTTGCCCTTTCCGGTACGATCACCAGCTTGGATTCTAATGCTCGCACTATCACTGTTAATGTGGCTTGTGGAAACCGTCTCGGAAATCCCTCAATAAGTCAGACGGTGACCATCCAAACCACGGATGGCACGCGCTTTCTGCTGCGCAATCCAGATGGTGCAGCTACACCAATCACCTTCGATGAACTTCTTGTCGACCAAAAGGTTAGCGTCCATGCGACGTTACTCGATGGAACCTACACAGCCACGCGTGTTACGGCAGGTGCTAAGCTGACTTGCATTCAATAAGAACAAAGGGTAGTTTTCAAAGCAGCACTGTGGAGCTCCGAACCATAGTGCTGCTTTTTATTAATAAATTTACTCCCATATTTGATATTTGACCCATCATGTTATAGTTAACGGTGTTCTTACCAACCCTCCCTATGGATACTTCACCGATTAATCATTTATTGAACGAAAGTGGTCCAATCCTGCGCTGGCTGACAGCATCACAATTAAAGGTGGAGGATCACTCCCAGAACAGGCAGGCACTTCTGGCCGACCTGCTGGTTTGCGAGGAAGTGCATCACTGGCTGGGTCTGCTCGGCAGTGGACCGGTGCACCACTCGATGGATGCCTCGCTTGAGAATGTGCTAGCGAAATTGGCTGAATATGGCTTCCGGGCTGGGATGGCTGACCTGGATGAACACGTATCACCTTACTTTGCCATCGCGGATGGCGAGGCTTACCACGCAGAAGCCCTTATTCTGGTACCATTCCTGGTGCGTCTGGGGTACTTTGCTGAGCCGCGAGTGGCATACTGGATCGCACAACGCATCGACCTGCTCTATGAGCTGGCTCGCAGGCAGGATTACGATTTCTTCATGAGCGCAACAGAACGCCAGCGCTTGCCACCCAGCCAACATTCGATGCACAGCGACACAAAACTCTTTTATCGGCCACACTTCAACAGCCATTGGGGATATCTCGGCTTACCCACCTGCTATGACCTGTATCTGATGGCTTATCTGCCCAAAGATGATCCACTCACCCAGCAGAAGGTTGAGCAGATCGTCCTGTATCTGCTCGATCCCCGCTTCCAGGAAATCTCCGATGGTTATATCTGGAACGCCCATTTACACCGCCCCTATGCAGCCGGGCGCGTATTCCTGGCTTGTTTACCGGGTGATAACCTGCCCGAGAAGCTGGTGCTGTTCCTCGAACTGATGGCGCATTTTGCTAGCGGCCGAAAAAGTGCCTGGTTCAGCCAGGGGTTGGCCCACCTGGAAACCTTCCGGACTGAGCGCGGCACCTACTGCTTCCCACCCCGCTACCTGAGCGAAAAACAGGGTTATTACCTGTATGGCGGTATGCACATGGGGTTGGGAGAAATGCCGCGCAACCGGCACGCCCTCGAGCTTGAATCCACCTTCCGCATGCTGAGGCTCAAAGCTTCCCCCTGACTCAATGTAAGAGCAAAGCATACCCAATTTGGGTCGAAGATTCCATGATTACCAGTTGCGGATGCTTCACCCCGACTGACCACACCATCCGCCCTGAAGTCTTTACACCTGCCCTTCGGTTGCGGGCCCTTTATCATCCCACAGTGGCACTAATTTAAGGATCCAGCGCGTCATATATACTCCAAAGAATGATGAGGCAGCAGTAACGGCGACCATAACCACCCAAGCCTGCCAGCCAAGCGGCACCACGCCGAAGACATTACGCAGGGGGGTGTATAGTGCCAGCACCTGCAAGCCTACGGCCACAGCATAGCTAACCAGTAAAGCCGGGTTCGACCAGATTGAAAGGTCATCCAGCTGCCTGACCACCATTACGCGAGTGAAGGCGTGCAACACGATGGCAGTGAATAACATCGTGCGGGCGTAGACCAATCCACCCAGCTGCAGGCCTACCCAGAAGATCAGCCCGTAAGCAATCAACGTGCGGAAGATGCTCCCAGCAATGGTGGCATAAATCGCCTTGTTCATGATCGGTTCATTGTGGCGACGAGGCCTGCGTTTCATCACATTTTTCACTGCCGGGTCAGCTGCCAGGGCGCTGGCCGGGATCAGGTCTGTGACCACATTGATCCACAGCAGCATGACCGCTGAAAGGGGGAAATACCCGAAAATCGATAGCATCAGCACCACGAACACCTCCCCCAGGCTGGTACTGAGCAGGTAGTTGGTGAACTTGCGGATGTTATCGAAGATGCGCCGGCCTTCCTGGATGGCATCTACGATGGTGGCAAAATTATCGTCCAGCAGCACCATCATGGATGATTCCTTGGCGATATCGGTACCACGCATGCCCATCGCCACCCCTACGTCCGACTGCTTGAGGGCAGTGGCATCATTCACCCCATCGCCAGTCATGGCGACGAAGTGACCCTCTTTCTGCAGCTCCTGCAGGATGATCTGCTTGACCTGGGGTGTTGCCCGGGCGACGATATCTACATCCCGCACCTCTTCAAATAGCTCGGAATTAGTCAGTCCCTCCAGGTTTCGGGCATCCACCACATGCTGACCAATCCCCACCCTGCCTGCCACCGCCTGGGCAGTCAGGCCGTTATCGCCGGTGATCATCACCACGCGTATTCCGGCTGTTTTCGCCCTGGCGATGGCTTCATCCGCACCCGGTCTCGGCGGATCCATGAGCACCAGCAATCCCATGAAGCTCATTTCTTGCTCCACCTGGGAGCGATCATAGTCACTGGCCAATTGCTTTTTTCCCATGCCCAGCACGTACATTCCCTGCCCTTGCAGCTGTTGGATTATTTTCCGCACAATCTGGCAGCGCTGGTCATCCATCGAGTACTTATGCCCCCCAGCTTCACACACAGAACAGTGAGCCAGGACGATCCCTGGGGCACCTTTGGTGAAGGCAACCAGCTGCCCGTCCAGCTCATGGACACTGGTCATCATTTTGCGCTCCGAGCTGAACGGGATCATTTGCACCCGTGGAGCGCTGGTACGTAATTGGTCGATATCCATCCCCACCTGTTGGGCAGCGGTAAGCAGAGCGGTGTCCACCGGGTCGCCCAATGCTTTTCCACCCTCCCCGCCATCGATCGAAGCTTCATTGCATAAGACGGCTGACTGCAGCAAGGCATTGACTGCCCCATCGTAATTTAAATCTTTATCCAGGCTCACCAGCTGACCGCCAGCCATCAGCTGCTGCACGGCCATCTGGTTCTGGGTGAGGGTGCCAGTCTTATCAGTGCAGATCGTATCCACACTCCCCAGCGATTCGACCACCGACAGGTTCCTCACCACCGCCCCACGGCGGCTCATCTGTCGCGCTCCCAGCGATAAGGCGAAGGTCAGCACAATCGGCAAGCTCTCAGGGATCGTGGCAACCGCCAGGCTGAGGGTGTTCAGTGCCACATCCACCAGGGGTTCATGCATAACGAAATACAGGATAGCTGCCACCAGGACCGCCAGAAAACCGATGATCCAGGTCATCTGGCGCGCCATTTTGCGTACCTCCACCTGGAAGGGTGTCATCCGCTCACTCATCACTCCCAGGGCGGTGGCGATCTGCCCTACTTCCGAAGCACTCCCGGTGCCCACCACCACCGCCAGCCCGCTACCGTGGGTGACGAATGTTGACCCATATACCATACACGAGCGCTCTGCCAGGATTGTATCGGTCGGGACTGGCTCAACGCCCTTATCAACCCCCAGGCTTTCACCAGTTAATGTCGATTCATCCGTCCGTAAGCTGTGTGCTTCAATTAAACGGGCATCCGCTGCTACTTTCTGGCCCTGTGATAAGACTAAAATATCTCCAGGAACGATCTGCTCAGCGTCAACCTCTCGCCGTACTCCCTGGCGCAACACAGTCGTGTGGAACTGCAAGAGCTTTCCCAGTGCTTCCAGCTCGCGCTGCGAGCGATATTCCTCGAAGAAGCTCAGCAACACGCTGACCAGGATAATTAGAAGGATGAAGTAGGCGGTCAGCTTACGCTCACCTTGCCCGGGCAGGAAGCTGACTGCGAAAGCCAGGGCGGCTGCGAAAATGAGCACGAGGATGAAGTAGTTCGCAAATTGCTTGAAGAACAGTTTTATTGGGGAAATCGTTTTACGGGTTTGCAGACGGTTGCTGCCCCAGCGCCTCAGCCTTGCCTGGACTTCCTCATCTGATAGCCCCACTGCTGGTGCTTCTAACTGGTCACAAACCTGTTGAACACTTAGATTATGCCAAATTGTCATATCTGATCTACATTCAATACTGTCGCACTCTGTTATCAAAAGTGAATTGTAACACTTGCGAGCATAACCTCTGCTTGTTGGTGCTATAGAGAAAAATAAAAGGAACAAGAAAATTATCGTCTTTTATATCTTTTATCGCCCATGATCGACATGGAATTAATAAGCACCAACTTTAGCTAAATATCCCCATTACCATCAATTGCGCGTTGATGGCCTGTATAGCATTTACAGGCAGCGCGCCAAATTTCTGTGCTTGCGCTATTTCTTTCATTTGCTTCATATTGCGAAACCCTGGCAGCGGAATTGTTACAGGAGAGCGTGCCCATACCCACCCCAACGCTCCTTGTACACATGAACGACCATCAGCTCGCAGGTACGGTTCAATTTGCTGCGTACAGGCTAACAGCTTCAAGAAGCCCTCGTCTCTAAACCATACCGCACGCGGGTCGCTCTTTTTAAGCTTCGTGGAGGTCGACCAGCGGCCGGAGAGCACTCCCATGAGCAGTGGAACTCGGTTCAGACTGGCCAGGTTCTGTGCCTGACAGAGCTCGAGCATACCTGGATTATCGTTGAATATATTCAAGCGATGCTCGATGGCAGTGCAGTGCTCTCCGCCTGCGAACAGCCTGGCCCGCTCAATGTCATCAGTGCTCCAGCCATAATAGCGGATCTTGCCTGCGTGTACCAGGTCTTCGAGCACTTGCATCAACTCCGGAGCTCGCTCGAGCGGGTAATCCCGGCGGTGCAATAGATAAAGATCGATGCAATCAAACATCAGGCGACGCAAGCTGGCTTCGCATTTCTGCTGAACGACTGCAGCCTCCAACGACCTTGGATCCTCCTGGCCCGGGATGGGATCTTCGCCGAACTTAGTTACCACCACAACTCCGGAGTGACGGCCTTGCAACGCCTCTCCCAGAATGCTCTCACTCACACCTTGGCCATAATTTTCTGCGGTGTCAAATAAGGAGATGCCCATGTCAACCGCTGCCTGAATCCCACGAACAGCCTCCCTTTTTGCATCAGGAGTGACTTGAGGCGCGATGTCTTCGCGCCAGCCCAATCCCGCCATGCGAGCGGTACCTAATCCCAATGGGCTGACGATAATGCCACTCCGTCCCAATCTACGCGATTCCATCATTTGAGGTACTGAATATATCTCCGTAAAGGATTTTCCACAGGCAGCTCACCACGACCATCCAAAGATATTGGCCACACCACGGGTCACCTCCCAACCCAGGGTCTTACCATTCTCCCCATTGGTCATCCAGACCAGTCCCTGGCCAGTGGTCAGGTCACCGATTATTAGGCAGTGGAAACCTTCGTTCCATCCAGGGTGCTCGAACCTGATCCTGCCGCCCGACTTGATTATATACAATCCCATGGTAGCGATGCCCATCTGCGGTGTGAGCATTTGTTGAGTCATTTGTGGTGAGAGTACCTGGGCTGACTCATTATTATAAGATTTGATCATTTCGATGATCACGCGTGCCAAATCCGATGGGGTAGTCCATAAACTCGCGGGGGCATTCTCAGGATAGGTATGCCATTTACCTGGAATTGGTTCCCCACTCTTACGGTGGGCAGTGGCAGCCATTGGGAGATAAATTTCGGGCAGCAAGTGATTGAATGTGCTGCTTGACATGCCAAGCCGGTCGAAAATATTCTCCTGAGCAAGATCGGTCAGGGATCTGCCTGTCACATCTTCGATCAGTTGTTGAACCACAACATATCCACCGCCAGAGTATCTAAAAGCTTTCCCAGGTGCCTGAACCACCCGCACAGGCCTTGAGTTTGCTGGTGGTTGGCCATTCAGAATCTGCAGCAAGGTAGGCAGTGACCTACCAGCTGGGTAGCCGACGTAGCCTCTGATTCCCATCCCAGCGGTGTGGGAAAGCAAACCGCGCAAAGTGACTTTCAATTGTGTACCATCCGGAAGCAGCCGGGTATATTTATTATCCGGTATTTTCCAAGAGCGTAAGCTATCATTGATATCTGCATCCAAGTCAAGCAGCCCCGCCTCCACCAGGTGCAGAGCGAGCATGGCTGTCACCGGCTTGCTGATCGAAGCAGCCTGGAAGATCGTTTCTGCAGCTACTTCTCTCTCCTTGCCAGCCTCCATTACGCCATACCCTTTTGCCCAGGCCAGCTCTCCCTGGTCCACGATGGCAATGCTGATGCCAGGTACTTTATAATATTCCATACGCTGGCTTAGTTCCATTTTCTTTCGTGGTCGGCTACTTTTACCGCTTGGTTTCAGCAAGCCATGTTCAATTGTTTCTATCACCTTTGGAAGATCTGTCATATTACCCTCTTCGACTAAATACTCCATCCAACATCAACTTTTCGAAATAGCCCCTTGCTAATGAAGTCAACTGTGTCCACACATCATCTGCAAATCTGATGAGAACTTCGCTCATGCCTGTACAATATCATAAATCAATATGCAAGGATTGAATAAGTAGAATGCTTGTGTTTGGCAGCTCGATTACCACCTCAATCTCCCAACCCGCTAAGAGGTCCGATGCCAGCACCAAGAATGAATACAAAGAAAATGAAAAACACGATGCCAGTGACGAGCCAGATCGGGGATCGCCCTAAACTAATGCTCTCAATTTCCCTCAATGAACGGGGAACAGGGATCAAATTTACCAGGATCGCCCATAAAACAAGGTGAATACAGACAAAGGTAGAAGCCAGCATTGGATTTTGCCCTCCCAACTCTTTTAGGTAAGGGCTTCTCAAAGTCGAAAGAATTTGAGTTATGGTGAGTGCTATTACGGGTATAAAGGTAATTTTGAGTAGCGTCAGGCGGTTGCCTTTCATGTCAGGCATCCATTCCTTTAATGGCAATGCGTAGCATGGAAGGGCAAGCAAAATCCCTATGCCAATGATGATGCCTATATATAGGTTTCTCGGATTCAAATTTTGTACAACGACAATCCAATCACCTGCGCCAATGGCAGTTGTGGTAACAAGGTACATGATCACAATAACAAAACTGAATGTTGCGAACAGCCATAAGAGATATTGCTTCGCTTTGGAGGTTGGTTTCCGAAAGTGCAGAATAAGTAACGCGGCTGCCCCGGTGATAAAGTTAATCACCGTCCCCGCAGCAAGGAGCGTCCTTACATTCGATGTACTCCATAGGTCATACGACACCTGGTCTGAAAGAATTTCCACTCCAGTAGACGTTGCCAGTTTGACATCCAGCCCCAAAAAAACTGCAGTCAGCGCGTGGCCAACAACTTCATGCAAAGAAACCGCTAACACCCAGGTAATGATCGATATTGCCACCAGCGTTGGGATGTCAATCTTCACATTTCTCTCGCTGTTTTCCATAGGAGCCTCCTATTAGAGACGTTTTTCTCCTTGTAAAATCGATATTCCCACTTTTCTTAAGGCAATTTCGTTGAAGCATTTGCCGAATCGTCGATTTGCTTAAGTTTGACCGGTGAGGAATATATGCGACTTACCCCGTCCTAATTGAGCATGAGCCGGGATCGCTTGAACCTGGCCATGGCAGCCAAGAGCAAGACAACATCTGCCAGCAGCATGGCTCCTAGAAAAATCAGCAGGAACTGGTTGAGATCGAATCTCCCCAGGAATTCCCTGGTTTTTTCCATGGGAAACAAGAAGATAAGCGCCTGGAGCCCAAAAATTGGAATGATGACGATCATCATCAGCATCTGCTGAGCACTTTGCACGGTTGCTGATCGAAGTGAAACCAGGATGCCCAGGGTCGCCATCAAGCCTGAGAATAAAGCGCTAAATCCAAGATCAGTGATCAGGATATTCATTGGGTAGAATTGAAACTTTCCTTCCCCAATCAATAGGTTCACAACCATCAAGCTCATTAACAAAAGAAAGACCGTCATTCCAAAACCGTAAAGAATGGGGATGATCATCTTCCCAAAAAGAATGCTGCGATCTGGCAAGCGGCTGGCAAGCAGAGTCTCCAGTGTGTGTCGCTCGCGCTCGCCGGCAAAAGATTCACAAATGGTTGGCGCAATCAGAATCAATGGTGTGAATAATGCTATAGCCAGTGACCAGGCCATTGTCAGCCATTCTTCCCGGAACTGGATCGGGAGGATGATCCCAAACATCAAAACCGGCGTCAGCAGGATCAGGATGGGCTTGGAACGACCCTTGCCCTGCTTTAGCAAGCCCTTACTTTCCTTCCAAATGATTGTCATGATATCGGTGATCATTTTTCTTCCTCCATCAATAGCAGGTAGGTTTCCTCCAGGCTGGCTTTTCCTTGGGTTACCTCAGTCACCTGCACCCCTTCGCCTGCGAGTAGGTTAACCAAGGTTGGGATGTCTGGGGTAGTGTGCATCTGAATCACCAGCTGGTGGTTTTGCTTTTCAACCGATTCCACATCAGGCCGTTTCCGCAGCATATCCAGCACCTGCTCAGAAAATCCTCCTCCGCTGATGATCACCTGCAGTTTGCCCGCTTTTGCTCGCAGCTCATCGGGAGCACCCAGGGCAACCAGCCGCCCCCGGCGGATGACCGCGATTTGAGTGCAGATCTTTTCTGCTTCGGCCATGTTGTGGGTGGTCAGGAAGACGGTCACCCCTTCCCTTTCCGCTAGACTGGACAGACTCTCACGCACTTGCACTGCCGCCTGCACATCCAATCCTGCGGTCGGCTCATCCAATAAGACCAGACGGGGATGATGCAGGATGGCCCGGGCAAGCGCCAGCCGTTGCTTCATACCTCTGCTCCAGCTTCCAGCAAGGTCTTTGCGTCGTTCCCATAAGCCCATCTCATTCAACAACTGCTGGATTCGCTGCCTCCGGTCCGCAGCTGGAATCAAGTTCGCCCTGCCATATAACTCCAGGTTATCCTCAGCGCTCATTTGCTCGTAAATGCCATTATTTTCGAGCAGTGCGCCCACCTGGGAGCGGATCTGACCACCCTGTGTCCGGGTATCATAGCCCAGCACCTCAGCCTGACCCGATGTGGGCTCAAGTAACCCCAATAACAAACGGATGGTGGTAGTTTTACCAGCACCATTGGGTCCCAGGAAACCAAAAACGATCCCGGCAGGGACTTCCAGCGAAAGGCTATCCAGGGCGTGCACATTACCAAAGTCGCGCGTCAGTGATTGAACACGGATCGCCATTTTATCCATAATTCATTCCTCCCTTTCAAGTTTACTAATTTTTACTATCGAAACAATCGTTAATCCCAGGTCGTTGATCTTGGCCAGGATGCCCTGTAAAGCTGATCGATTGAGAACGACACCAACCAGGACGGTCTCATCACCTCGGTGATTATGGTGAAGCCATCAAACCATTAACCAGGAAAGGTCAAGTATACATTTAAGACGGATCTGGTATGCGCTGGGTTGGTCAAATCCATGTCCATTGCTCATAATACTCTCCAATTGATGAGGTTTTCTCAACTATATCCGCTGGGTGGATGATTGGTCATCACCCATTTAAGTGATTGGAGACTGTATTAATAAATAAATTCCTCACCATAAAGGCAATGATTTCTCGCAAAAGCTATTTCTCCAATGAAGGTTTATTAAGTATTGTACAACTCACCAAGCCATTCAAATAGTGTCTTCCAATATTCATCAGTCGCGCCATTAAGCCCATGATCAGCGTCAGGAAATACGACGATCTTGAAATTCTTGTTCCTAGCCTGGTTGAGGTACATCTTGTATAACTCCGCGCTCTTTTGCGCGGGCACTAGCTGGTCAGCTTCTCCAAAAAAGGCGAGAACTGGTGATGTGACCCTGGGTAAGAAATCTTTGGGGTCAGTGAGCAGAGTATCTCCATAGGATCCTTGCAGGACATCTGCCTGGTCAGGTGTGATGCTGCGAAGCTGGGGTAGATATAATTGTTTTATATACAAAGCGCTCGTCCAGGGCTCATCCTGGATTGTTTCCAGGATACCAATCCCCGCCTGAAGTGACTCGTATCGTGTAATTTCTCCTGGTTCATAGATCAATTTCTTAAAATCTTGCCACGGGCCTTCACCGAGCATTGCTGCAGCAGTTTCATTGGCTGTCTGGTAAACCGGTTTTGTGAGCTGCCAGTCAATCAGTAAACGGGCGAATAACACTGCCTTAGCGATATCACTTTCAGACAAGCCGGCTGCCCTACTCTGTGTCTCAACGCCCCACACCTGCTGCTCTGCCACCGACACACCAGAGCCTGAAACCGAGATGATAAAGGCGATATCCTGGGGATTATCTGCAGCAGCCATTTCTATTACCCAGCCTCCCTGGCTAATACCCCAAAGTCCGATTCGATCAAGCTGGATATCCCGCCGAGTTTGGAGGTAATCTACGACTGCCATCGATTCTCTGGCACGGTCATCCAACGTCTCGAAGTGCGAGTCACCTGTAGACTTGCCAACACCAGGTGGATCGTAGCGTAGGATGGCAAACCCAGCCTGGACCATATTGTGAGCCTGATGCGTCATGAATAAATCATATACACCGGGGCGTAAACCTGTGTCTTCGTTTTCTGAGCCTGAGATGAGGACAATGGCTGGATAAGGGCCGGGTGTGCCTGGTAATGTAAGAATACCACGTAATTGGTTTGCTGCGCTAGTGAAGGTTACGGTTTCTTCGGTCCATGGGCTGGTACTAGTAGGAGTAGGCCTTTTCGCGCTGCAGCCTACGAGTAATAATACTACCAATGATGTTAATATAAAGCGTTGTTTGAATGCCATATGATTCTCCTATCAGATTATTTCCATTACATTATAGAAATTATTGATGAAAGGTCATCCCCCATTTAGGTGATTTTAAGGGGTATTAACTAGGATAATCATGCACCAATCGTGGTAGTTAGGATGCATGCATCAAAAAACTCTATGCATGATTAACCTTTTATGAGATTTCCCGCAGTCCCATATCTCAGCCAGTTATTCTGCGTCATAAATATTGTGAGTGTAAGACCTACTCCACAGGTGAAATGTGAAAGGAGACCAATGAAATGAAAAAAGTGACCGTTATCGGCACCATCCTGATCATGCTCGCAGTTCTTGCTGTCCCGGTCATGGCAAAAACACCAGGTAATCCGAACAGTGTAGCTGCCAATCCTGGCAATGGGAATTCTACCGTTGTCTCTTCGGGGGATAAAAATCAGGTGAGAGAACAAGAACAAGAGCAGCAGCAGACCCAGGATAGAAACCAGGAACAAGACCAACAGCATAACCAGGATAGAAACCAGGAACAAGAGCAGCAGCAGACCCAGGATCGAAATGGGAATAATGGCGTCAGGGGGAATGGGAACAACGGTGAAAAGGGCAATGGAAATCAAGCACAATCGCGAATGCGCAGCCCTTTCTACTTGCAGGGGGAGATCAGCGCGATTGACCCTGCAACTCAAACCATCACCGTCACCTTAACCCACGGGAACGCCCAAGTCAAGCAGTATATCGGTGAAACATTAGCCCTACAATTCACTGATACTACCCAGATCTATAAGATCACTCAGGGGAACGATGAAGGGTCAGAGATGGGTGAGCCTGGTGCCCTTAACATGGGCAACCCGGAAACCGAAGGCAGTGCAGAGGATGGTTCAAACAGGGTGGCAATTCCATTCGAACAGCTCGCCGTCGGTGATCGAGTGGCGATCCATGGTAACCTGCTGGATGGTGTCTTTACAGCCACACTGGTCACCGTATATGTGGGCATGCCGGCTGGCGAGCCGGTGGGTGACCAAGGATAATCCGAAATTAACAAACGCTAATCAGCGGTGCGGATGTCATCCACACCGCTGATTTATAATTATTGACCTGGATGATTCGCAATTACAATGATAAGGTTGGGAGTACCCGTTTCTTTCCGCGGTTATTTACGTCATAGAATATGAAGAAGAGCCCAGACAAGGCAATCTTGGAACGAGCGAAAAACTTCGAAAGCAAAGCACTCGAAGAGATTTTCGACACCCTCAGCCCAGGAATTTTCCGCTATGCCTACCGCCTGCTGGGTGATGAGGATTTGGCGAAAGAGTGTATGTCTGAGACGTTCAGTCGTTTTTTAGTTGCACTCAAGCACGAGAATGGGCCCGACACTTACCTGCAGGCTTACCTGTACCGGATTGCCCACAATTGGGTGACGGATTATTATCGCAGCAAGGTACCGCTAATCGTAGCGCTGGAGGCTGACCTGCCATCCGGTGACACAGATGACCCTCACCTGCAAGCCTCGATTTCCCAGGAAAGGCAACAGCTCAGGCAGGCATTGACCCTGCTTACTCCGGAGCAACGCCAGGTAATTGTCTTGAAATATCTTGAAGAATGGGAGAATGAAAACATCGCCCGAAGCTTGAACAAACCGATCAGCGCAATAAAAGCCCTACAACACCGCGGGCTGGCAGCCTTACGGCGTATCCTGGGTGGCGATGAGGAAAGCATATAATGAGCAGAACCGATAAAGAAATCGACGAATTTGGAAAGCGAATATTCTCCCCACTACACCCCACCCCGCCGTTGAATCCAGCTACAGCTGATGAGATCAAGGCAAAATATCTCAAACAGTCAGAAGGGTTCCGCCAGGCCCGCGTAGCTGAGACGAGTACAGAGTCTGTCTCTCCAGCGAGCATGAAGGGAATGAGCCTCTGGAAGACTCGTCCTATCCTGAAAGTTCTGACTGCCGCTATGCTGGCGTTGTTAATCCTGTTGGTAGGCAGCAGCCTGACGGTGTACGCTGCCCAGGATAGCCTGCCGGGTCAACCGCTTTACCCGCTCAAATCCTGGAGTGAAGACCTGCGCTTATCCCTCACTGGCTCACCCCAGGCAAAACTGAGGCTTACCCTGGAATACACCAACCGCAGGATGAATGAAATTTCTACCTTGATGGATCAAGGTATTCCGGTGAGCCAGCAAAGCTCTGAACGCTTCCAACAGCAGCTGGAAGAAGCGCTGCAGTATGCAACCCAACTGGATGACACACAGATGATCCAAGCGCTTGAAAATATCAAGCGAAATGCGGAAAACCAGGGGATTACCCTGCAGGATTTGATCATCCAGCTACCCGCCCAAGCTGAGCCTGCCGCGATCCAGCTGCAGCAAAGGCTGGACGAACAGGTCCAGCTAAGTAACTACGGAGAAGCAGATCCGAAAGGGTTCAGGGAGCGGGTTCGCGAGCGTGCTCGTAACCAGCAGCAAATCAAGCATAATTTCACAACGGAAGAGCCTGAAAATTCCCCTGGAAATCCTCAGGGCACTCCCCAATCGGAGAATGATAATATGCAGCCGCTGGGTAATACCCCCACCGAAGTCCGGCAAGAACCGGTTGATCCAGGCACAGTGCAAGCGACGCCGGGGAATGGTCAGGGGCAACCCTCTCCTGGGGGTGGCAACCATGACCAGGACCCGCAGCATACTCCTAAACCATGAATCTACCCCCGGGGGTAGTTTGATCGAAAACCGCATGTCAGCAAGTATGGATAGACGCATCTTGAGAGCTATCCAGCTGCTGAATCCAATCCCGCTCCACATGGGAATCCCGTTAATGAGCCCGTATTAGCAAACAGTATCTCTGAGGATCAGGTGTTGATCTGCAGATAGCGCCTGCGGTAAAAGATGATACCAAACAAGACCAGGAACTGAACCAGGACAATGAACACTGTTGAAAATTGTTCGAAGTAGAACAAGAGCATGTCCAACACGGTAAGCGATATCAGCAGGCTAAGATATCCCAGGTTAATTGCAGGGCGCTTCTTCCCCATCGCTAAAAGGATGGCAGAAACGAACAAAAGCAAGCCTACCACTACTTCTAAAATCAAACGGGTACCGTAGAGCGAGGGGGCATCCACAGGCGAAATTTGCCTGCCAAAATGTGCATTGAAGAAATTTAGTATGGTTGAATCGGGCAAAGCCAGCCCCAACCACACCTGGAGCGGATTTTTCAATGTCATGAATCCGAGGAGCACCATCCCTGCGCCAATCAGCCAAAGCAAGCGTACTTCCGTTAGCCAGGCTTCTACCTTAGTGATGAAGCGCCTCCACCATACCGGTTCCTCAACCGGAGCAGTGCGTGTATCCGAGCGTATGATGTCCAACAGCCTCCTGGCCAGATCTTGGTGGAGGCTGTCTTTGTCTGTCTCAAGCACCCGATTCAAATCCGCTTCTACATGCTCCCTTTCAACAGTATCTAGTGGACGGTAAAGCTGCTCGCGCACAATTTCAAGCGTTTTGACCAGCTCAGTACGACCGTCCACTGCCTCCGGTCGGCGGATCATGATCGCTAAAACAATGATCAGCAAGAAGAAGACGTACATGATGGGCGCTGCGGCCGGAAAAAAGTAGTCATACTGGCGGGTGATGAACTTGCCCACCTCATCCAGGAATAAGCCCATCCCAACCCCTGCTAACACCGCCCCCAGGTAATGTAGACGTGGATTCATGTAAATAAGCGGTAGGATGGCGGCGATATACAGGATCAGCCCACCCCATAGCACGTGAGCGATATGCAACGTTCCACTACCGATCTGTGGGTATCCGGTGAGCGCCAGGAAAGTCCGCACGACACCGATGGTGGCAACAAAGCTGAACAGGGAGATCATCAAATACCGGACGGCACCCTCCCGTTCGATCAGCTTCCAAAAGAATAGTTTCCGCCTTGTTTTCATGCAATATCTCCAAAGATTCTTCGCTCACTGAACTTCGGAATGGAGTACCGGCTCTCACTCGATCATTGAGACGATAAGTACTCCGGTTGTGGTATATCCACCGATTTTCCAGCTTTGTACATCCAGTCTAGGTCATGCCCAAGCCAGATAACCTTGTCGGCTCGGTTCCTTGTCGGAATTGGAAATTATCCTTGCCCAATAGTCCCATGCGTAGTGATCACCTGATCAGCAGTATTTTCAAATTATTATTCCTTTTGTAACGATCATCATTCCTTGATGGTATCACCCTGCATTATCATGCTTATACCTCAATCCCGGTAAGACTTGCCTGGTTATGTATCGATTACCGCAGCAATGTAAATCAACCGAACGAGAATTCTCTTTGCTACCAAGTTATCCACTCGATGGCTGTTGCATTTTCTTCTGCAGCGCATTAGCGAAACGCCTGGCAAAGACCTCTGCATCCATATACGTGCGTGATGTAACCAGGTTACCATCACATACCACATACGGTGAAAGTAAATTACCAGTGGAAAAATCAGCTGGATTTTGTAAAGTCGCTCGGACCTCATCTTCTACACAGCTGGAGTACATGATATATCCATGTTTTATAAACCAGCGGTCCACATTAAATCCCATCCTGTCCAGTAATTTAGGCACGGCTGTGACTTTGTGCGCGAACAAAATGCTGTGACCGGTCTCAGGGTCAAGTGTTCGCGCCAGCACCAAAACTCCATGGCATATCGCGCCAATCATTTTATCCTGCAGGTAGAACTGCAGGACTTTACCCTGGAGAATTTTGCTTTCCAGGTACTGTCGCACACGTAATCCATCACCTCCCGGAAGCAAGAGTGCATCAAATTGGGTCGGGGTAATCTCAGCATACGGGATGGGATGCAGAAAGGCAGCATCTTGGCTCATCTGTCTATATGCTTCTCGGGCTGTTGCGCTTGCACTGATCAACCCTGGTAAAGGCCCTTTTAGCTTATTTTGATCTGCTTGTGGGATATTTCCTAGCTCGGTGCTGATTGCCACATTCCAGCCCCGGGCGGTGCATTCCATCCATGGGATGGCAGCTTCGGTAGGATCGAAATCGTGGTCAGGGAGTGGCATCAGGATTTGGGCAACAAACGAAGCATGATTTTCTTTGACTAAGTCTGCATCCGGCATATATCCAACTCCTTTCTGCTAATACCCAAAATCCCACATCAAACAAGCTTCGCCAACTTCTTAATCCATTCAAACAAGTGCTGTAGCGGAGCTCGCTTAACTCTAACATAATTTCACACCTTTTCAATCATATTTCGTGATCTATGGATTACATTAGAATCTTTGAAAATTATTTACACCCGCATTAACATAAATTACAGCTTTGAAGCCTTTAATGATTGATCTTCCCTTGATTTGTTCCTTGATGAAAATTCACCTGCATATCTGGCGCAAACTCAATAAAAATCACGTCTGAAGGAGCATCGCATAAATACACTATAATTTATATGGTCGGAACAAGGCTGCATCTAAGTGCGTCTTATGCTCGAATACCGATAAAAGAAAAAAGGAGAGCAGAATGTTTACCAAAATTTGCCTGATTATCATCGCCCTTATTATGAGTGTATCCCTGACAGGCTGTGGGACCAAAACCGCCTCCCCCACAGCTTCCGTTCAATCGGGGGAGACCTCACAGGGCACCCCCGCTGGCACCCCCGCTGGAGAATACTCCACTGGGAATGAGATCATGCTGCCGATCATCTCCGGAGATGTCTCCAATGTCACCCTGGATGCCATGGCTGACGGCACCACCCAGCAGCTTAAGAAGGGGGAGGTTATGGCTATCAGACTTGAATCCAACCCATCCACGGGATATGCCTGGTATGCTACCATCTCCGACCCGAAAGTCCTGGTACAGATGGGTGAGCCTCAGTACCAGGAACCTGCGTCGAGCTCATCTACGCCTGTGATCGGCGCAGCTGGCACACAAACCTTTTTCTTCCAGGCTGCAGAGAGTGGCTTGAGCACGCTGACAATGGAATATAAACGTGGTTGGGAGACTGGCGTAACGCCTGAGAAGACAGTGACGATTATCGTGGAAGTGCAATAGCTTAACACTCAGATAATAATAAATAAAAACACCACTGGGTTCACTCCAAAATAACGGATGCCCAGTGGTGCTTTCTTTTTTTTTATACACTCAGGTAAGCCGTGCCCTGACCTTGTCCCATGAACTGGTAATCAAGAAACTCTCATCCATATAATTCACCAGCTGTATAAAGCGCTGGAAAGGGATTGCAAAGGTCAGCTCATCCTTGCCGACGTGGGGACGAACGGAGACATCGAACATCCCCAACACACAGCGCGGGTGGGCAGCCCCTGCCTGCTCAAGTGCATACCCGATGATCGAAGCGCAGCCTGCCCCCATGGGTGTGATCACCCCATCTGGCTCGAGCATATCGTAATTCGCCAGCGCAAACAGGCCGCTTAACACGTCCCCGGTAGCGAAGAACACGACTGCCAGAGGGGTTTCATTTTCTGTAAGCCTATCCCAACGCTTAAAGACCAGGTAGCTTGCTGGAGCTTCAAATGGTGGGTGCTGGAGCAAGTACTGGCTGACCAGATCGGGGTCACGCTTATAGCGCTCACCTTCGAGCTCACCTGGAATCCCACAGGACAGGAAATATTCGAATCTGGGTCGCAAGGACTGGCTGAAACCGCTGTAACGTTTCCCACCCGCACACCCCTGGGTTTTAGCTTCATAGACAAATGGGAAACCCTCTCTCACCCGTCTTAAATTGGCGATTAAGCAACGATCCACCACCTGGCTGGCACCTGAATCCTCATCGCTCACCTGGTTAGAATAATAATACGTGATCGGCAGCTCTGCTGAGCTGAAGTACTTGCGCCACTGGCTGATGAAGTGATTTTGATTATCCATGTCCATAATTAGGTCCTTTCTGGATGAATTGATTATATTGCGATTCAGAAAGAATAGCGCTTCAGGTATAATCGCATTGTCAACGGTCCCAGGCGGGCCAGGCAACCGGTGATGACAGGCGGCTTAATATCCTCAAATGCAACCTCATACCAGGTGACTTTCTTTGGTCTTCCAGGTGAATGATCAGTATGACATTAACCAACGTTTCCTGTCTTGATATCCGCTGGTGATGTAATGCGCCTCATGCTATTAAGCCATGGCTACCCACCCACGCTGAGTGGGGTGACACTCGTCGTGCAAAAGATTGCCCGGGCGATGGCTGAGCGCGGCCACGCCGTGCTGGTCGTCACCGCCAGCGAGAAGCACCTACCTTACCAAGCTGAAGACCAGGGTGTGCATGTTCATCGTATTCTGGGCATTCCCAATCCATTCTGGTGGGAAGGCCCCATGCCCTTCAGCCTACCCAGTACCTTACATCGGCTGATTGACCGTTTCCAACCTGGTGTTATCCACACCCATGATAACGCTTACCAGGGTATCCTGCTTTCCAGGCTGCGCTGCCCGCCGTCCACCCGTGTGATCACGTCTTGCTATACCCTGCCATCCTTCTTCACCCAATTCACTCGCCTGGGTGCTTTCGAAACCGGGATAGACAACCTGATGTGGAATTATTACCTGGGAAATTTGAACCGCTACCAGCATGTGGTTTTCTGCACCCGCACCCATGAACAGGCTTTTAAAGCCCATGGGCTGCAACCAGCTACGACGGTAATTTCCAACGGAGTGAACATCCAGCGCTATTGCACTGAAAAAGAGGTGAACGAAAACATCGTGGAGCGGTATCACCTGCCCCCTTCACCTAGACTCCTGTCCGTTGGACGCCTGATGAAAGATAAGCGCCTTGACTTGCTGTTGAAAGCCATGCGGGTGGTCTGCGACCAGATGGATGCCCATTTACTGGTGGTGGGGCGAGGCAGTGAGCATCAAAGATTGAGAAGTCTCATCAAAAAACTGGAGTTGGAACAGAATATCCACCTGCTGGGTTACCTCCCTGAAGGGGATCTTCCGGCCATATATCGCGCCTGCGACCTGTTTACCATTCCTTCCATGGTGGAAGTGCAAAGCATTCCTGCCCTGCAAGCTGTGGCGACGGGTATCCCCATTGTGGCGGCAAACTCGGCTGCGTTGCCGGAGCTGGTCCATCACGGAGTGAATGGTTACCTGGTTGACCCCACAGATGAGGCTGAGTATGGTGGTGCGATCCTCCATATCCTGGGTAATGCAGCAGAACGCTCCAGGATGGGCTGGGCTTCGCTGGAAATTGCTGCGGAGCACGACGAAACCGTCACCTTTGTGAAGTATGAGCAGCTTTACCAGGGCCTGCTTGAACCGCCTGCTGGTAAAGGGGAAAGTAAAACAAGGCTGGTAGCGTAGCATATCCAGGCAATACAATCATCCTAAATTTCTGGCGTTATAATTTGGATAACGAAATTGGAAATTCTACGTGAGTTTCGGCGATAATAGGTCAGGCAAGTGACCGGCATTCCCCAATGTTTTTCTCATCTGGCGATGCCATGGAGCTAAAGGTGAATCTTGCTTCAAATTCCCTGGTTAACACACTTGATCGAATCAATGAGAAATACTTATTTAGCGAGCGCTACCTCAAACGACCCGGAACCAATGGATTTACGAAGCGCCGGGAAGCGATCTGCTCCCAGGCTCTTGAGTGGCTCGGTTAACCCACAAGAATTACGGTTGAATTACTGGCTTGAAGAAAGGATAACCCATGAATCATCGTCCCTGGACTGTGACCCTGACCGCAGTGTTGATCCTGCTGAATACTCTCATCTGGCTTATCCTTGGCATCATCATCGCCGTGAATGCCCATCCAGCCCTCCCGGTCCCCCCGCTGATGAAGGGCATCATGGCGACCATATCCATTCTTATGGCTCTCATCCTGCTCGGTCTGTGGATTTTCTTGTTGCGGGGCAATCGCATTGCCTATTATCTCACCCTGGCGTTCTTTTTATTGACCGCCACGTTGACCATTCTGGATGATGTAGGTGTGGCAGACCTGGTTGTGCTGGCCCTCAACATTGTCCCGGTGGTGCTGCTCATTCTCGACCGCAAATGGTATTTTCGACCCAGGGTAACCACACAACCCCAAGGGGTTGAATCCAGCCAGTAGCCCACGCCTCATCGACCCCGCTAAACCAATCAATCCTATCCAGTCCACGCCCTCCGCGGTAGACCTCACCTTTGGACTGTGAGGCACCCCAAGGGATTTATGATCGCAACCCTGAGCTGCCTCTGCTTCTTAGCCTGCTGTAATCCGCGTCATTCTCAACTAATCTGCGTTCTATTATATAATTCAGATGAAAAAAATCCCTAAGGTACGCAGGATACAGCTTACAACCCGCTTTACCGAACATCTAGGGCATCATGGAGGATCTCAATGAGCACAGGCCAGTTCTATGGTGGTATTGAAGGTGGGGGGACCAAGTTCATTTGCATGGTGGCCAGCGATCCTGGCTCCACCATCGACGAGGTCCGCTTTGTCACCACCACCCCGCAGGAGACTCTCGAGCAGGTATGTGCCTTCTTCACCCCCTACATCAAGGCTCAACGCATAAAAAGCATTGGGCTTGGCTCCTTCGGCCCGGTAGACACCGACCCCAGCTCGCCCACCTTTGGCTACATCACCACCACGCCCAAACCCAATTGGGCGTTTACCAACATCCTGGGAATCCTGCAAGGTGAGCTGAAGGTACCTATCGCCATCGACATGGATGTGGCCGCCTCTGCCCTGGGAGAATACCGCTGGGGTGCCAGCCGGGGCATCGACCCCTCGTTGTATCTGACTGTGGGTACCGGCATCGGTGGGAGCTATATCCTCAACGGTAAACCACTTCGCGGCCT
Source organism: Anaerolineales bacterium (assembly GCA_003105035.1). NCBI lineage: Bacteria > Bacillati > Chloroflexota > Anaerolineae > Anaerolineales > Anaerolineales bacterium. The sequence goes on along the minus strand of PQAL01000033.1, from coordinate 109,155 downwards.
GGTCAGCCTCGAGATGGGGCATGTATACATCCCCCACAACCGCCAGCGTGACCCCTTCCCAGGTTCCTGCCCATACCATGGCGATTGCTTCGAAGGCCTGGCAAATGGGCCAGCCATCCACAAGCGCTTCAACCAGTTCCCAGAGTCCCTCGCCGACCAGGATCCATTCTGGGAAATCGAAGCCGGGTATATCGCCTATGCCCTGGTGAACTATATCTTTACTTTTCCGCCCAAGAAGATCGTTGTGGGGGGAGGGGTGATGCACCGGCTCTTTCTCTTCGACCTGGTTCGCCATAAGGTCTCCAGCCTGCTCAACAATTACCTGAACCACCCCACTTTGACAGGCCCGCTGGACGAGTACATCGTCCCGCCTGGCCTTGGATATCGCTCAGGTGTGCTGGGTGGTATCGCCCTGGCCATGGAGCTGGAAAAGCAGCCATAGCCAGGTTCATCTCCCAACTTCTCAAAATATCAGCAAAAGCTGGGGGGTAACTGCTCCTTTTTTGCTGGTGCTGGATCGATAATTTTAAATCCTTGGCCGAAGGGAAGTATCTTGAAGTTATAATTGTCTACCGGGGAAAGTGATGGCAGGAAATAATGCTGCGACATAAAGATAATGAACCATCGTGAGATTAAAATCCAGCGCCTGTTTAGCCAGCAGCTCGTCCAGCCACGTTACACCAGTCCGGTTGAGCTGGTCAGCTACATGGTTGCCATGCAGGCCCAGGATTTCCCCATGGCCAAATGGGCAGTCGGTGTGCGCATCCCAGGATCCACTGAAAAAATGGTCGAGGCCGCTATCACCAGGGCTGAGATTCTACGCCTGCATGTGCTGCGGCCAACCTGGCATTTCGTGGCTGCCCAGGATATCTATTGGATGCTGGACCTCACCGCAAGGTGGGTCATGGCAGGTGAGACCGCCCGTGAGAAGCAGCTGGAGCTGACCAAAGATGTGTTTTCTCGAAGCAATGCCACCCTCGAGAAAGCTTTGGCTGGGGGGCAGTCGCGCACCAGAAATGAGCTGATCGCCGCCTTGCAGCAGGCAGGGATTCGCACAGATGAGAACCGCGCTTCGCACCTGTTTATGCGTGCCGAGCTGGACGAGATCATCTGCAGTGGCGCCACCCAGGGCGGCAAGGCCACTTATGCCCTGCTCTCCGAACGCGTGCCACTGGCCAGGCGGCTGATCCGGGAGGCGGCCCTGGCCGAACTCGCCAGGCGTTACTTCACCAGCCGCTACCCGGCCACCCAGCAAGATTTTTCCTGGTGGTCTGGTTTGCCTGCCAGTGAAGTGAAGCAAGCCCTGGAGTCGGTGAAGCAGGATTTCACGACGGAGGTGATCGATGGAGTCACCTACTGGTTGCCTCGCCATGTGGAAAGCGTGAGAGCCACCCAGGTTAACCCGATCCTGCTGCCCACATATGACGAATTGCTCATCAGCTATGCAGAACGGGGTGCATCCTTCCCAGCTGGCATCGAGCAGCATATGAAGGATATTTCCAATCGGGGCATTTTCTGGCCTATCCTGCTCAAAGATGGCCAAGTGGTGGGGACCTGGATGCGCACCCTCAAGGGGGATCGCGTGATCATCGAACTCAGCCCCTTCCAACCGTTGGCTAAGGCTGAACTGGATCAGTTACAGGATGCTGCTCAACATTATGCAAATTTCCTGGATAAAAAGCTGGAGCTCATCCGCTAAGCAGCCGTATCTGGCAGGTAATTCCTGGCGGACGTTAAATTACGGTAAAATCGCATGTGGGTACTTATTAGGGAAGAAAAGGAGCCGTAATGACCATAAAAGTCTCAACTATCCGCCTGCCACTGCCGCTCAAGCTCAGCTATGTGAACAGCTTTCTGGTTCATAGCGATGGTGGCTGCTACCTGGTTGATACCGGCATGACCAATGCCCGGGACCAGCTTGAGAACGCCCTGCAGCACCTGTGCTGCCAGCCTGGCGACCTCAAGCTCATCCTGCTCACCCATGGTGATTTCGACCATACCGGGAACGCACGCTACCTGCGCGATAAGTACCACGTGCCGATCGCCATGCACGCCGGAGATGCCGGAATGCTGGAAAACGGCGATATGTTCTGGAACCGCAAGATCAAAAATGGCTTGATGAAAAAGCTGATCCCCTTGATTGCCCGCCTGGGTGAAAAAGAGCAATGTAAACCCGATATCCTTTTGGAAGATAATGCTTCACTGGCAAAATACGGGCTGGAAGCCACCGCCCTCAACACCCCAGGGCATTCGACCGGTTCATTGTGTTTTCTCACCGCTTCAGGTGAGCTGTTTTGCGGGGACCTGTTCAATAACGCCCGCGACCACCCCACGCTGAACTCGATGATGTATGACAAGCCTGCCGGTGAAGCCAGCTTTACCCGCCTCAAAGCTCTACCGATAAATATGGTCTACCCCGGTCACGGCGAACCGTTCTCCTGGAAATCTCTCCTGTAAGTGATACGGCGCAGAATTTTCTTTGCACTGCTTATTCACCGATATGGTGTGCTACTGATCACCGGGAGGACGATTAACAGGCCGAAGCAGATACCCAGGAAGATTTGAACAAGCAACACGATAAAGATGGTTAAGACTGCCTGCCCCGTCCCAACCTTCTCCGCCGCGCGGATGGCATTGGTAAATAAAACTATCGTATAGATAAAGACAGTCAGTGACAATAACGAGAAGATACAATTTAAAAGTGATATCGTCGATTGGTCATTACCGAAAATAATTCTCGGGATCGATATGAGACCACTTATGATGGTAAAGGGAGCATGAACCGCGCCCATACAGAACGCAAGGTTGCTCCACGCTCCCCTGCTCTTGAACAATCTGGATGCTAGGTGGTAAGCGCCGCTTGAGAGCACCAATGAAAGTATGCCAAGGATTGGAGAGGAAACTAGAAAACAGACACCAGACAACCAAAGCTTGAAATCCCTGGTTCCAGCAAACAAGTTGAGATTAAATAGCTGGGTGAAGAGATCAAGATACATGGAAGGAAAGAACAATGATCCTACCACTCCAAAGATGAGGGATGTAACTGTAACCCACAGGATCGCTCTTCCAGGGCTGTGATTGCGCTCTGTCAGCATGTTTCCAAAAGACGCTTCTCCAGGATGGAGCCACACATCTAGCCATATCTCGTGCCATTTCCTATCTAGCATCGTTTCGGATAGATAATTTACTGGCTGTGTCTCAGCCATACAAATAATCTCCTCACTGATACAGCTTCGAGTCTTTCATCGTCCGGTTGTGATAACGTGTGATGTGATGCTCTCATAAAAGCGGAAGCCAGGCAATGTTTCCGTTATTGGAACCACCTTTTGGTTTGTTATCGTCATAATATATGAGAGTAGAGCCTGGCAAGTTTTCGATGCCACCCGATGAGCAAATCCAAGGCTGAACGCTCATTGATCCAGATCACCGTCCTATTGAGATTATCGAGAATGATCTCCCCCTATATGTTATATGCTGAGGGTCTGGCTCAATACCAGACCCTCTTTCTTCCAAGGGACAGACTAGCGAACGCTGCTGCTGATTATGCTGGGTATGGTGAGGGATACACAGCACACAGTTAACACGCCAACGATGATAATGGGCAGGAAAATCGTCAAGACTGATTGCCAGGTGCCGATCTGCTCCGCTGCCCGGATGGCGTTCACGTTCATCACGAGCACATACACCGCCACAACCACCGAAAGAATGCCGATGAAAATCGCCACCAGCCACCAGATGGCGGGGAAATTACCAAACAGGAGATATGGGATCATCAAGATGCCACTGATGATCGAGGCGGGTGCAGTAACTGCTGCCATGCAGAACACCAGGTCGCTCCAGGCGCCACTGCCACCGAACAACCTGGATATCAGGTGATAGATGCCAGTAGAGATAACCAGCCCGAGAATTGCAGAGATTGGCGCGAGGATGACTGAGCACAGGCCAAAAGTAAAGATCGTGGTTGTGTTGAAGAACTCAAAACTTTGGACAGGACCAATCTGCGAGACGAGGCTTTTATAAAGAGGCACATAACCGATAATGCTTGCTATGGCAATGACGAGAGAGGTGATGGCGACCCAAATGAACGCCCTGCCAATGCTGTGGTCGCGTTCTTTCAGGATGCCCCTGAATGCCTCCTCACCTGGGTGTGCCCAGACATCGAGCCAAATCTCATACCATTTGCTGTTTAATGGCTGTGCGGGTGGTACAGTTTCAATCGTTGATGTATCCATGGGCAAGTTCTCCTCAATCGGTTTATATAGCATTCCCACACACATGTCAAGTTGATTCATGCTCAGTTTATCAGCAGTGAATTCCTTCCCTGCGGGTATTTCTAACAATATGCCAGTGCCTCGCCATCCAGGCTACCTTTCTTCTGCGCTATAATTGACCCAACCGGGAAGACTTCCATCCACATGTCCAAACCTTCACGCTTCCCCCTCTGGCTGATCGGAGGCACGCTCGCCTGGCTGTTGTATGCTATCAGCCTGGGTGCTTTGCACCTGATCCTGCTTGATCAGTGGGGGGTGCCATTCACGATAAAAATCTATCATCTGGAGAGCGCCCAGCCCCTCACCTTTTTGCATGCCCTGTTAATTGCCATGGTATTCCCAGGCTTTTTCCTGCTGGAGGCAATGTCGTTCCTGCATATGCACTTTCCCTGGTTGGATTCAGCCGTGTACAACTGGGGCAGGCTGACTTTGCTCTCCAGCATACCGGTGTTCATCATCGGTGCCCTGCTGCTTGCGCGAGACCGCCGGCTGAAGCTGGCCGGTGCCATTCTCGGTTTATTACTGCTGGGTGGCAGCCTGCTATTCGTTTTAAACGGACTGTTGATCCAGTAAGGTGGCAGCCCCAGCATGACCCCACGGCGTAATCAGCCCATATTTATCGTCCTGGCTGTGCTCATCCTGGCCGCTCTCGCCTGTGCCCTGCCCCAGTCCGCCTCACCAACCCCTGCCGCCTCGCCTGAGACGGTCGTTGTAGGCGCAGCGAACGAAAGCCCCGCCCCATCGGAGATCCCCGCGCTAGCCAGCACGGATACGCCTCGCCCCACGCCTCCGCCCATTGTGGCCAAACACCGCATCGCCATACACCGCATCTATGGCCTGGCTGCATTTTACGACCGCCAGACTTTGCAGGATTTCATCCCACGTGGAGTGAATTATTCGGTGCTGGCGCCAGTGCAGGACCACTACGAAAACCGTTTGTTTGCCCCAGGAGTATACGACCACGCCCGCACCCAGGCTGATTTCGCTGAGCTATCGGCAGCTGGCTACAACACCGTGCGCATCATCTTCGATGGATGCTCCAGCTCGGATGTGTGTATCGGCCTGGTGAATGGCCAGGGCTTGAACCCGGTTTACATGGATAACATGGCTGACCTGATGAGCCTGGCCAAGGAAGCAGGCATCTTCCTGCTGATGGTCTCCCAAGACCTGCCTGAGCTAGGTGGTTACCGGACCCTTGCCAACCAGGAGGCCAGCCCCAGCTATGCCGCTGGGCGTAATGCAGAATTCCTCACCCGGGCAGGGATCACCGCCTCACAGAAATACTGGTCAGATCTCCTGGGAGGCCTGGCTGTGCGTGGGGCACCCTTCGATGCCATCCTGGGTTGGGAGCTGATGGATGAAGCCTATTACCTATCTGACCAACCACCGTTCACCCTGCAGACGCAGAAAGTGTCCCCGGTGAACGGCAAGACCTACCACCTCTTCCAGCCTGCGCAAATGCAAGCCATGGCTGTGGAAGGGATGCGCTACTACATCGAGCAGGTGGGGCAGATGATCCGTCTCTATGATCCAACTGCCCTGGTGACCATGGGATTCTTCGCCCCTGACGAACCCAACACCTGGCGGGAAGGTGATAACCGTTATGTTGAAACCGCTGGCTTGCTGGTTTTCTCCCCGCTTGACTTCTTTGACCTCCACACCGACCCAGCTGCAGGTTTGACCCTTGCGGAGCTGGCCCAGAATTTTGGCCTGGATGAGCACGTCTCAGCACCGGTATTGATGGGATCTGTAGGGGCTTCCACCTGGGTATATCCTGAAGCTTCCGATGGGGCGGTCGCCATCCAGGACTGGATTGCCAGCTCTTGCACACTTGGTTTTACCGGTTGGGCCTACGAGGGCTTCTACCCCGTCCCTGCCGGACTGCCGGATGCCACCTGGGGTTTCGTGGATAACCAGGATTACCTGCTTAAGGCTCTCTCACCCGAGAACCAACCGGATGCCTGTGCCACTTCTCCCTTGCCAGGCCGTAATCTGGCCCTGGGCAAGCCCGTGCAGGTCACAGAAGCGCTGGCCGACCAGACCGCCCAGATGGCCGTGGACGGAGACTCGAACACCCAGTGGAGCGCGGGTGCTTTCCCACCCCAGTGGATCGAAGTTGATCTGGGCGCCTTCTACGATGTGGGTGAAGTCCGCCTGACAGTGGGCATGTGGCCAGCCGGTCAAACCGTGCATGAGCTGTGGGTGGGAGCCAGCCGCGACAAGCTGCAGAAAGTGGCTGAATTCCGCGGCAGTGAATTTGATTATGATGTCCTGGATTATCTGCCGGCAACTTCACTTAGCAACATCCGCTACGTGCGTGTGGTCACCACTGAGAGCCCTTCCTGGGTCTCCTGGCGCGAGATCGAAGTGCTTGCCCCCTTCCCGCCCACCCCTACTCCCACACTGGAGCCATCAGGAACCCCCACCCCCTGAATTTTATTTGCCGCTTATTGCGGATTTCGGATTGCCTGTTTCCCATTGTGCTAATCGAAGTGCCTGACTCCTGGGCAATGATTATGCAGGCTTGTCCAGCCATCTTACCATGTCAGCTTCCAGGCTGTGTACGGAGTGGTGGACGAAATCCTTGCCTGAAAGCAGTACATAGCGGTAGGTCTCGAAAAACTCCAGCCCATGGTACCATGCCAGGATGGCCGGGTCACAGCCGATGCGCTGGCAGAAGCGCTCTTCGAGGCCACGTCCCTGCAGCTCAGGGGATACGAAAAAGGACAGCAGGAATTCATAGAGCGGGTCGGTGAATGACGCTCCTTGAAAATCGATCACCCCGGCCAGGTGATGGTCCTGGACGATGAAGTTCTCCAGCCATAAGTCACCGTTGCTGAATTTCACCGTGAGTTGCTGCGGCATGCCAGCTTTCAACGCCTGGTACATCCGTTCAACCAGCGGGAGGGCTTTGTCGCTCAAGCGGGTATAGGTCTCTTCGAGGATATCCCGCACATCATACCGTTCCAGCATCGCCGCGATCTCTCCCAGCTGCTCGTCAGCCATCGCGTTTAATGCGCAGACGGTGTCAAGGAACAGCTCCTCCGCCCAGCTTTCGCCTTCAAGCACCGGCGCCAGCAGGGGTTCCCCGGGGATGAAATCCTCGAAAAAGCAGGGGATACCCAGCATTTCGCCATCCAGATCCAACCCGTAGGCATGCGGCGTGGGTATAGGGATGGTTTGCATGGCTTTGAGCACGCGATATTCATGCTCCAGGCTGTGCGCATCCACCTGCAGGACGAATGATCGCTCCACTCCGTTGATCAGCGTATCCAGGCGCCAGGGAGCTTCACGCGAGCTCTGCACCAGCCTAGTTCCTCTGATGAATTGCACCGCCTTCCCCAGGTGGTGGCGTAGATAGCGTTCACAGCGTTCGGGTTGGTCGTTGGGATCAAACATATCTTCCTGATTAAGATTACATTTCGTCAGGAACAGTCTACCAGTCTTGTTGCAGACTGGCAAGCTAGGTTGGTTGGGATGTGACGAACACCTTTATGCCGGATAAAAGCCCAGCGTGACGAGGCCTAACACCAGCCACATAAATATCTCTGCAGTTTCTAAGACCGGTTGGACTTTACGCAACGCCCCATAAATGTGCAGCAGCAACATCGCACCAAAAATCCACAGCATCAGGTCGAAAAAGAAGAGCTGTGCTGCTGGTGTTTGCGCGGCTTTAAACGCGAAGATAGCCATGATGGCGATGAAGACCCCCAGTGACCTGCCCAGGGAGATTGCCAGTGCCTTTTGTTCGGGGATCTCCCAGCGGAAAAGCCTGAGAAAGCTCATCGGCGCCAGGATTAAAGGTAAGCCAAAAGTAAACAGCATGGCTACCCCCACTACGATGAGATAGATATCTGTATAAGCGTTTCATATTCCAATCATATCCATCAGCATCCCTTCTCAGATAAGATTAGAACTGCAGGCTGCGGTGGGCGAAATACCCCTCAATCCTGCGTTCAATGCGGCTCTTGAGTGGCATCAGCACGGCAATCCCAACCCCCACTGCCAGCAGGTGTAGCAGAGTCGAATTCTCGCCCACCTTTTCACCTACATAGGTCACCAGGATGTGTTCGACGAAGCTGTAAACGAAGATCAGGATGGCCGCCAGGATCGAGTAAATCGTGCCTTTCTTGACGATTACGGTGATGTCGAACAGCTGATCTTTAATGATCGCCAGCCCAATGATAGCTACAAGGATATCGTTTAAAAACATCCCCAAGGGGAGAAGGAACGCTGCGTTTATATTCATTGTCACAAGCGCTTTGACGACAGAAAAGGTGACCACCAAGAAGCCAGAAATAATATATACATAATGGCGGTGCTTCACCGGAGATTTTTCACGTTGCATGCCTCTGTAAAGCAGCCATATCGCCGGGAGGTTGATCCCAAACCAAAAAATGAAGATGAAATAATTGAGGATCGTAGGTTTTACGCGGAAGATGTTTCCCCAATCATAAAAATAAATACCTTCTATCTTGTATATGAGACCCATGAAAATCGGAACCCAAGTCAAAGCTGTCAATACCCACACCAGTATGAGCGCCCATTTGATCGGTCGTTCCGTATATAAATTCGCGAAGGTGAAGATTAATGCTGGGATGAAAATACAGGGTAGGATAGCGATCATTCCAATAAGCGGCAGCTCGTTCAGGTGATCGTTCCTGATCATGAGCAGGCAGGTCCCCAAATCCCAGATAAAACAGATAAATAAAAATGCAGCAAACACATAGTGGTAGGCTTGTTTCCCCCGTGAAAGCACCAGATAAAGGACAGTGCCGGTTAATATGCTGCCGAGACCGGATTCGATCATCGTAATGGCAACGGTAGGCGACATGTTCTCCTCCCCATGAAGCTTCTGTGCTTTTGTTGTAGAGCTTAACCAATGAATCTGAAAAATTGTAACTTCACTATACTCCAAAAATAAGCTTAGTCAACAACGTTTCAGCATGCATTTGCATCCCCCTCGATCAGCCTCCCCATTTAGGTAGTGAGCACAACGTCAAATAATTCTCCTGTTTTTGTAAAATATTATCCTGCAAACCCTGACTGAGCTGGCTTTAGCGATGCCCAGACGGTAATGCCAGTTTGCCATACCGTGTTTGCTTCCATGCACCTGACGCCGAATTTCTCATAAAGGCGGACGTTGCTGCGCGTCACTGTGGCGGTGTGCACCTCCACACGCAGCTGATCAGCTGCCCCCAGGGAGATTACCTACCCCATCGCCTCGCTATGATTGAATATTCAATCCAACAAATGCCTTGAAGAATTACTTGCGCGTGCCAAACCTGGTGTGCTGATTCGGCAGCACATATATGCACAGTAGGTCTTACATGAACGCCATGGCGACGGGCTCGACCGCCTCCCCAGCTTCTGATATTTCCCAGTGGTAAAAGGCCAGGTTTCCCATTAGCCACAAAATGCTAGTTACACGATGGTTACAGTTCTTTACCTGCTTGCTTACGGCTGGCTGAATACATAGGTGGAAGTGGATGAAAACGGCTCTCCATTATCATACACCCCTTCATCTCGAACGGTGATCTCGCCGGGTCTATCGGTGGTTATCACCACGTTAGCAAAGTGGATCATCCCCAGCTCTTCCGCGCCCGGGTGGGTGTACTCAACCAAGCCAAAGGATTCCAGGTCCACTGGCTGGTCGTTGATGAACAGCTGATACTTGGAATTGGTCAGTATATCTTCCTGGCTCGCATTTTTATCGGTTACATAGATCCCGGTGGAGACGTAAATGTTTTCTCCCACTATGGCTTCACAGGTGTAGGTAGTTGCATCACTCATTTGAGCGCACGCCACGGTAAATCCATAGGTAAAGTTGCCTTCCTGTCCCTGGGTTACCAGGAAGTCTCCCACCTTATCACCTGGCTTTATCATCCCACCCTGGCTGCCAACCAGGGAGCAGGCAGGGAGCAGCAATGCGAACAGTAGCAAAATAAATAATCCCATCGATTTTTTCATGTGTGTGACCTCTTTTTGCCTGATATCTCAACCAACAAATACGGCTATGCGAATATCTTGCCCGCCCACATCCCCGCCCGCTCAAGCTCACCTTCCACCAGTGGCCCGGGCGTGTCTTCCACATAAAATCCTTCCGGAGGCAGTACCAGCTGACCACCTTTTTGCTTCAGGGCCTTGGCGATCCGCCCCGCGGCATATCCGAAAATCCTCTCGAAGATTCCCAGGGGAGGATGTTTATCGATAAAAGCCTGGGTCAGGCGGGTATCGAAGGCCGCGGTTCTCACGCCTTTCAAACCACCTGGGGCGAGAGCCTTTAAAAAAGTCCGCATGGCTTCCGTTGCCCGGAATTGCTGGGTTGGAGAGCCAATCACCAGCAGGTCCAACCCGGCCAGCTGATCAGGCTTCACTTCCCCCAACCTGACGAGCGTCACGTTCCCATGCTCCTGCAAGACCTTCCCAATCGCCTGGGCGATTTTTTCGGTGTTCCCATATTGGGAATCATAGACCACTAACATCTCCATAAATCACTCCTCTTTGATACCTGCCAGGTTTTTTGCCAGTTTCTGCTTGACCTCCAGGTTCATCTGGCGTTGAATCTGGATGCGCTGGGCCTGCGGAGAGCCCGCCCCGTGCAGGCTTTCAGTCAGGTAGCCGACAGCATTGCGGCCAAGGGTCAGGTTCTCGATTAATCTCAGGATGCGCCTGCGGTTTTCCGTGGGCACATCCACCCGGCCCTTGAGATACTTGTCCAGCAGAGCTCCGGTCTCGGCGGTGCGGTGATCTGCATCGGAGGGCAGGGTAACCAGCAAGCCACCGGCCAGGTCCTGCGCCAGGCGCGCCATCTCGTAGGTGATGCGCGTCACCTGCTGCTTGCACACGTTGGCCAACAGCTGGTCACACAGGTACGATCCGGCTGGCGTGACCTGGCTTTGATACGATGAAGCCATGCCTGTAGCATAGATGGTTTCGTTGAGCAGGGTCATCTCCACCAGCTTGTCGCGCACGTGGCTGGCCCTCTCCACCCCATTATAGGCTGCCGCGGTGGCGGCTGCCCCGATGAGCACATCACCAACGCCAGCTTTACACACGTAGCTGCGGCGGTGGAAGGCTGTGAAGCGCTCCACCAGCATGGCACTGAACTCCGTCTCCCCATCCATGAAGATCAGCTCGTTGGGGATGAACACCTCTTCAAAGATGATCAGGGCTTCCTGCCCGCTGTAATTGGCGTTGCCTGCCTCGATTTCCCCTTCCAGGAGGCGCGTGTCACACGACTGCCGGCCGATCACATAAGTAATCCCCGGCGCATCAACCGGTATCGCCCCGACGATGGCGAAATCGCCCTCTTCCGGCTTCAAGCGCAAGGTTGGCATGACGATCAGCCAATGGGAATTGACACATCCCGTCTGGTGTGCCTTGGCACCTCGCACGTACACGCCTTGCGAGCTACGCCGGGTGACATGCAGGTACATGTCTTTATCCGCCTGTTCAGATGGGCTTTTACTCCGGTCACCCTTTACATCCGTCATTGCCCCACCAATGACGTAATTATTTACCTGCATCTCTTTGATGAACGCCCTCAGCCTGGAATGATAGCAGCTGCCATACTTTGCGTCAATCTCGTAGGTTACCGAATACAGCGCATTCAAGGCGTCCATGCCGACGCAGCGCTGGAAGCACGTGCCGGTCAGCTGGCCCAGCCTGCGCTGCATTCTATTCTGCCAGACGACATCCTCCGCACTCGTGGCGATGTGCAGGAAACGGTTCACCGCTTGTCCGGTAAAGGGTGAGGTTGCTGTCGCCAGGTCAGGCTCATCGGTTGCCAGCTGGTAAGACATCGCCATGGCATTCACCGATGGGCGGATCAGCGGGTGGTCAACCGGTTCCACCACGCGCTCGCCCATCAGGTACACCTGGAGTTGCCTGCCACGCAAGCTGTCTAAAAAATCCTGGGTATTTCGAATGGGTTGAAAGTTCATCCTATCCTGACTTCTTTCCTGGGTGGGAACCAGGCGAGTAACCGATACTCTCGCTGGTTGCCATAACCAAGCTTGTGAGCGATCTTCACTGAGCCGATATTATACCGGGCGCAATCCCAGTAAGTTGAACAGCCTAGCTCATCGCACCAGTTGAGCAGGTGCGCGACGGCTATCGTACCAAGCCCTCTCCCGCGGTGGGCTGGCTCGGTGATAATGCCCACTTCTCGCACCTTATCCACTTCCATATCTGCCCGGGCAGTACATACATATTCATCTCCGTGCAGGAGGCAGATCCCTAATCCGCTTTCGAGATAGCTCTCCAGACCGACATAGCGGGCCAGGGTATCTCCGAGTCGTGGGCTTTTTTCAATTAGCTCATAGCTCAGGTGGAAAACCTGGTAGCCTGCGGGGAGTTGCAGGTGAGGCGTCAGGTCGCTACCTGAAGCGGCACGCTCCAGCTCAAGGCATTCTGCCCCGGCATCCGGCTGCGGAGGAAAAATATCGAGCATGGGATCATTCTCGCGGAAGGCAAGGGCGACGATGCCAGTCTGCCTGAGCAAAGCAACCATCTCTAGCAATTGTGCCGCATCCACTGCTCCACCCTGGTACAAGGTGCCATCATCCTGCTCCCACACATAACCCAACCGCGGATCTGCCAGGTCGTCAACGAATATCCTGCCAGCATTGCCGCCCCCGAGCACTGCGATACAGCGGATGCCCGTTGGGATACCTCTCTCAAACAAGGTGGTAAATTTCGGTGTTACCTGGCTGGGATTAATCTCAATCAAGCCGGTTTCCTGAGATCCTTTTACAAATCAAGATTGCCATAACCTGGGTGTCTACACATCCAGGCCTTCCCGGCCCAACAACCCCAATGCCAGCGAAAGCTCTCCGCGGTGGTGGATCTCGTGCTCGAGCACATGCCAGATGATCCCACGCAATCGGATTACACTGCCATCCGGGAGCTTATACTTATCATCCAGGTCATCTTCGTTCAAGTCTTCAAGCAGCTGGATGGTGCGGAGATGCGCTCGCTCCAGGATCGCCTTGATCGCAGATTTGGTCGGATGATCGGCTAAATCATAGGATATCCAGGGTTGTATCTGATGTTGAACCACACCATACAGCCAGTTATCTTCGCAGTCGGCGATGTGCAGCATAATCTGCCCCACCGGCCATGAGCCCGTAAAGGGTGTAAAAGTGAGCTCGTCTTCGCTGAACATGTCGATGGTGGTGATCAGGTCTGCCCGCACCTGACCCCACTGGCTAAAAATCTCACTCGGTTCCATAAGATCTCCTCTTCCATACTTCAACTTGAATATCCATGCTGAAGCAATCCGCGATTATTCGTCGGGCTGAGGCTGTTCGAACCTGTTATATTCGGCTGGCATCTGGATACCAAACCGCAGGCAGAGTGCCTTTACATCACGGTAATCGTTATCATCCAGCTCGTACCCGGTGTGAAATTGCACCATGCTGATCGCATCGATACACCTGACCGGGTAATCCAGGATACGACCCTCGCCATAGAATGACTCGAGTGGGTAATCCAGCCCTTGCTCCGGGTGATTAAGACGGTCTTTCGAATAGGTGTGGATATCCACCTCGTGGCCTTGAGCATCGCCCATCACAAAATTAACCGGGCGTGTATCCGGTCGAGGCACATCTGCATATCCTTTACCTTCAAGCAGGCTGCGTAAACGGATCACGTCGTCATATGCAATGACGATATCCAGGTCGGCATGCCGGCGGGTTTGCTCACCTAAAAGCGCATCCACCCCCCATCCCCCATCCAGGATCACTGCGATGTGCTGCTCATCGAACAGTTTCACCAGCTGGAGGGCAGCCTGTGCGCTCATTTCAGGCATACTGGGTGGTTGCATAACAAACCGATCAAATGACTCGATTGCAAGAATGATCGCCATTCTTACCCTCCTCTATTTTTAAGCATCGCAATGGGGGAGGTTGGAGGGGGAAGATGTAATTTCCTCACCCACAGTAACGCTGAATTTACACCTTGGTTACTTCTTCTCCCTTACCAGTACCATCAGGGAGATGTCATCGAACTGCTCTGCTTGCCCCACCCAGTTCCGCAAGTCGCTCAAAATCAGGTCGCGAATTTCAACAGCAGGTTTACCCTGTGCCCGTTTTAAAGTTTTCAGCAGTCTCTCCAGGCCATAGAATTCTTCAGCGCTGTTTTGTGCCTCAGTAATCCCGTCGGTGTACAACACGAGAGCATCCCCCGGCTCCATGATCAGCCCTTCTTTGCTCCACCCGGCGGCTTCCAGCACACCCAGCGGGATACCAGTGCGTTTAAGCTGCTCTATCTCACCATCCTTCGCGCGTTGCAGTAATCCAGGCAGGTGCCCGGCGTTGCAAAACCGAAAAGCACCTTCCTGGGGCTCGAGGATTCCGTAAAACAGGGTGATGTATAGTCCGCCGTGCGTATCTGCCATAATGCGTTGGTTGGTTTCAGCCAGGGTTTGTTGAGGCTCTTCGGGATGGTTTACCGCGAATGTACGCCACAGGGAACGGCTTAATGCCATATATAAAGCCGCACCGGTGCCTTTGTCGGTAACATCGGCAATAATCAAGCCTAACTTCCCATCCGGCAGCATCAGAAAATCGTAAAAATCACCACTGGTCTCGTGGGCAGGTTCAAGCATCACCGTGAGATCCCAACCGGCCAGTTGGGGCGGTTTATCGGGCAGCAGGCTTTCTTGCACACGGCGGGCTTTTTTCAGCTCCCTAGTCATCTTCTCATGATCAAGCGTGCGAGCGTGCTGCCTTGCCCCGATGACCTCCAGCTTAGCTCCGGCAATATCCGGGTAGTGACCAATACCCATGGCATTGCACTCTTCGATTGCCTGCCGTAACAGGGTTTCGGCTGTTTCTAGGTCACCTGAAAGACCTCGCATAATTAGCATATCTCCCCAGCTCAGTAAGCTGCGAGCATAATTTACCCTGAAACCCAGGCGCGCATCCGTGCGGGTGATTTTTTCAACCTGGCTAAGGGCCTGATCCCAATCTCGCCTGGCAAAATCGATCTCCATGGTGCATTCCTGCATGAAGCGTTCATCCCAAATCGAGCTGGAACCTGGCATCCGTTGCTGTGCTCTTTCTAACCATTGTTCAGCTTCTTCAATTTTCCCCTGGCGGGCTTTCAGCATGGCCATGCGCGGGTAAACCCAGATCAGCTCCTTCGAACTTTTGTGTTTGACGATTTCCAGGACGGTATTAAGCAGCTCTTCCACTTTTACAAGGTCGGCTGGTTCTCCCCAGCGTTGCTTTTCCAGGATCATCCAGCTAAGCTCATCAAGCACGCTCAATTCTGATTCCTTGTTTTTCAACTCACGATAACGCTGCAGGATTTGCCAGAAGATTGCCAGACCGCTATCCCAATCTCCTTCATGGATTGTCAGGATCGCCTTAAGATAGCTGATCAAGACCAGGTTCGGCTCAGGATTGGGCATCTGGCTGGCCAGCTTTTCCAAATTTGGCAGCTCTGCCCTGACCTCTTTTAGCCTTCCAGGAGCGAACAGGCAGCTGATATAGCTTGAGAGGCCCAATTGCTCCTCCGAAGCAACACCGCGCAGCTTGCCCAGCTCAGCAGAACGGCGAAAGCATCGCAAGGCCGTCTCGTTATCTCCTCGCCAGGTACGGGTCATTGTGCCCAGGTTGATATAAGCTCTGAGCGCCACTTGCATGTAGCCGTTGGCTTCCGCAAGATCGACCGCCTTACCCAAAGCCTCCAGCGATTCTTCGGGGGTGATGCCAGACAGGATACCCAGAGTAGCCATGCTATCGGCCTGCAGATATGTATCGCCAAGCTGCTCCGCGATTTTCAGGGCTTGCCGGCACAACGGAAGGGCTTTCTCTGAATTCCCATTGAAGTAGTAGGCACGGGCAGTCTCGTGGATCAGCATCGCTTTGCCCTGGCTATCGGGGGCATCGCGCACTTCTTTCATGCCCACCAGGCAGGTTTGCAGCCCCTTAGGTCGCTTACTGTCATACCACTCCACGCGTGCCAGCCGGGCATACAGGCGTGCCACCCCGTCATTGTCGCCACAAGCACGATAAATCTTTATCCCTTCCTGGAAAGCATCGGCTGACTCCACAAAACGGTTCTGGCGGTATAGCGCTTCACCCAGCCCGGAATAAAGCCAGGCGATGTCTAGCCCAGAGCAACAGCTTAACTCGAGGGCACTGCGATATTGCAGCTCAGCCTCAGCGTTGGCATAGACCTTTAAGGCTTCATCGCCCGCAAGGATGAAATAGCTCAGGGCATGCTCTTCCTCACCGGCAAGTTTAAAATGGTTGCCGAGAATGGCAGCAAATTCCTTCTTCCTGCCTGGATAGAGTTGTTCAATGGCATTGCCGACTGCCAGGTGCAGGCGCTTTCGGTCGCTATCCAGCAGGGCGGCATAAGCAGCATCCTGAACCATCGAATGCCGGAACAGGTACTCGAGATCAGGCTCGACCTTCGCCACCTGGATCAACCCGGCAGATTCCAATGCGCTCAGATTGTTGAATAAGCCCATATTATGCTCCTCCAAGTACTTGCGACAGGACCTTGACCAGGAAGTTGCGCCCGATCACCGATGCCACCATCAAGGTGTAGCGTGCTTCGGATGGCAAGCGGTCGATCCGGGCCAGCAAAAGCCCTTGCAGGTTATCGGGGATGTCACGTGGGCTGATCTCCTGCTCA
This sequence comes from Anaerolineales bacterium, assembly GCA_003105035.1. Taxonomy (NCBI): domain Bacteria; kingdom Bacillati; phylum Chloroflexota; class Anaerolineae; order Anaerolineales; species Anaerolineales bacterium. The sequence continues at coordinate 92,230 of PQAL01000033.1, read as the reverse complement.
GTGATCCAGGCGCCATCCTTGAAAGAAATCGCCCCCCGGTCGATCAACATGCGGATGACCTCTTCGAGGAACAAGGGGTTACCTTCAGCCTTGTCGAGGATCAGCCCACGCACCCTGTTCTCCAGCGTTTCTATTGACAGCAGGTTGGCCACCAATGAGCGGCTGTCTTTCTCAGACAGGCTCTGCAGGCTGATTTCGGTCAGACTTCCACCCAAGAGCTGGCGGGCAGCCGTGACCAGTTTCCAGCCCGCTGATTCGCGTTCCATGCGCGTCACCAGGCAGAAAAGGATCGGCCCACTGTTCACTAACGGCAGCAGCTTGGTGAAGACCTCGATGGATGAGTCATCCGCCCAATGCAGGTCTTCCAGCACAAGGATAAGGGAGGTGTGCTGCATGATAGCTTGCAGTAACTGTTCCATGGCCTTGAGATAGAGCATCTGCATTGCCTGCGGATCGGTGACCAGGGTGCGCTGCCAGGCCTCCCCCTCTAATTTCAATCCCAGCAAGTGAGCCAGGAAGGGAAATATCTCCCCTGCCCGATCACCCAGAAGGCTTTGCAGTTGCATCTCTAGCGTGGCCCGTGTTTGCCCTTCATCGTCACCAGCTGTCACGCCAAACATGTTACGTAAAAGATCTACCAGTAATTGGTAAGCCTGGCCTTGCTGGTAGGATAAGCAGCGTCCAGTCACCCAGCTCCTGGCAGGGGTCTGACGGTAACCGCGCTCATTTTTCGCTTCAACGGCTTTTTGCCATTCCTGGATCAGGCGAGTTTTGCCCAGACCCGGCTCACCCGTGATCAGGACCGCCCGGCCTAACCCAGCCCTCACCGCATCGCAGGTGTTCATCAATGTTTCCAACTCCTGCTGGCGACCGACCATCGGGCTGGCCAGTTCCGAAAAGCCACGCGTGCGCCCGAGGGTGGAGCGTGCCGAGATCACCTGGTAGACACGCATCGGTTTTGACACGCCCTTCACACTGACGGAGCCCAAGTCGTGACATTCGAAGTACGGGGATATAAAAGGATAGGTGTTACCGGTGACTAATACGCTCATCGGCTTGCCGGCAAACTTGATGCGGGAGGTGAGGTTGATGGTCGCGCCAGACGCGTTGTAATCGTAGGTCAGGTCTCCACCCACCGCGCCGATGATCACCGGCCCGGTATTGATGCACACACGCATTTTAAAATCGACAGCATGCGTGGCATTATGTTCATGGCAATTGAGGCGGATTTGCTCGATAATTTCCAAGCCAGCTGAGATGGCCCTTTGAGGGTCATCTTCATGTGCCAGCGGCGCCCCGAAGAACGCCAGCAACGAATCACCCAGAATCCGGGCGATTGTGCCCTCATATTTATATATAACCTTGGCGATGCAATCGAAGGCGGTGTTGATCAATTCGGTCCAGGCTTCCAGGCCCAGCTTCTCTGACAGGCCGGTTGAGCCGACCACATCTGCAAGGAGGGTGGTGACTACCCGCTGTTCCCGCAGTGCTCCAGCCGGCCGCTTCGCCACCAGCGATAGTTCGGTACGAATTTTTTGCACCAGCTCACCGGGAGCTTCTGCAGCCAGCTGGCTCAAACGCTGGCTGTCAATGCTGGTCTCGGTCTGCACTGGCTGTCCACATTGCATGCAAAAATGAGCCCCCATCGGTAGCTCTGAATGGCAGTTGCTGCACTTACGGAGTAATTCCTGCCCGCATCGCAAGCAGAAGTGGGCGGCATCGGGGTTATCCGTCTGGCAGTGAGGGCAGATCATGTTCCAATTCTCCTAACGAGGGAATACTCCCGTTACAGTAATCAGATTATTTTATCATTATTCGAAATTCACACAGGCAGGGACCACCCAGGGGAGGATTACCCGTCTACTCCTCCAAATATAAATGAATATGATAGCCGGCAGGTGAGATGTTGATAACCACGCTGGCTTACCAGGCAAAGTTTCCCGTTCAGATGATGAGCTTGAAGGCGGTGCTGTATCCCCCATTCACCTGCGACTGCAGGGCGACGTGCAACAACCCCGACGCTTCCAGCTGACGGGCACGTTTCAGCGGCCCGGTATCGATCAGGCGCATGCCACCACTTTCGATTAAGCGGGATACTTTTGCCTTCTCTTCGGCATCGTCCCCGGCAATGAAGACGTCCAGTACCTGACCAGCTTTCTGCCCCTCGGGCAGGGTTCGGCTAAAAACAGTATTAAATGCCTTGATCACCTGCGTGGTGTCTGGCAACAGCTTCGCCAACCCCTCTGCACCGGAAATGTTATCGGGGCTCGTCGGCTCCAGCGTTTGAAAATTCATCGGATTGGTGATATCTACCAGGACCTTGCCCTTCAGTCGCTCACGATACTTGGCCACAACAGATTGCGCTGCTGCGTAGGGAACCGCCAGAAAAACCACCTCGCCACCAAGCACGCCAGCATGGGCGACTTCGATGCGTCCTTTACCGATCGCACCAAGCTCGGCGGCCAGGCTCTCAGCCTTCCCGGCAGTATGACCGACCAGAGTTATTTGATGACCCCCCACCAACAGGCGGGTGGAGATACCGCGCGCCATTTTTCCAGTACCAATCATCGTCACATCCATAGCTACCTCCCATGGACAGATTCACGTTTTTAGATGTGTACAACGGTTGAAGCGTTACAATCCACCCACGCGCGAGGTAGTTGGTGATTGGTACCAGCTAATAAGATTATTCTAGTCGCCTCAAGCCGGCTCAACCTCACTCCAGCGGTTGTAGTAAACCAGCTCCTTGAGGTCTTTGCGCGTACGCATCGCCAGGCGCTCGCTGGCAGCCTGTGCATAGGTAGGTTCCAGGGGGTAAGCCAGCGGTGTAGCAACCACTGCACGCACATCCTCGGGGAGGTGCAAGACCTGCTTCACCTGCGATTCATCAAAGGCTGTCATCAGGTGCGTGATGATACCCAGGTCGGTGGCAGCCAGTACCATGTTCGCCACTGCCAGGCCGATGTCAAACAGGTAATACTCCCGACCATCGCGGATCACATCGTCCGCAGCCCGCCCGCACACGACCAGGATAGCCGGTGCATCCTTGATTACCTGGTTCGATTCAGAAAACGCCTGGACCAGCTCCCCGACCACTTGCCTATCGTGGACAACGACAAAGCGCCAGGGTTGGTAGTTACGGGCAGAAGCTGCCAGCCTGCCGGCTTCCAGGATCTCATTGATCTTTTCCGGCTCGATCTCCCGGGCGGAGATGTGTGCTTTCAAGCTGCAACGATTACGAATAGATTGCAAGGTTTCCATGTTTTTACCTCTCCAAGCATCGCTAACAATCCGACCCACCAGGTTCCCAGCTGGTGGCTGCTGCCCATTCCTCGGCCGCCAGGTAGATCAGGTCGACGGCGGGGTCTTTCACATCAGGGTATGTCTCCGGGTCAGCCAGGTTGGCTGCCAGGCGGCGCTTCAGCTCTGCATAAGCCTGGGCAGTCGCCGGGTGTACCCGCAGGTAGTCGCGGAACAGGAGCGGATAGCCCTGGTTGGCTCGCCCCTGCACGCGCATGTGCAAATGGGTGGGGCGTTGTCCTTGAGGTGGGCGGAAATACCATTTCTGCCAGTCCTCCTCTGCCCCCATTGCCCCAGCCGGGCGGTGATCGCTGGCGATGTGCTCAAGCGGGGTATATCCCAGCACCAGCATCGCCTGGCGTACCGTCTCTGTGAGCGCAGCGACGGTCACCTGGATATCGATGATATCCTTGGCATCCAATCCGGGGACCGAGGTGGAGCCGATGTGATCGATGCGCAATGCCAGCTCACCCAACCCTTGCCTCAGCGCCGATCCGATTTTATAAAATTCAGCTGGCCAGCTGTCTTTATAAGGTACGATCTCTACCATGGGGGTAAGTGCCTCCTCAAAAAACTGCTATTTGCTCAAGAGTGCGGGTACTCGTTCGCAAGCGTATAGATACCAAAACGCCGGGCAGGTTTGGTTCCCCATGCCCGCATATTAACATTACCCTTCGCACGCGGGCTGTCCCTAACACCAGCTAACTTCTTATCAGGAATCCACCCGCTTCCGCCTGCCTCAGCACTTCCTGGATCGCAGCCACCAGCTTACGAGCCGACTCGGCATCCAGCTCCACAGCCACGCGAGCGCCTGGTCCGCTGCCCTGGTTGGTGAAGTCGAGGTTCAGGCTGTATTCCAGGGGCATATCGAAAGGATGGTCATAGCTCACGCTGGCCTGGTCAACCGCGAACCAACTGTTTGTAGCCTTCCCACTCCCCGTGACGCTCACTTGTTTGGCAATCATGGTGCACATGCTCAGCTTCCTTTCAGGTGTTTGTTAAGGAATGTAAAGACCTTGTCCCAACCATCCACGGCCTGTGCCTGGCGGTAATTGGGCCGGTTGTGATAGAAGAAACCATGCCCGGCACCGTCGTAACGGTGGAATTCATAATTTTTCCCGTGGTTCTTCAGCGCGGCTTCCAGCTCATCCACCTGCTGTGGCGTGGGGCTGCGGTCATCGTTGCCGAAGATCCCCAGCACCGGGCAGCTCAGGCTGGTGGTGTAATCCACTGGCGCCACTGGTTGCTTGGGGGTCAGCTCCTCGGGTGCCATCACCACCCGTCCACCCCAACAGTCCACCAGGGCGGCGAACCCCGGGATGCGGCAGGCCGATAGATAGGCATGCCGGCCGCCTGAGCACGTCCCGAAGACACCTGCTTTGCCGTTCACATACGGTAAGGCCAGCAGCATTGCCAGGGCAGCTGCTACATCGCCCAGCACCTGGTCATCAGCGACACCTCCCGCACCACGGACCTTGGCAGCGACATCTTCAGGGGTGCCATGCCCATCCCTGAAGTACAGGTTTGGGCACAGGGTGGCATAGCCATGCTCAGCGAACTTGCGGGCCGTGTCGCGGTACCATTCATCCCAACCGGGCAGGTGGTGAATGAGCAGCATGCCGGGGAATGGCCCCGCCCCCAGCGGCCGGGCAAAATATGCATTGATCAGGTCTGCGTGGTAACCCGGCAGGATAACGGTCTCTGCAAGCATGCCTTCATATAGATCTGTGGTATACATGAGATTACTTCCTCCCTTTAGCAGTTATTCAGCGTAAATTGTTATATCAGCTTCATTATTCTAAAGATTATTTTTAACCTACCACCGTCAAATATACTGCCCAGGTAACCATGTACATGACTACTCCTATCGGTATATAAGGTAGCAGCATACTCCGTTTCAGTTTTTTCGTCCATAAAACGAGTACAACTGCCAAGGGTGCTAATACGGCGGCGGTTGCAGATATTAAATAAGCACGAAGGTCAAGCACACCTGAAACCAGGTTGACCAGGATCGATTGCCTGAGTAAGCTGGTATAAGGCCGGAACTCGAACCACAATCCTGGATTTTTCACCAGCCGGATCAAGCTGTTGAGCTGCCAGCGCTTCCCGAGCGGTAATCCTTTGAGATAATCAGCAAAATTCAGCCAATTATTGATCGCTTGCTCAACTACATAGACTAAAACGAATTGATGTATGATCAGGGCGGCGGCCAGGATGGCTAAAGCCACCCGCGCAACTGGCTTCTCCGAAAAACCACGCACCAGGCAGATGAAACCCACGGCAAGCATGGGGAGTAGCTCCACAAAATATCGTGCACCAAAGCCACCCCCACTGAACCAATCCAGACGATATCCAATGATGATGATCTGGCTGACCAGATAAATCAGGCCTGGAATGCGAAGCTTTAGTTCAGGAATGCGAATGATGCCAAGCATGCCAATTAACACAAACGGGCACCAGAATATGATGCCTCGATTGGTATCAAAAAAGACTTTGAAAAGGTTAATCGGCAGGAGGTTGTCGACAAATGTGCCGGCTCCCTGGGGCATGACCAGAAAATTCGCATATAAACGCTGCCACAAGGCCAATTGAGGAGATATCGTCAGGACAAAGCTGAGTACCCCCACGAATATCTGAATAATCCAACGCCGTAACTCACGCGGATCCCTGGCTTTAACGGATTGAGTAATCGCACTAATGAAGTACACCAGGGGGAAGATAACCACCAGGATGCCTGCCCAGCGTAACAGGAAAGATAACCCGACCAGTACGCCGAATATCAATCCACTCCATTTCTGGTCAATCTGGTTCTTTATCAACATGATGGTACAAAGTAACAAGAGTGCGGCAATAAAAAAGCCGGTAGAATGCGGCATAATCGGCTGGCGATAGATGTAATAGAACACTGGCGTGGCAAAAAGGGTGAGCAAGACGGTGATTATGGACAAGAATCTCCCAGCATAATAACGACAAACTTTATACAGTATAAATACACCGGCCATTCCATAAAACGCCGAGCCGAATGAAACCAGTGCAATATAGGGAACAGAAAAACCATTTGCTTTTGCAGGGATTACGATAGACACGAACAGGTGTGCCAATAGGAAAAAAGGTGACCATAATATGCCTGGCCCGATTGGCCAAATGCTCCCCTGCAGCCCGGTCACCGTAGCGGGTGTACAAATATCGCGCGTGATCGTCTCGTTTCGAAAATTTAGATCATTCTCGATGATCGGAGACCTGATCTGGGCGTAATAAAAAGAAGGATCCCAATTCCAATTATTGGTGGGAGCATAAAATATCACCACCGATAAAAAAATCACCCCTACCAGAATGATCGGTAATAACTTCTTATTCATATCTGGACACGCCCTGCCATGGCTATCTAGTATACATCCAAAGTAAATTGATATCTAAAAATTTCTGGCTCTCAACCTAAATATTCGCTACAGTTAAAAGATACCCATCGTATCCCTCTGAGCTCATCACCGCATCGTATCGCAATCATAAGTGCGAACACATGCCCGGGTTCTACAGGATAGATGACTTACACAAGTAAGAAAATCGTCTTATTGGTGCTAACAGTGGCTGGAGGGCAGTGGTCCTGATATCGGTTCGTTCGAGTTGGCGGGCTGGGGCATCGATCGGTTTATCCTGGCAACCGGTTCAGTAACGGTTTCCCTAAGCTCATTTCCGACGAGCATATCGTCGATAAATCTTCACGATGCGATTTATCATGGACAACAGGTGAATTCTCTTAAAGCATGAATGGCTGTTCCTGCCCCATTTTGTGTAGCCAGGAGCCTGCTCAGCAAGCAGCTGGATTCTTATCCTAAGGTTGTCTCCGGATGGGCCAGGAGATCCTCCAAAATCATGTATAACCTGCCCATGTGGATCCCATCCATCAGCTCGTGATGACCCTGCACGCTTAATGGCATCTGGCTCCTCCCGCCATTGTCAGTAATTTTGCCCCAGGCGAAACGTGGGATATAGTCGGCCGGGTGCTGGCGCATCGGGTGGGTAAAACTGGTGAACGACACCCAGGGGATGGCGGTCATGTATAGCAGGTCGTCGCGATTCGGTGGGTCTTTCAGGGTAGGGTTCTCCTTCACCAAGGCGATCAGCTGCGTTGCCTGGTTGGCAAATACCTGGAAGTCATGGGTATATTCTAGTAAACAGAAACTGAACAGGTCATTTTCCACCAGGATGGTTACCGATGGGCTGACGGTCTCATGCTCCACGAGCACACCATCCCGCATGCGGTAGCGGAACTCGGGGATGGCATTGGCTGACCTGGAGATGAGATAGGTGATGGCAACGCTGAATGAGATCTGATGCGACTTGATGTACGGCCGTAAGTGCGTCAGATCGACATTTGCACACATGTTGAAATGTGGGTGATTAAAGCCTTTGAAAAACTGGTAATGCTCATGCCTCGGCCAGGTTTGCATATCAACAATTCTCATTGATCAGCCTCCCTCCGGCAATAATGATCCCGCCCGCTCGAATCAAGCCGCTCAGCAACAGGACTGGATGGCGGTTCATTGTAGATTATATTAGCTATTGCCAATAAATACTTAAAACCGAGTTGGCAATATCACAATGTGGGTGGTAGCTGGCTTACTTTTTATCAAATATCATGATGCGGTTGTTGCGGCTGTCACAGATGTAAATGGTCCCTTGGCTATTTACTGCGATCCCGATCGGCCGGTACAGCGAGCCGCCCACATCGAACGGGCCGCCAAACGAGAAGAGGAAGCGCCCGCTGGTGTGAAAGACCAACACGTAATCCAGGTAGGCATCGGTGATAAACACGCGCTCGTTACGATCGATGGCAATGCCGCGCGGGTCAGAAAAATGTCCTTTTTCCTGGCCGACCTTGCCAAACTTTGCCAGGTAATTCCCCTGCGGGTCAAATTTCACCACCCTGCAATTCAGCTTGTCAGTCACGTAGATATTGCCTTCGCTGTCGAATGCCAGGTCACTGGGCTGGTTGAACCCGCCACCTCCCGGGCCTTCCTGCTTGGTCTTGCCAATCTTGGCAATAAAGTTACCCTCAGTGTCAAATTTCTGCAGGCGATGGTTATCCCGGTCCACCACCCACAGGTAACCTTCAGGATCGGTCTTAATGCTCCAGGGATGGATGAATTGGCCCTCTTCCTTGCCGTGTTGCCCAATAGCCTTGATGAAGTGGCCCTGTGGGTCATATTTTAGCACCTGGCTCAATTTAAAATCAGCCACATAAAAATTACCCATCTTATCCATTGCGGTTGCTGCTGGCTGGTGCAACCTGCCAATTTTCTTGAGCAGGCTGCCTTCCCCTCGGCCAAATGACCTGAGCCGCTTTCCATCCCCATCCAGCTGGGTCACCCTTCCACCGCCTGCCTCTGTCACCCACATCTGGTCCTGTACATCCAGGGTGACGCCATACGGCCTGAGCAGCTCTTCACCCACCGTCCGCCGATATTTCACTGGCACACTGGCTTCCATGAATATTCCTCTCTCTGTAACAGCCTTCCGCAGTATCTCCGTAGATTATGCTTGCCTATATATATACCATGTTGCATGAATTTTCGTTTAATGACTTTAGCACTAGGCAGGTCATTCATATTTCTGCCTGTGCTGCACCTACCTCAAGTTTGCCATCCGCCTGGCTCGGTCGAGCCAATATTCTCAGGCCATCGATGATGCAGGTACCTGATAAAAATACCTGCCCAAGAGTCTCAACCCAGGTGACTCTACCCGCACTTCCTTGACACACCCCTGACACACGTGTATAGTCCTGATTATGATGATAAACGCAGCTTCCAAACAAAAACTCCGCCGTTCGTACCTGGCAATCGCAATTGGCTGCGGTGCCTTCGTGATTCTCACCCTGCTTGCCATGCTCACCTATGCCGGTGGCTCGGTGGACGATCATTCCCGCTCTGGCTACTCGCTTACCCACAGCTTCCTGAGTAACCTGGGAATGCTGACAGCCCTATCCGGCAAGCCTAATTGGACCTCTGCCAGATTATTCATCATCTCGCTGGGAGCCGCGGGGGCTTGCCTGGTGCTCTTTTTTGTGATCTTCCCGCGCTTCTTCCGGACCAGCCGCTTGCAACAAGTGTTCAGCTGGGTCGGCTCGGGCCTGGGAATAGTGGCTGGAATTTGCTTCATGGGCATCGCCTTCGCACCCGCCGATGTAGCCCGATCTGCCCACGTGTTTTTTGTCATTTGGGCCTTCCGCTTGTTCCCCCTGGCCGTGCTATGCTACCTGCCGGCCATGTTCATTGATAAGCACTATCCCAAGGTGTACGCCTGGGTATTCACCGTTTTCTGCTTGATGCTGATTGGGTATTACCTGCTGCTCACCAACGGTCCCAGCTTCGACTCACCCCAGGGGTTGGTCATTCAGGTGGTTGGCCAAAAGATTATCGCCTACGCTTCTATCATCAGCATCTTCATTCAATCGATTGGGGCATACCGCTTCCTCGGCAGCCACAATCCCGTCGGCTAGTAAAATTTATCCCCTGCCATGCCGCAAAACCCTGCCAGGTAATGCGCCGGTATGCTCACCATTCTCCACCACCACCTCCCCATTAACGAGCACCACATCGATCCCTTCCGGGTACTGGTGGGGGAAGTTCTCAAACGGGTAGTTGTGGGGGTATAGGTTGGTCGCCCGGTCGTGCATGCGCTCCAGGTCGAATACCACCACGTCTGCCAAGGCCCCAGGGCGTAACACGCCGCGATCCAGCATCCCCAGGCGCTGGGCGGGGAAGGAGGTCATTTTACGGATGGCTTCCTGGAGGCTCAACACCGGGTTGTCGCGCACATACCGCTCCAGCACGCCAGGGAACTCTCCGTAGCTGCACGGGGAATAAGGCGGCGGGTCGTTCAGGAAACCGTAAGGTGCCAGCACCTGGCCATCGGATGAGATCATCACTGCCGGGTGCTGTAGCAGGATGCGGATATTGGCTTCATCGATATAGTCAAAGATCGCCTCCGCCTGGTGCCCATTGGCGATGATCAAGTCAAAATAAACATCAAAGGGATCAGCGCCTCGCTCCGTGGCAATAGCCTGGATGGTTTTGCCTACCACCTCTTGGCTGTGGGGTGCGTGAAGCATGGTGATCCTGTGCCACTGGCCATGCTTGAGCAACCCCACAGGCCCAAATGCGGGCTTTTTATCCTCCACAATCTCCTGGCGAATCGAGGCTCGCTTTTCAGGATCATTGAGTAGGACTGCAATCTGCTCGGCTGGCAGGTCTTCAAATTCCTGCGGCAGCCCACCGGTGAGCGAAGGACCCAGGTCGGTGTGTAGGTCATTATCCACAGTCACATCCTGCCCGCCCAGGCGGGCATGCTCCACCAAACGCAGGTTGGCGCTGGCATCCTGGGATGCCCCAAATTTTGGGGCATTGTGCGAGATCTGCACCGGGATACCGGCTTCCTTTCCAATGCGGATTGCTTCTGCTACGGCCTCCAGGATGGTCTCCCGCTCACCGCGGATGTGCGAGGCGTAAAAGCCATGGTACCTGGCGACCACCTTACCCAGGGCGATAATCTCTTCGGTTTTAGCGAAACACCCCGGTGGATACACCAGCCCAGTCGACAAACCGACTGCACCTGCCTGTAGCGCTTCTTCCAACATGACTTGCATGCGCTCTAATTCAGCTTTCGAAGGCGCACACTCCTCCAACCCTACCACTGCCATGCGCAGCGCGCCGTGCCCCGCCAATGATGCAATGTTGATTCCCAGCCCGCCTTGCTCCAGGGTGTCCAGGTATTCACCGAACGTACGCCAGCTCCAAGTCACATCTGCCTGCTCGGAGATCGGACCCCAATAGCGCTTGAGCTCAACCTGGTGGGATTCAGCGACAGGTGCCGGGCTCATCCCGCAGTTACCAATCAGCTCTGTGGTTACTCCCTGCCTGATTACGCTCTCTGCCCGCCGGTTGACCAGAATGGACAGGTCGGAATGGGTGTGGATATCAATAAAACCGGGTGAGACGAACCTGCCTGCCAGGTCGATAATTCGTTTCCCCCGCGCTGTGCCGGGTGGGGCAATCTTGGCGATCCTCCCCGCCTGGATCGCCAGGTCACCCTCATACCAGGGGTTGCCACAGCCATCCAGGATGCGTCCATTGTTAAGCACAATATCATAGGAGATCATAGTTTTTAACCAATGTCTTTAATAATGTCATTCGTAGAGAGGCAGCAGTGCTGCGTCTCTACGACCATCCACGGATGGATTAATTATAGTAGAGATTAATTTTCTGTCGCCATTCTGACACACAGGTTAGCGGGCATATTCAAATGTCACCTAGACGTATCATTTCGCCAAACTGCCTGGCACTGCTCCTGGTACAATTCAACTATATGCTCCACCCTGACCTGCTTGCCCTCGCCTGCCAGCTGTATGGCACCACGCCTGAAAGCCTCGTCCCGCTTTCCGGGGGTCATTACAACGCAGTCTACCAATTTACCCAGGGTGATCAGGCGGCCATCCTGCGTATTGGCGTGGAAGACTGCCCCCCCAGCCAGACCCTGGCCATGCTTGATTGGGTCAGCTACCTGGCGAACAACGCTGCGCCAGTGACCTCACCACTGACATCAAGAAACGGCTTGCTCATGGAGAGCCTGGAATTCGAAGGATCGCGCTACACGTTGACTGCCTTTGAAAAAGTAGAAGGTACCCTGGCGGAAACCATCCCCGTCTCAGCCTGGACACCCAGTCTGTTCCAATCCATCGGCAGGGCAGCAGGCAAGTTTCATCGCATTTCTGCCAGGTACCAGCCAGAGGATCCGGGGCTCACCCGCCCCACCTGGTTTGAATCTTACGAGATTCTGGAAGCTACGCGAAAATTAACTGGCAGCTCCGACCCGGCGCGCCAGCAGCTGCAGGACCTGATTGAAGAACTCAAACAGCTGCCTCGCTCGCAGGAAGATTTCGGCATGATTCATGATGACCTGCACTTCGCCAACTTCCTCATTAAACCGGATGGCAGTATGGTCATCATCGATTTCGATGATTGCCAGTGGGGCTGGTTCGCCATCGACATAGCCATGGCGCTCTTCGATAGCATGGTGCTTGATAATCCCACGAGCGAAGCGCATGCCCGTGAATTTGCCCAAACCTTCCTTGCCAATTACCTGGCTGGCTACCGAAAGGAATTTAGTATTTCCCCCTATTGGTTGGGGCAGATACCCCGGTTCCTCAAGCTCAAGGAGCTGTGCATCTATGCCGATTTACTCGACCACCCGCAGGCCTCCCAACCGGGAAATTGGGTGGGCGATTTCATGCAGGGCAGGTCGCGGCGCATCACAGACAACCTCCCCTATGTGGAGCTGGAATTCACATTGCTATGAGCAAGGCGGTCAATAAGGTTACTTGCTTTATCACCCGTCCGGGCAATAATGGCACGCAGCTGCTGTTGTTCAACCATCCGCATGTGGGTGTGCAGATCCCAGCTGGGACGGTTAATCCGGGTGAAGACATCCAGGCAGCCGCCTGCCGTGAAGCCGCTGAGGAAAGTGGGCTGGATAGCCTGGTGCTCGTACGCCTGCTAGGTGAGGCCGATGACCCACCACCCCCTGGAGTTCGACTGACCAGCCACTCAACAACGGTTTACTCACGTCCGGACATCGCCAGCATGGATTGGGCACATTTCCGTGCCGGACTGCCGGTTGAAGTCTTGCGCCAGGCAGAAGGCTTCACTCAGGTGCGTTATGTGGAGCATGACTCCTTTCAAAACCCTTGTTATGTCACCTATAATATTACGGGTTGGGTGCCGGATGAAGCCCTGACTGACCAGCGCATCCGCCACTTTTTCCTGTTCAGCGCCCCAGACCCTACGCCAGAAAGTTGGTCCGTTACCGTCGATAACGCGGTCTTTGACTTATTCTGGGCTAATTTTGACGGCTTACCCGATATCATTCCCCCACAGGCTACCTGGCTTAAGTGGATTCTGAAAACAACTTCATAAGCATCAGATCGTTGCCAGCTTTGTAGCTAAACCCGACTCCCTGGTATATGCCTGCATCGCCAGCTGAGCTTGAGCCATGATTTTCTGCATCAGTCTCTCAGTCAGTTCATCAAGGGTCGCACGATCTGCGGCCCCAGTGAATTCCATGCTTGGTAGCCATTCTTCCCCGATATGCACGTAGCAATGCCCCCGTTTTTGCCAGTGCCCGCGCGACTTGCGCCCGTTCTTATCACGCACCATATAGCGAAGATAGTTTGGAGGCACGTAAAACCCGACCGGGATGATCGGCACCTGGGTATATAAAGACATCCGCACCGCCCCCGTCGCACTCTTGAGGGATTGACCATCGGGGTTCAGGGCAGCTTCAGGGAAGATCGCCACCGCCTTGTTATTCTCGAGCAGGCGGATACCCTGTTTCAACGCCAGGTGTTTCTGCCCAGGTGTGACCTTTATTTGATCAGCTTTGGCGAGCAGCCAGCCGACGAAGGGGATGTCAAAGATATCCCCTTGAACAAAAAAATGCAATTTCTCGGTAAATATGAAGGGTAGGAATAGCCCATCGGTGGCGTTCGGGTGATTTCCGGCAATAATCTTCGCCCCTCGATGGTAATCCAGCTTGCCAAAGGTATGGCAATCTTGATTGAAGATCAAATGAAAGATGCGGATGATCGTTTTGGCAGTGTTGTAGTATACGTTCATGGATTATCAGTTATCCTAATTGAAATTACATTTCCTTGCAAGAATTAAAACACGCAAATTAGCCAAACGCTTCGCGGGCATGGTCGCGCTCATCCAGTGCCTCACCCAGTCCTTGCACCATCCCCTACGACCATGGCAGTGATCAATGGCTGTTGCATCTCAGATAAGCTGGAGATGTGGGTCATGCTATAATGAATTCAGTCTGAAAGATTGCACTGCAGTTTGGCAGAAACAAAGCATAAATGTGCAGGATATAAAATAGGATCCAAGCAGGGAGAGAGTAAAAGAATGCAGAATTGGTTCATTTGGCTTTTTATTATTTTCGCCCTCATCGGCCCATTAATCTATTCCGCCACGACTTTGAGGAATTTCTTCATCAGCTTGCGCATTCCCACCACCTGGATCAGCGCCTTGCCCGGCAAGGGATGGGTTGAGGTAACCGGCAGGATCCACGGTGAGCCCATTAAAAGCCTGTTGCGCAAAGCCGACTGCGCTTATTGGCAGCTGGAGGTGCAGGAATACCAAAGCGGTAACCGGGGAGGCGGACGGTGGAGATCAATTTATAAGAAATCCTCCGGCAGCTTCCTGGTTGATGATATGACCGGCCGCATCAAGATCCAGGAAGGAAAACCTGCCCTGGTGATGAACAACGAATACTTGCTGGATAAGCTCGATGAAAGCACCCGGGAATTATTGGAATCCATTGGGGTAAAGACCAAGGGCTTTTTAAACTTTGACAAGCGTCTGCGGGTCTTCGAGCGCTTGATTGCTCCGGATGAAGAAATCCTGGTGCTGGGCAGGCTTCAGAAGAGCGAGGTCCCTGTATCGATCTCCGGGAACGAGATTGTTCCCCAGGTGATCAGCAATATGAACCGGGCGGAGATGAACAAGGCGCTTTTCAACCAGGCAGTGCGCCCGATGCTGCTGCCCTACCTGGTTGTGATGGCTTTCATTATTTTCTTCCTGTATGAGTTTCTGAAATAAAACCCCAGGAGGGAAATCCTCTTAAACGAGCGAAGGGTAGAAGCCTCACCTGATTGTTATGTGCAAGACATGCTGGATCAGGATAGCACCTTGCTGGAATGTGCTTAATAAATATCCTCTCATATTTTCAAAATTCTCACCGAACCTTTATTTAACTTTCGCTCGCCGCGTCTGGCTGTACCGTATACTTTAAGGTGTTGATGACCATTCTAATTAAGCAGAGGGATTGCATGCCGATGGTCATGGCTGAATGCCTCCCGCTGAATTGAATCAAGAATTACGAATTTTTCGTCCTGCCATCTTTACATTCTGAGTTCTTCGAAAAAAGGAGGTCATTGATGAATCAACCCACACCCAATTTTGCCCAGGACCTGGCACGTATCCATAAAGTGATCACCCGCTCAATCGATGTCAGCCTGAGCACGGGGAAAGAACACATGCAACACGGGTTTGTTGACCCAACCGAGCTGACCGGGTATGCCAGTTACCTACACTGCATGATGACCGTCCTTAGCTCGCACCACACTGGTGAAGACCTGATTGGCTTTCCTGAGCTAAGTAAGGTAATCCCATCGGCACCCTATTCCAGGCTGGCTGCCGAGCATCATCAGTTTTCCCGCCAGCTCGATCGATTACCCACACTTATCAGCGGGTTATCGGCTGATCCTATGAATTCGACATCCACAATCGTTACTATTATTGAAAAGATCTCCAATCTATGGCCGTCACACTACCAGTCGGAAGAACGATATTTTGATGAAGCGGCCATCCAGGCGGTGCTAAGCCTGGAGGAGCAGGGGCGTATCAGCCAGGCTACCAGCAAGCATAGCCAGGAGCATTCTGAGCCAGCTTACTGGGTGGTGCCATTTATCTTATATAACCTCGAATACCCCGACCGGATGACCATGGCCGCTTTCTTCCCACCGCAGGTCATCGCTGAGCTGGTGCCGGTGGTATGGAAGGATCACTGGGCACCCATGAAACCGCTGCTCCTGGATTGAAGTCAGAAGCTAAACGTTCAGGTCTATAAACACAGCTATAGATGAAGAGAGTGGCCGCATCAGGCAACTACATCTGCCCTGCTTTCATCTGCACTGGTGATACCGTCTATCCTCACCCCTTGGAAATAATAACGAGATCAGCGCTTCATCTCTATCTGCATCACTGATGCCTATATTCCCTCCAGCTTCGCCCTGTTCTGCCACTGACGGATATAATTAAGGCACCGACATATCTAAGGAAGGAAATATCGATGCAGCCTCTGCGCTTACCACACCGCATCGCACCCGGTATGTGCCCGGTCAACGGCATTCGTGACCTGGTGCAGTGGCGTACCGGTCGTGACTGGTCGAACGAGTTCGTGCATGGGCTCGGCCAGGGGGGTGGTTTTGCCTACCTGCGAATTAATGTAGCCAACCCACCCCGCCAGGTCTATTGGGGTACTGCCAGCCCACGCCAGCATGCCTACCTGGCGGGCTTATTCAAGGCGGATTTCATCGCGGTTGAGGACCGCTCCTTCAAATACTCTTGGAATAAAGCCCGGGCAGCCCTTGATGAGCATACGCCTCCCATCCTGGGTCCCCTGGACATGTACCACCTGCCTTTCTATCCTGCTATTTACCACCAACGCCACATCCCCATCCATTTCCTGTTGCTGGTAGGTTATGACGACCAGAATGCTTATGTGCTTGATACGGGCCAGCAGGAAATTCAGGACATTCCTTTGGCTGAGCTGGAGCTGGCATGGGATGTCAATGTGCCAGGCATGGGCAAGCGTAACCGCCTTACCATCCTGAACATACCGGAAGAGCTCGACCCCACGGATAAGCTAATCAAGCAGGCGATTGCCGACCAGTGTCAATTAATGCTGGAACCACCGCTGAGCATGCTGGGCATCCCCGCCATGCAAAAGCTGGGGCGTGAGATTCACGCCTGGCCGGAGGAGCTTGGCCAGGAAGCCAGCCAGCGTTGCCTGCAGCAGGTGCGAGAATACCTGAATTCACCTCCCGATAACCTAGGGAACCACCTCACAGCCGGGCGTGACCTTTATATCACCTTCCTGGTTGAAGCTGGAGGGGCTGCCGAATTGGATTTTAGCCAGCCGATTGCCCATTTCCAGTGGGTTCTGTCTATCATCCCCAAAATTGCCCAGGCAATCCATGCCAATGATCTCATGGCCGCAGCCGCGGGGTTCATCTGGGTCGCTGAAGAAGAGAAACTGGCTTATCGCTGGTTACGCGAGCTAATTACTGAACCTGCATGAGTTATTCCAAGTAGATTAATCAAATCGGGTCGGTTTTTGTAGCTGCATCACCAGCTTAGGATGCACTATCTTTATCCTACAAGCCGAAATATCCGTAATTCGTTACTTAAGCTCGGGTTGAGGTCATCATGCGCTTCCTGAAGATAATCATTTTGCTCATACTGCTTTCTGCTTGCAGCACCGCCACACCCCCAGCAGAGCCCACAATCGCACAGGTAGTTTCACCAACTGCCGAGCAAGGCAGTGCACCTGCGGATACTGCAGCCACGCTGAGCAGCCTTGAGCAGCTGGATGAGTATCCATTTTATGTCATGCGCTATATCGGAGACTACGTTTACCCAAAGATCAGCACTAGCCTGCCAGGGCAAAGCCAATTTGCCTGCGCACTGTTCGCTGCCATGGGGTTTCCGGCAGATATGTTCTATGGTCGTAACTTCGATTGGGAGTATAGCCCGGCACTGCTGCTCTTCACCGATCCACCGGATGGATATGCCTCGGTTAGCATGGTCGACCTGACCTTCCTGGGCATCCCTGCAGAAAAAGCTGCAGCATTGCAGAACCTCCAGACGACCTACCAGGACGCCATGCTCAACGCGCCTGCTTTGCCTTTTGATGGGATGAACGAATATGGACTAGCCATCGGGATGGCGGCTATTCCGGAAGAATATATAGACGATGCCAGCTATGACTCTTCTCGGCCGGATATCGGATCCATCGGAATCATCCGCCAGGTGCTCGATCATGCCCGCAATGTCGAGCAGGCCCTGTCAATCTTTAAACAATTTAATGTCATGTTCTCCGGTGGGCCACCCATTCACTACCTGATCGCTGACCCAAGTGGAAAAGCGGTGCTGGTGGAATTTTTTAATGGTGAAATGGTTGTTTTACCCAATGAATCTCCCTGGCATTTGGCCACCAACCACCTGCGTTGCATCGCCGAGGGTGATGGGGGCTGCCCACGCTACCATAAGCTCAACGAGCAACTGACCGCCTCTGGTGGGCAGCTCGATACCTCTGCGGCTCTCAAGCTGCTTTCTGATGTAAAACAAGGCATCACCCAATGGTCTTCGGTGTATAACATGAGCAGTGGGGATATCAGCATCGTCATCGGCCAGGCTTACGATAAGGCATTTTCCTTTCATCTCGATCTGGTTAACCCATAAGGTTTATCCAATACGGCCAGCCTGGAGTAAATTTTGATTAATTCCAGCCTGACCAAATTTCCGTCGATATAATCCCCGGGTATCCATTTTTTAACTCAGGATTGACTTCTTCTGTTTTTTGATGTATAATACTCTATATTACAGAGCGCTCTAAAATAAATACTACTCTAAAGGATTAATCAATGAACATCACACCTACTGAAGCCGAAGAAGCCCTGACCGCAGTCCAAAACATGATGCAGAAAACTCGCCGGGCAATTTCCTCCAGCGGTGCCTATAAATTCCTCATCCTCTGGGGTGTCATCTGGATGTTCGGCTTTCTCGGCTCGCAGTTCCTCCCAGCTCAGGCGGCCAGATATGCTTGGATCAGCCTCGATATCGTGGGTGCGGTTATCTCCGCGATCATCGGGGCCAGGATGAACCGGGGGGTACGCTTGTCAGCTGCGCCAACCACCGGAAAGCGAATAGCGTTTTTCTGGCTGCTGCTATTTATCTACTGTTACGCAGCGGTCGCTATCTCCTGGCCAGTTGATGCGAAGCAGCTGGCCTTGATGATCATCCTTTTCTCCACGGTTGGTTGGGTAGCCATGGGACTGTTGCTTTCCTTTGCGTCCGTATGGTGGGGTTTGGGGTTGTTTGCTCTCTCTCTAATCGGATACTTCTTACTACCCGGATATTTCTTCTTGTGGATGGCAATTCTGGGCGGCGGGGGGATGATCGCCCTTGGGATCTATATCCGTTACAGGTGGTAGACATGGCAGAGCTGAATGAAACAATCCACCAAACTGTACGGCTGCGTATCATGGCTGCCTTGGTCACGCTTTCTCCAAAAGAAGAGTTGGAGTTTACCTATCTGCGTGATCTCCTTGAAGTGACCGATGGCAACCTGGGTGCCCACCTGCGGAAATTGGAAGAATCAGGTTATATCTCCATCAACAAGATCTTTGTAGAACGCAAACCGCGTACCTATGTGTCAGCCACACCTGAAGGGCGGAAAGTCTTCGCAGAACATGTCGCAGCCCTGGAGGCAATACTAAAAAACAAGTAAAAGGATACTGCCATGGACGCCGTTGTGAATGTTGAAGGATTATCTAAAGCCTATGGAGAGACCATCGCCGTAGATGAGATCAGTTTTCAAGTTTATCAGGGCGAAATCTTTGGAATGGTAGGCCCAAATGGCGCTGGTAAAACCACTACAATCGAATGCCTAGAGGGTTTACGGAAACCCGACCGTGGTCAATTGACCGTACTGAATGTCGATCCACAGCATGAAAGCCATTATCTGCACATGCACACGGGGATGCAGCTCCAACAATCCAACCTGCCCGAGCGGATGAAGGTTTGGGAAGCATTGGATCTTTACAGCTCCTTCTACCCCGAGGCTACCAGCTGGCAGCAGCTATTGGTCGAGCTTGGTTTGGAAGATAAGCGGAATAGTGCATTCGCAAAACTATCCGGCGGGCAGAAGCAGCGCCTGTTCATTGCCCTGGCACTCCTACCCAACCCTCAGCTAATCTTCCTGGATGAGCTGACCACCGGTTTAGACCCACAAGCTCGCCACGCCATTTGGGACTTGGTTCTCCGAGTCCGAGAACAGGGTAAGACCATCCTGTTAACCACGCACTACATGGAAGAAGCCGAGCGGCTATGTGACCGGGTGGCGATTATCGATCATGGACGGATTGTTGCCCTCGACACTCCCGCGGAGCTGATCAGCAATTATGGCGGTGGAGAAACCCTCACCTTCACTGTGGACCGTCTCCTGCCGGCGGAGGTCCTGGATAAGTTGGAGCAGTGCGGTCACATTGACGTGCAGGGCAATACTGTGGTGCTACGTGGGGATGGTAGCCAGGGAGCACAGGTCAGCGAGGTCGTGCTGCTTCTGACCAGCCTGGGTGTCCAATTCCGTAATATGCGCTCTGAAGGGGCGACCCTGGAAGATGTTTTCCTGAAATTGACCGGGCGCGAGATGAAAGATTGAGGTGTACGATGAAAAGCCTGCTCAAGATGACCTGGATGGAGATCAAGCTGTTCCTGCGCGAGCCGGTAGGAGCATTCTTTACCCTGATCTTCCCCCTGATGCTGCTGTTTATCTTCGGCTCGATTTACGGGAACACTCCCAGCCAATACTTTAATGGCCAGGGCACTGTGGATATCTCTGTGCCGGCATACACCGCCATGATCATTGCCACCACCAGCCTGGTGGGCCTGACGATTACCGTGACGTCCTACCGTGAAAAGGGCATCCTGCGCCGGTTGCGCACCACTCCCATCAACCCAATGACCGTGCTGGTAGCCCAGGTGATCGTCCTGTTTCTGATGACCCTGTTGGGCATGCTGATCCTCATCATCGCCGGGAAGGTGGTTTATCACTTGCGCTTTGAAGGCAATGCTTTTTTCGTGTTGCTGGGCTTCATATTGAGCTTGCTGAGCTTTTTTGCGCTTGGCTTCATCCTGGCTGGCTTACTGCCCACGGCTCGCACTGCCCAGGTGGTGGGCATGGTGATCCTGTACCCGATGCTGTTCCTATCCGGCGCAGGTTTCCCACGCGAGCTGCTGCCTGAGGCGATCAAAAAGGTCGGTGCGTTCCTACCCCTTACATACGTGGTCAATCTGTTGCGCGGCTTGTGGGTGGGTGACCCTTGGCGTTTGCATGTAACCGATGTCCTGGTCTTAACCGGCATGCTCCTTATCAGCCTGCTCATCTCGCTCAAGACTTTCCGCTGGGAATGAGACTACAGATTTCCACAGCTCAGTCAGGAAGTTTAACCACGAAGGACTCAAAGATTTATCAGTATTAACTCCTCTCATAAGTCCCGCTCTTTGGGATTTAGTGAATAGTGAGGTCACCTGCACGGTCTTAGTGCGCAGGGGTTCTGACCGAACGACAGCTAACCCTAGCGATGTGAAGGTGAGACAACGAGACGCGATTGTCATTGCAATGAGTGAGGTCAGGTTCTTTCTGACCGAACGAAGAAGCAATCTTCCATTTCCAATCCTGTGTTTGGACCTGTCCGAGGGCTTATTGCTCTTTCATGCGACATGAAGATTGCCATGTCGCAAAAACCGCTCCGCGCAACGAGGCGCGATCGTCATTGCGATGAGTGAGGTCAGGTTCTTTTTGACCGAACGAAGAAGCAATCTTCCACCATCAATTCTGTGCCTAGGCTCATCAGAGAGCTTATTGCTCTTTTCTGCAATAAGCGGATTGCCCCGTCGTAAAAACCCCTCAAAGAACCTCCGGGTGACCGCTAAGTGCAATAAAATCCTGATAGTCATCATCTCTGGTGATAATTCATTGTTATAATCGTTTTCAATCAACCGTGCGGTCATGAATAATCAATGCTCGCCAAAGTATGAAGGTTGGAAAATGTACACTGCGAGGGTAGCCAGTATCTTGCTGCTACCCATCCTGCTGATCGCCTGTGCTGCCCCAGCTGCCCCGACCACATCCTCTACCTCAGAAGAACCATCCCCCACTCCACAAGAATCTGGCGGCCCATATGCAGAGCAACGTGCAGCTTTGTTGGACGACATCAAAGCCATGGGGATTAAGGATGAAAAGGTCTTGCATGCCATGGAAGTTGTCCCCCGTCATGCTTTTGTCCCCGCTGAGTACCTGGAACAGGCATATGCCAACCACCCCCTGCCCATTGGGTACGGCCAGACCATCTCCCAACCCTATATCGTGGCCTGGATGACCGAGCTGCTCGAGCTCCAGCCTGGCGAGCGGGTGCTGGAGATCGGTACGGGTTCAGGTTACCAGGCGGCTGTCCTATCAGATATGGGAGTGGAAGTGTATACAATCGAAATCGTGCCCGAGCTGGCAGACAAAGCCGCGAAACTCCTGGCCGAATTAGGATATACCGGCATCCACGCCAAACAGGGGGATGGATATTACGGGTGGGAGGAATTTGCCCCCTATGATGCCATCATCGTGACCGCCGCCCCCGACCACCTGCCTGCCCCCCTGGTGGAACAGCTCAGCCCGGAGGGGCGTATCGTCATCCCCATTGGACCACCCGGGTGTGTGCAGAGCCTGTGGAAGTTCGCTTATGAAGGCGGTGAGCTAAAAGGATATAACCTGGGAGGGGTCAGGTTTGTACCCTTCACAGGGGAAGGCACTGAGGAGCACCAGGGCGAGGCCACACCCATACCGTAATCAAGGCACCCAGATAGCAGGATCCACCCAGCCACAAAACCAGGCTGAAGCCATAGGTTAGCGCCAGCAAGGCGGCCAGGATGGGCGCGACGACTGAAGCCGCCCCATTGACTGCCCAGATCCAGGCGATATCAGAGCCTGGGGTGCCATTATCGCCATTCTGCCTGGTTGGCTGACTACTACCTTCCAGTAGGTGGATTCCTCCGGGGAAGGGCACGCCCATCAGGAAGCCCAAGGGTGCCAGGGCCAGCACGGTGATCACCAACCGGCCGGCCAGAGGCAGACCCAGGGTAAGGCGCATCAGCTGAGGCAGGAACACCGGCATAAGCAGAATCAATATGACCAACGGGATGAGAGCTATGCGCAGTGAGAGTCTCCTGCTTGCCATGCTACCCAAACTTGAGAAGGACAATAATGCAAATAAAACGGTGCTGACCGCATAAGCCGGGTGTTCCAGGTAGAGGATGAAGCGCTGCAACAGGGGAATTTCCACGAACAGGAAGGCAAAGCCAAGCAAGCTAAAGTACACCAGGTTACGCAGGATAAAAGGTGAGGCTTTATCCGTTTCATTTTTTCGCTTGTATTTCCAGATGATCACCGGTAGCACGATCAGCAGGGCTGCCAGGAAGAACGCCAGTGCGAGCACCGCCAGGATGACAAAATATCCTCCACCCCCAAAAGGCAGCCAGGCTCTGCCGAATTCGGCAATGATCTGTGGCGTTTGCCCCCATTTAAAATAATGCCCGAAGAAGGGGTGATCATCGCTGGGTGGCTCCACATCATACGTGTATGCGGCGTAGAATGCCTTTCGGGGCTGTGCCTGAAGCAGGCTCAGGTAGGTGGCGTAATAGATGGATTCAGGCAGGATGTTGTATAGATTGGTTTCAGCTGCCTGGATGCCTGGCATGTAGATCAGGTCATATGCCCGCTGCCTGGCAAACTCGCGCACCGTTTCCAATTCAACCGGTGAAAAGCTACCATTCTTTGCCAATACCGTGACCGTGTTATACCCTCGCAGGGCGATGACCTGCTGTTCAGCCGACCCCCCAGAATTCTCGATGGCAGTGACTGCCAGGGCAAACAGGCGCAGGTCTTCGCTGGGAGGCTCCTGCAGCCAACGCATGGCCACCAGCAACCCTCCGGGATTGAGGTGTGAGAGCATCTCCTGGAATGCTTCGAGCGTATAGCGGTAGTCCTCAGCCAGGGTATACGCACCCGATTGCACCGGGTGGAATGAAGAGTTCAGGGAAAGCAGGATGATATCGAATTTCCCCGGCGAGTGCTGCAGGTAACTACGCCCAGACTCCTGGTGAACCTCCAGGCGGGGATCGTGATAGATCGAGGAAGCCTTCACAATCAGCGGATTGGGTTCCACGCAAGTTACTTTACCACCCCCAAGAAACAAAGCTGTTAGAACGTCCAATCCGCCATGCGGCTCGAGCACCAGGGTAGAACCCTGCGGGCGCAGCTCAAAAGCCAGGGCAGCAGGTAGAAAGGAAGTGAATTGGCCGTCGCTGGTAGATCGGACGATCGGGCTGAGGTCATCACCATCAACCAACAGGCCATCCATTGTGGGCAGCGGTTGCAGATAGCGGTAACTCAGGCCGGGGACGGAATGGATTCCCCCACTCTGCACAACATCCACGCGTGAATATGCATTCCACTTCTGGTAGATATCCTGCGAGCCGGGTACCTGAAGCGCAAACGACAGGCTTTTGTAGGGGGAGATGTGCAGCCTGAGAAGGGCAATTCCTCCCTGCCCGGAAATCCGGGAGGCCAGGTCAGCCATTGCAAACAGCAGCAGTGCCATCATCGCGATGCTGGTGGGTCGAAACAGCTGGCGGGTACTGGTAACGCACAAGCTTGCCGTGCAAGCCAACAAGGTGCACAGGGTAACCATCCCCTCGCCACCCAGGGCAGAGGGCGCCAGGAGTGCGATCACGCATCCAACTGCCGAACCAAGCAGGTTGACCGCATAGGTGGCTCCAACTCGAGTGGGGTACCTCGCCAGTAAGATCGCCAGGGCGATCCCGCTGAAGAAGAACGGCAAAGCCAGGGCGGTGTAATGCAGCAGCAGGATCAACCCCTGTTTGCGGTCCACCATCAGGCTGTAAGAGTCAAATGGTAGCCAGTTGACCAGTATGTATGCACCCAGGATACTTGCAGCAGTCGCCAGCGATAGCCACATCAAGCTACGCCGGGGATCGACCCCTCGTAGCCTGGGAGAGATGGTCAGCACCGACCCGCTGGCACCGTAACCTAGAAGTGCGATGCTCACGATCATGAAGGCGAAGTGATAGAACTGGGCCACCGAGAACAGCCGGGTCAGGTTGATCTCAAACGCCAGGGTGGCGGTTGAGAGCAGGAACAGGCCCAGTATGACGCCGGGCTGGTATATCTTCGTTATGCTTGGTTGGTCAGTTGAGGCAGCCATGGCAAATGCCGTTGACTGCATTCATTTTACACCGGATGTCTGGTTTGCCAGACTGAATCCATAATGTCATCGACATTATCGGTGAAATTCCCTATTGAATATTATTTCGAAATTTTGAATACTGACATCGAGTAAGTATCGCGTAAGTCTTCGGGGACATGGCTCCAGCATCAAGCCGACTGCATCGACCGGCTAACCTGAGACCAATTTCAATTGTTCAAGAAATCAGGGAGGGGAAGATGAAGAAAACACTGTATATTGCCTGTGTGTTGTTGATCCTATTAACCGGCTGCCAGTCTAAAGCCACCCCTACGCCATTTGTGGGTACGGGCACCGCCCAGCTGGGTGACATCACCATGTACTTCGAAGGTGCAGGAACGGGGAAACCCCTACTCCTGCTTGGACCTGGTTTTTGGTGCGCTGATTTCTGGGCGAATAAAGCCGAGCTATATTCGCAGACATATAACGTGATCACACCCGAGGCGCGCGGCATGTGCCGAACGACCGGGATGGATGGCGAGGTCAGCTACCACATGATGGCTGAAGATATGATCAAGCTGATGGATTACCTGGGAATCGACAAAGCTGCGGTTGTTGGCAGTGGTGATGGCGCCATCATTGGTCTCGATGTGGCCATCAATCATTCAGACCGCCTGTCGGCGCTTGTGTCTCTGGGGCCAATCGCTAACCCGCAGTCGATGACGACTGAAATCCTGGATATCCTGAAGACGTCTACCGTGGAAGGGATGAGGGATTTCTGGGCGAGTGCGGAATACCAGTCCAAGCTGCCTGAACCCGGGAATCTGGATGCATTCGTCGAGAAATATATAAACATGATGCTCACTGAACCAAACTTTACTGATGAGCAGTTGGGTTCCATCAAAACACCCACGATGATCGTATCTGGAGAGACT
The DNA here is from genome assembly GCA_003105035.1 of Anaerolineales bacterium. Lineage (NCBI taxonomy): Bacteria > Bacillati > Chloroflexota > Anaerolineae > Anaerolineales > Anaerolineales bacterium. The sequence continues at coordinate 66,340 of PQAL01000033.1, read as the reverse complement.
GACTGGATCAACCGTGTCGAAACCTACCAGGAGCTCGTGGATAAGATCCCCAACGCCCAGCTAACAACACTGGGGCCTGCTACACCGGATATTTTGGATATGGCTCCAGATAAGTTCAATGAGGCTGTATTGGAATTTTTGAAGGATAAATAAGCTAGAGAAAAGTACTTCAACTACTTCAATAATTCAATGCTAGCCTGCATGTGTATTACGCATGCAGGCTAATCAGTTTTTGCACCAGCATAACATACACTCTGCGCGATGACCCTTACAGTCATTGCGGAATCCTCTATGGTTTTTGGTGGAGAAACTCCGTTTGATTTTATGGCGTGAGTAAGCCTGTGCGCTATCTGATCGTAGGATTCATGCCACGCGCAGAGAGGGGGAGAAGAAATCTATTTAATACCATTCTCTGCCCGTACATGACTGTATGTAGATCTCCAATGTCCAATGAAGATTGCTTCTTCGCAAAAAACGCTCATCGCAATGACACAAATTCTCATTGCGGAATCCACCTTTTTGTGGGAACAGGTAGACAGCCCATGTCCTTGCGAGGAAGGAGGTCATTCTTTACGACCGACTGACGAGGCAATCTTCAACGAACAGCATTGTTCATTAAGACCCTGGACGTCACTTCACCATCAGAGACCAAATATACTTGCATGTAGATTTCGTATTAATTCCCATTGAAGATTGCTTCGACCTGCAAAAGGCGCAGGTCTCGCGATGACAACAAATCAGAGCAATCTGGGTAATCAACGTAACCTGCATTCATGATCTGTTGTCATTTTCTTTTTTCGCGACTTCTACTTCTCCTTGGCATCTAAAGCTTATCTTCCAGCCGGGTGCCCGGCTGGACGGGGGATATAAAACCCATGTTGATTCGCCAAGGAGGTTAAACTATGCGACGCAACTTGATTATCTTACTCACCCTGATTACGGCAGGGATTCATGTCTACTTTTTTACCACAGGAACTGGGTTACTCTTTACCATGTTCCTTTTGAACGCACTGGGTTACCTGGGCTTGCTGGGTCTGCTCTATCTGCCGCTCAACTTGCCCGAGCCAGTCCACCGTCTCGTTCGACCGGTATTCATTGGATACACCATCCTCACCATAGCGCTATACGTCATCATCAGCGCTTCCTCAGGTATCTGGTCGTACCCCCTGGCGCCCATTGCCAAGCTGGTTGAGCTGATCCTCGTCTGGCAGCTATGGGTTGAAGGCCGGGCAGGGATGCCAATTTCGACCTCACGTAAATCCGATGCCATGCTATAATTTACCCCATCCTACTTGGAAGGAGAATCATATATGGCTGGATCTGGTGGAAAAGCCGACAAAGGTAGAAAGCAGCAGAAGAAGAAACCCCAGCACACGCTGAAGGAAAAACGCAAACTCAAGGAAGAAAAGAAGAAAACCTCCACCGGTATAGGGTAGTAGGGAATCTTTTCTGTAAACCAATAATCGTTCGTCGTCCTACGCGACCATTCTGCACGCAGCAAATGAGCGCGCCTGACGACCAGTTGAGTATGAATGTGGGAGGCTATGCGATCGTTTCGCAGCCTCTCACATTTCGTTTCTACTGCACGAGAAGCCTGAAAACCCTCCAATCCGCTTCCTACCGGGTTTGACTTTATGGGTGCATTGTATGAAGAGTGAGGATCTGGTCAAGCAATTTTATAGTGAGAGTGTCCACAGCGAGTGGCGCCGGTTGGTGAAGAATCCCTACCACCGCCTGGAGCTGAATACCACCTTGCACTTCCTGGAAAAGTATCTGCCTGCACAGGGTTTGATCCTGGATGCGGGCGGTGGACCGGGGCGATACACTCTCGAGTTGGCCCAGCGCGGCTATCAGATGGTACTGCTGGATGCCACCCAGGCTAATCTCGATTTTGCACGGCGGATGGTCAGAAGGTACGGCATTCAGGATAGGGTCAAGGAGATTGCCTGCGGATCGATCGTTGACCTGTCCAGGTATGCGGAGAATACATTCGATGCGGTCATCTGTACGGGAGGGCCGCTATCCCACGTGCTGGACCCGGCTGGCCGGCAGCAGGCCATCAGCGAGCTGGTGCGGGTGGTAAAACCTGGTTCACCCCTGTTCGTATCGGTGATCGGCCGCCTGGCGGTCTTGGTGGTCATCTTAATCGAGTCACAGGTGGAGCTCGATATGCCGCACTTCGAGCTGCTGCGCGAGTCAGGGGATTATCACGGTGAACGCGGCTTCACAGCCTGCCATTTTTACTTGCCTGAGGAGCTGCTAGGTGAATTTTCCCGTCCCGACCTGGCAATCCTCGAGCTGGCCGGATTAGAGGGCATCAGCACCCAGCATATCCGGGAATTTAACCGCCTTGCCAGGGATGAGAAGCGTTTTAGCAGCTGGCTCCAGACGCATTACCGCACCTGTACCCATCCGGGTGGCGTGGCGATGAGTGAGCATATGCTGATCATCAGCCGTAAGCAAAAATGACACGGATCAGTATCTCTAGCCGCTGACATCACTGCATCCTTTGATATTTACCCAGCATCTATACATAGGAAATGTTTGGATAAATGAAAAGAGTGCCGAGATGTTAAAAATCGCAATCATCATAGGGACCACCCGCCCGAACCGCAAAAGCGAGACTGTTGCCAGATGGGCGTACGAAATCGCCAACCTCCGTAAGGATGCAGAGTATGAGCTGGTGGATTTGAGAGATTATGACCTGCCATTCTTCGATGAGCCGTATCCACCTTCGCTTAGAAAGGGCATCCCTGAATATGCCAGGGCCTGGTCAGAGAAAATTGCGTCGTTTGACGGTTTTCTATTTGTCACCGGTGAATACAACCACGGCATCCCAGGCGTGCTCAAGAACGCCATCGATTACTTGTTTTATGAATGGAACGATAAAGCTGCCGGGTTTGTCAGCTATGGCTCGGCTGGCGGGGCACGTGCGGTTGAACAGCTGCGACTGGTGATGGGTGAGGTCCACGTGGCAGATATCCGGCCCCAAGTGATGTTCAACACCCGCCTCGATTTCGAAAATATGATAGTGTTCAAACCCAACGAAAAGCACACGCAGCTGCTCAATACCTTGCTGGACAAGCTGGTCGCATGGAGCACTGCATTGCAGGGGTTGAGAGAAAATCAGGACGTTCTCGCCAAGCAATGACATCCCTAGGCATGTAGCATGGTTCGAACACCGAGGGGGGGTACTGAGCAAATAAAACGATTAACGATTTACTGGAAGCGAAAGCTGTTGATCGGATCAGCCTAGCCAGCTATTCATCAGCTTTCTTCGGCGAAGCTGCAATAACCTGCTGGTAAAAGACGGAGATATGCATATGGAAGCCCCAACCGCTGCCGGTGAGCACATGGGCACCCGCGGGTAGCCTGACTGGAAGGCTATCGATCGTGGGCTGCTCTATTCCATCGATCACGCGACAAATACACCGTTCGGCGCTTACCCGGTAGAGGCAACCATCCTCGTGGCTGGTGTATTCTGCCCCGACCTGCTCATGGGTCTTCAGACGCCTGAAATGCCAGTAAACATCATCGGGGGGGCGAATGTAGATGCTCATGCAACCGCTCTGCCGCAGGTTGTGGTAACGCTCAGAGATTTGTTTTAAGGAACAGGGCTGGTTTTAATCAGTCCCGGGATGTAATAACCGAGGATCCCAGCAAAGAAGGATGCCTGGGCCAGTATTGGCTGCCAATTGTTGGTGACCAGATCGTAGAATCTTGTACCAGCATCACCCACGGGCACACTATATCCGATCGGCAAGAGGATTAGCAGGGGGATAAGTGCCCCGATGGCTGAACCGAGCAAGCGGAGTCTACCCAATTGTCGGGTATCCTTCCAAACCCAACGCAGGGCAACCATCCCAACCAGGTTGATCCCGATCATATAGCCGACCCAGATCATCAGCAACAAGGCCAGCCAGCCCAGGCGCGAGATGGTATCTACACCAGCGAAGATAACCGAAAAAAGGAAGATAACCAGCATTGAGCCAGCATATTGCACGATGATGGTCACCAGCCAACCGATGAGACGCAGGATAAATTTAATCACTCCCATATCACCCTCCAACCCAGCCAGTCTCTGTCCATAGTAATTTTACACTTTTTTGGAAAGAGAGAAACTGGAACTAACCAGCTAAACTTCAGCAAGGGCAGCTGACCTGGGATTCGTGGGGTCAGGGTGTATATACTGACCACTGGTAAAACAGGTGGGATGGGTCCACCAGCGGTTCGCTGGCCGAACAATAACTGCCGCGGTTGACTATCGCGCACAGCAGCCTGGGGAAGTTAACCGGTAAAATGTGCGGCGATTCGCTGACCTGGAACACCTTGTTCCAGGTGGCTAACTCTGGCATCACTGCCGCATTCCAGGTTTTCAGGCTGGGCTCATCCAATCCCATGCGTACGGTCATCTTGGGCTGGTTGGCCAGCTCGGCTACCACGAAAAATAGTCCCGGGGTTGTAGATTTTAACCGGGCCAGGTCTTCACCCGAGTAATTGACCAGCTGCAAGTCGGGCCGCTTGTAGGTAATGGCCAGCGTCAGCTGCATTTGTTCGATGTATTCATTGGCAATCTGCAGGTTGACCACCACCCGGCCATTTTGGGGGGCGTTCTTGGCGATATATTCCATCAAACGGGTATTGGCCGAATCCTGGGCGAGCTGAATCGCAGCATCGGTAAAACTATTAGCCTGGGAAGTCAATAAAAGGCAGCCGGTGAGGATCAAGGAAATCACCCCCACGCTCTTCCAGGCCACAGATGCCTGACGGGCCATTTCCACCAGCTCAGCCAGCAGCACCCCAGAAATTACTGCCGTTCCGGCAGCGAACGGTAGCAGGTAATATTCGACGGCAAAGCGCCAGGGAATGTACATGCCCAGCCAAAAGCCCATCCAGACCAGCGCCAGCCACCACAATCCGGAGGCTGGCAGCTTGCGCCTGACCAGGCACCAGACCAACACGATCAGGGTCATGGGGATCAGCCAGATGAAATCGCGCAGGATCCAGCCACCCCAGCGGATGAACCCATCCAGGATACTGCCGGCAGTAAATGAATACCCCGAAGATTGGCCTACCCCGAGGATCTTGGACGAGCTCAGGAACGCGGTGCGGCCCAGGTAAAAAATGACCGCGCTCACCAGGCTGGGCAAGACGACAAAGCCTGCCGTTTTTTGCACAAATTGGGCAGCCGGGAAGTGCATCTTTCTGCCCATCCAGGCGATTACCCACCAGACCAGGCCGGTGGGCAAGAGCAGGATGGTACTCTCCTTGGTGAAACACGCCACCAGGAGGATCACGCTTGATGCGGCGAGCAGCATCCATACCTGAGTGCTCTTCGATGCCCGCCCAGCCAGCACGGCCAGGCTGAGCGCACTGACCATCAGCATGATTTGAAAATTCTCAGCCTTCGACAGGGTGTAGATGTTCTCAATCACTGAAGTGCTGAGCACGAACACGAAACCGGTTAGAAATGCCTGCAGCTTTGAGCCACCCAGGGTCTGCACCAGGTGGATGAGCAGGAAAGTTGTGGTCGAAAAAACGATCAGGTTGCCCAGGAAGTACCAGAAGGGATGGGCTCCCACCAGCAGGTACCAGAAAGCGAAAGCCAGCCAGTAGATTGGCCTGGCTCGGCCGGCGACCACATCCCAGCTCAGGTCGAATTTACCCTGCAGCAAGCCCTGGGCGATGCTCAGCGCCCTGCCATCGTCCATCAAGCCGAAGTTCGCTGAAATCAGGCGGGGCAGCATGATCAAGACGCCGATGAGCAGTGGAGCATAGATCCAGTTGCGCCTCAGCCAGGATCCTTCCACCCGTTTACTGGCAGCCAGGGTTGCCTCAGCCATTCGCCAAGTCCTTTTCCATTACCAGCACCCCTGGAGTGCGTACGTATCCGAGCTTCGTGTCGATAGCGATCATGGGTGCATTTTTCGATGTATGGCTGGTACGCACCGTGCTGACCCCGAATTTGCGCGCCCTCCGTAAGGCCAGTGTTTTGACGGCCTGGGCCAGCTTGCGGCCTCGGTAGTGGATATCCGTACCGGTGAACAGGTTATATGCGTGGTCGGAGCCATCGAATACGGTGATGGCACTCATGGCCGCCCACTCACCCGTGCGAGTGTCGATGGCAACTATCTGGGCATCAGGGTGATACCACGATGAGCTGCACACGTCCTGCTCGAATTCCTCGAAGGTTGACCAGGGGGCGATGCCATCCGAGCCGGGGTCGGTGGCAGCCGCTCCGTTATTCAAGGCATATAGCTTGAGGCGGGCTGCCTGTGTATCGCCCTCCTCAGCCATACTGGAAAAGCGAAAACCTTGCTCGCGCAGGGAATTCAGGATAGGTTCATACAGCCGTTCATCCCAACGCTCCAGGTCGAGCATCATCTCGATGCTGTGATATTTTAGGTGAAAGCCGCGCTGATTAGTGAAGTGAATCCCTGGCTCGCAGTCATCCCTGACCCGTGTGCGCAGGGTGCGAACCTTGAGCTTCGCCGCCTGGGATAGGAGATCTTCGAACAAACGGCTGCCCAGGCCATGCCGGCACACATCGGGGCTGACGACCAGGTAGCAGCCGTAATTACCTTCCAGGTTAGTATAAGCACGGTAGATGCCGTTAAAACCCAGCACCTGACCATCGGGTGCCAGGGCGACTGCCAGCCTGCCTCCATCCGCGACTTGCCTGGCATACCACTCAGCCAGCGATTCAGCCGTGTTTGGCTCAGTCTCTACCAGGTTCATCAAAGCCGCTATGGCGGTAAAGTGAGCGGGGGATTCAGCGGGTAGGATGTTTATCTCAGCCAGATTCATGATCGGATGCAGCCATTCGAAGGGGTGATGGAACTTTCCCATTATAATCTGACTGCGAGTGAATATGAGCGAACTCATCGAGAAATGGAAGGAGCATGCCCGAGGCCTCAAAGCAGAGGTGTACGCCCTCTACCTGGCCTATAAAGACCCCCGCACTCCATGGTACGCCAAAGTGTTTGCGGTAGTGGTGGTTGGGTATGCCTTCAGCCCGATTGACCTGATCCCCGACCCAATCCCCGTCCTGGGCTACCTGGATGACCTGCTACTCATCCCCCTGGGCGCCTACCTGGCGGTAAAGATGATCCCACCCCAGGTGATGGCAGACAGCCGGGATAATGCGAAAGAAATCATCGCACAGGCGAAGCCCGCCAACAAGGTCGCCGCAGCCATCATCGTGCTGGTGTGGATTGGCATGGCAGTGCTGGTAGCCTGGCTGTTGTACAGGTGGCTGAAACCAAGGTGAGGTAACCTGGGTACATAGATTCCCTATAGAAGACGATCGATTCTTCTACCTAGCAGTAGACTGTATAATTAATAGTGATCTGAATGCCAGACCCACAATATTGCGTCTATATCATGACCGATGAGCAACACAGCAAGCTGTACACCGGTCGTACTGGCAACTTGAAACGCCGGGTGACTCAGCATCGCTCGGGGAACGGTGGCGTATACACGCGCCGCTACAACCTGGTGCGCCTGGTGTACTACGAGCCAGTGGAAGACGATGGAGCCGCCCGGTTGCGCGAAAAACAGCTCAAGCGGGCTGGGAAAAAGCAGCGGGTGAGCCTGATTGAGCACATGAACCCAGAATGGGCAGATTTATTTGAGTCCTTGGAAATATGAATCACGAAGATACAAAGGATTAATTTCTTGATCTTTCATCTACTGCCATCTGGTTTGTGGACTCTGCGATCCTTCGGTAATAACTTTAAATATCCCAGATTTCACGTCCCCGAATCAATCAAAGCAGAGCATTCCGATTGAAGTACATTTTCTTGGTGGGGAAGATCATCAAAACGGTGAGAAGAGGGGTGATGAAGCTTTCTGAGAAATCTCCTTATCAAGATATGTATGAACAAAGCCTGTCTGAAAAATATTATCCTTCATATCTCAATCTGATGTTTTGATGTAAACCTACCAGAAAAAACAGTTTTCTATGCCTGAGTTTGTGAAAGTGGATCACTATATTTAATGCATGCTGTAGGAAACGATGCTAAACTTAAACTAAGATTGTCAAAATCATCACTCTTAAAGCTGAAAATATTGGTCGAATTTATTCGATCTGGAATCTAGGTTAGATTAATATCGATTCACTGCTCGGACTCTACTCACTCATCGATGGCAGACGGGGATTTTCAAAACGGGAGGGCGAAAGATGGAAAAGTCAATTAATAAACGAAACTGGTGGGTTGTCCTTGTGGGGGGAGGCTTCCTGGCGATTGCTGTTTGGCTGATCCAGCAAAATTGGCTGCCTGACTATGATTTTGCCATGTTCATAATTTGCCTGTTCATCCTGGGGATTGCTTTCTATTGGGTGTATTCCATTGATAGAGAGGGATTATGGTGGGCGCTGATACCCACGATGGCGATGGTCGTCCTGCTCGCCACCGGTATCGTTGCCTATTTCACACCCAAGGATGCCAGTGGAAGCTCTCCCTACGGGGTTGTCACCATGGGTCTGGGTGCTGCGATCATGGGAATTATTCTGAAGAGACCAACTGCCAAATTCGTCTTGTTTGTGATCGCGATCATTACACTACTGGTTGGCTTCCTGATGCTACCGCTTGATCTAATCTGGAAAATCTTTTTTATTGTCCTGGAGATCGCTCTGATTGGCTACCTGATCTGGCAATCATTCCGCAAGTCTGTCAGCAAGTAAAGCCGCACATTTATTGAAGGATTGTTCGTTCCATCACGTGCGTTGAATCGAAAGTCACAACATCATATCTGTCAGAGTTGGAACCGGCAGGATTTGGAGCTCTGCAACTCACACTCCTGTGATTTTCCATGCTCACCTGCGCTACAGATCAATCGTCATTGGACCAGCTAGTTGTTTCTCGACACGGTAGGTCAGATAAACCCATCAGGTTACATGGATTTTTGGTATATACTATTTTTAATGAGGTTATTCTATGGAAATTGAGCTATCCAATCGAGCCAGGGAGATGTTCAACAGCGGCTACTACTGAGCGGAGAGCGTGCTGCTGGCGGTCGCTGAGCACGAGCACCTGCAAAATGAGCTGATCCCCCGTATTGCGAGCGGGTTGTGCAGCGGCGTGGCACGCACAGGCGGTATGTGTGGCGCGGTCAGCGGGGGTATCCTGGCGATTGGCTTGCTGTTAGGTCGAGATGAACCTGTTGACTCCATCGACCCCTGTTATCGTGCGGTCAGGGAATTTTTAGCACAATTTACACAACGGTATGGTTCAATAAACTGCCTTGAGCTCACCGGTGTGCATCTTGGGACGCCTGAAGGGCAGGCAGGTTTCAAGGAAAAAGGGCAAATCGAGCAGTGCACAGGCTACGTGGGTGATGCTGCCCAGATGGTTATCAGCTTGAAAGGATCAACCAGCCACTAAAGGTACCCGAGATAAATTCCAGACCATTGCGTTGGTCATATTGGATTAACTACCTGGTTCATGAGTCGCTCTCGTGCTGTTTTCCAAGGGAGTCTCCCCGGTGAATGGAAATAACCTTATAATCTAGATATCAGTGATCCGCGACAACCGGATATCTCGGAAGGAGCATCCCATGCGTACTGCCGATCATGTTCAGTGTATCGATTTCCCGTGCAGCGAGGCACGCCAGGAAAGCTACATGGTGCCCGATCTTGACCTTGACCCTTCCAGGATCAAGATCATGCTGATCTCCGAAACCGCCCCCAGTGATCCCAGGGATTACTACTACGGCCCATGCGAGGCACTCTTCGCCCGCACCACCGTGCGCGCTTTCCAGGAAGCCGGAGCCCACATCAGCAACATCCAGGATTTACTGGAGATGGGCATCTACCTGACCAGCGCGGTAAAGTGCGGTAAGTACGAGTATGCTGTGGCGACGAGCACGGTCACCCATTGCTCAGCATTGCTCGAACGGGAGATTGGACTTTTTCCCAACCTGAGTGTCTTATTATTGATGGGTGATGTGGCCATCAAGGCCATGAATGCCATCGCCAAACGCCATGCTGAGCCACGCGTGATTCCAGCGGGATCGACCTACAAGATCCGCTCAGGCCAGTTCAGCTACCACGGTATGAAAGTCTTCCCTTCCTACCTGCAGGCAGGCCCTAGCTTCGGGATCGAGAAGAGCAAGGTCACGATGATCGCTGAGGACCTTGCCAACGCCCTGAGAACTGCGGGTATGGCGTAGCGCTGAGAGGGATAGATGATCCCCGCTTGGCGCTCGAGAATATCCAGCAAGAAGATTGTGCATCTGGTACTGAAGTTGACCAGGCAATCAAAATTGCGGAGCCTTTATGCCCCCTTGCATCTTCTGCGCCATCCTCGCCGGTGAAGCACCCGCAGAATTTATCGATCGCGACGACTTCTGCGCGGCGTTCCTTGACATCCACCCGGTGAACCCGGGCCACGTATTGGTGGTACCGTTGGCCCACTCCGAGCTGCTTGCAAGTGTGGAGGCGGCTACGCTGGGGCACATGTTCAGGATGGCACAACGGTTAGATTCAGCTTTACGCCTGAGCGGATTGCCATGTGAGGGGGTAAATCTGTTCCTGGCGGATGGCCGGCCAGCCGGCCAGGAAGTGCTGCACGTCCACCTGCATGTGATCCCGCGTTACCGAGGTGATGGTCATCACCTGCGCTTCAGCCCCGAGTACTTCAAGCTGCCATCGCGGGATGAATTGCGGCACAATGCGGAGCTGCTGCGTAAGCAGCTGGGAGGTCAGTCATGAAAAAGATCAATATTTCCCTGTTCTTACTCATCTTCTTTATCGTGAGTTGTGCAGCACCTTCACCAGCTTCGACGACCACACCCCAGCCACCCACCCCGGTCACGCCCAGCAGCACACCACGGGCGATCATGCTCCCCACCTGGACGCCCTCACCCACTCCACCACTGAAACCCACCCGCACCCCACGAAACACCTCCACCCCCATCGTCACCCTGCCAAGGGGCGGCCTGGTTACGCCCACCGTGGGCAGCACGGATTTGCTCATCGACCGGCCGACCTCCGCCAAGCTGGCCACGCCAGCCAACCTGGTGACCATGGAATACGACCCACAAGCCTGGCTATTGAACTCATTCTACGCGACAAGCATGGCTTATTCGTTATCCAGCCGCACCAACTATGACTGCAAGCTGGAGCCCGCGGCTGAGCAGAACACTGCCGGTTACCAGGTGGAGCAATTCAACCGGGCATTCGGTGCAACCACCTTCCATGTGAAGCGGGTCAGCCAGGCAGGAACATTATTGTATGCAAACTATTGTACCGGCACGGGCGAAGATGCCACGTGTTACCAAATGACCCCAGGCACCGATCATGAAGCTTGCACCCAGGCCGCCGAAGCGGTGCTGGCGACATTCGAGCTTATCCCTGATCCGTGGTATGGCGATGTGATCAACGCCCCGAACCGCTGGGTGTGCCAGGATGCTGCTGGCACACTCGGCATATGCCTGATCTCCTACTCGGTCCCATTGAATGCCCTGGCTTTCACCCCAGACGGCCAGGCCTGGACGGTTGGCGATGATGGGATCATCTTCCACCTGGAAGGCCAGCAATGGAAGCAGGTCGACTCGCCTGCGGCTCACCCATTGTTTGACCTGGGATTTTCCAACCTGACGGGCGGCTGGGCAGTTGGCGATGGCGCTGCGGTATTGGCCTGGGATGGCAACACCTGGAGCGAGGTACTCCCATACCATGCTCCTGGTGAAGGCCCAGGTGGGTCAACTCAGATCTTGTATGCCGTGGATGCCGTCTCAAAGGACGAAGCCTGGATGGTGGGTGCCATGCAGGGTATTGATGGCAGGTTCACGCCCTATGCCCTGCATTGGGATGGCACTGACCTGGTGGAGGAGACTGCGTTCCCAGACTGCAACTGCGGGCTGAATGCGGTGTTACAGGTGGGGCAAAATGATGTTTTCGCAATGGGTGGCTCAGACCTGGGAGCGATGGCGTTTCACTGGGATGGCAAGGAATGGTCAGGGAGCGTTATGCCAGGTGCTGATCACCTGTATTCATTGGTCCGGGCAGCGGATGGCACTCTTTGGGCTGGGGGGATCGAAGTGGCCCGTGACCAATCAGATACGCGCGGGGCACTCTTCCGCTGGGATGGGAGCCAGTGGCTGAGAGTAGCCACCCCACCATTAACAGGGGGGATCTACGCCTTGACCGCTGCACCGACTGGCGAGGTTATCCTGGGGGGCGATTTCACTGCTCTGCGAAAAGGATTGGAATGGCAGCCCATCACCACCGATATTGCCGGTTATGGCTGGATCAGTGATATCGAGCATGACTTGCAGGGCAATATCTGGGCGCTGGCGCATTCAGGAAATATCTTTAAATTGGTGATGGAAAAATAAATCTCAGCGCAACGCTTGGAGCATTGCCTATTCATTTGGGGGATTGAGCATCATCGGATAGATGAAAACCCCTGGTTTTAATCTGCCAGGAAAAAAAACCATCTTTTTGCCGGCTGGGCTGATTCCGGCATAATCCTTGCACGTTAATAACAAATTTGTTAGGAGTCGGCATGTTTTTCTCCGGTATACTCTTGCAGATTTAAACCTAGAAAACAGAGGAGATCTTATCTATGAAATTATTGAAGTCAATCTTTGCATTTGTGGCAGGTGCTATCGTCATTCTCACACTGATTGTAGCTTTGCCGGCTTCGAAAGCCATGGCGGATTCGGTTGGGCCGAATTATCCCGCAGTCGGCACGAATGTTACCGGGATCGGGACTGTTGCCTGGCAAAATCCAGGTAACATTTCAGATCAGGATACTATCACCGCTTCAGCGTTATTGATTGGACGTGTGACCTCAAATTACCTCCAAGGATCGGAATTCGGTTTCAATGTGCCTCCCGAGGCGACCATCACAGGAATTGAGTTAACCATCAATCGCGCTGTGAGTGATCACAATGCGGGCGTCTATGACAATGTCGTCAAACTTGTAAAAAATGGCTCAATCATTGGGGAGAATAGGGCCTTGACCTCCACAATCTGGACGACCGCTTTTACTTTAGTAACCTACGGCGGACCGACAGATTTATGGGGTGAGTCCTGGCTCCCAGAGGATGTCAACAACACGAATTTCGGGGCTGTGATATCTGTTTCAAGGACAAATAATGGAAATAATAACCGTCAAGCAGAAGTGGACAATATGCAGATCACAGTCTATTACGTGTTTACCTCCGATATGAGCGTGTCTTGCGGAGATGGGACGCCAGTGGTCACCTATGGTGACAGCCTGACCTGCCAGGTAACCGTGACCCATATTGGGGGATCGGTAACACCCGATGGGGACATTAATTGGACTTCTGACGGAAGCGGTAGTTTCTCTCCCAACCCATGTAACTTAGATGGCCAGGAAGGCACTGCAACCTGCACTACCACGTATACGCCCGGTGCGGTGGGGAGTGAAATCCACAAGCTCACTGCTTCATATGATGGAGGAACCTATTTTGCCCCCAATTCTGCCTATCAAAATGTGTCTGTCCAGCGCAGACCGCTGGCTGTGACAGCCGACCCGCAGACCAAGGTCTACGGCGACCAAGATCCTGAATTTACCTACGACTATACCCCCGAGCTGGTTTTCGATGATACCTTCACAGGTACGCTTACCAGGGATGCAGGTGAGATCGTTGGGCAGTATGCCATCACCCGGGGTACCCTGGCAGTCACGGCCGATTATGACCTGACCTACACGGGTAACTTCCTTGAGATCACCCCTGCAGAAGCACAGTGCACGGTAACCCCCTATGATGTTACTTTCAACGGCGAGGAACACACTGCCACAGGCTCCTGCGTGGGGGTTCATGATGAGGAATTGGCTGGGCTCGACCTGAGCGGAACCACTCACATCGCTGCCGGCAGCTATACGGATGCGTGGACCTTTACGGATACAACCGAAAACTACACGGATCAGGATGGCACCATTGTGAATACAATCAATAAAGCAGCTGCTGTGTGTGAAGTGACCGCCTATGATGTTACCTATGATGGTACCGCGCACACCGCAACGGGCAGCTGCACAGGGGTGACCGGTGAAGAGTTGACCGGCTTGGACCTCAGTGGAACCATCCATACCAATGCTGGCTCATATGACGATACCTGGACGTTCACCAATGCGAATTATTCCGACCAGAGTGGCCCGCTGACAAATGAGATCAGCAAGGCTACTGCCACCTGCACCATCGAAGGCTGGACCGGCGTGTATGACAGTGAAGCTCACGGGGCGTCGGGCGAATGCCTGGGCGTGGATGACAAACCGCTCGCCGGTGTCGACCTGGGCGATTCCTACACCAACGTCCCAGGTGGGACAGCCGACTGGACATTCAGCGATGCCAGCGGGAATTACAGCGATGCATCTGGCAGCGTGGATATTGAGATCAGTAAAGCTGACGCAGTGTGCACAGTCACACCCTATAAAGTAGCATACGACGGGCTAGCCCATACTGCAACGGGCAGCTGCTTGGGAGTTGAGCAGGAGCAGCTGGCAGGCCTGGATCTAGCGGGTACGACCCACACAGAAGTCGGCATCTACACTGACTCCTGGATATTTACAGATGAAACCGGCAACTATAACGACCAAGGCGGCACAGTTACAAATGAGATCACGAAACAGATGATTACGATTTATGCGCCGATAATACTAAGGTGGTAACCTGATAAACTAACAGAAAAGCAGCGATCGGTTGGATCACGATCGCTGCTTCTTTTTAATAAATATTGGTGTAAAAGATCGTTTCATACTAGAATTGAGTATATTTTTTCTCAATTCTTCAATGCCAGTAAACACGATAACATCGAGTATATCTGTGCCGTGATTACGATTGAATATTTCCTGAAGTTCTTGGGCGGGGTGGCTGGTATTGCCTGCCTGGTATTTGCCATTTACCAAATCCTTCGGGCACAAGAGCGTCCATCAGGCCTGGAGACAGGTTCATCAAAAATAATCCTGCGCACATCCTACCTGGCTGTGGCAAGCCTGTTTTTCATCGCTTTGGCAGTGGTGATCTGGAAGCCCCTGCCGGTTCACTTGAGCTCGATAGCTGAGTTTATCATCCTCTTACTCGGAGCAGTCCTGTACTTCCCCAGCCTGTTGCTCTATTTGTGGGGTATGCACACACTGGGGTCGAATTTCAACGCCTCGAGCGGGTTCGGGGTTCGCTTACAACAGGACCATAAGCTGGTCACCAGTGGACCATTCGCCTACATCCGGCACCCCATGTACCTGGGGGTGATCCTGGCCTGCTGGGGAGGCTTACTGATGTACCTCACCTGGACGATGCTGGTTTATGCTATCATGATGTTCGGGCTGATCTATCGCGCTCACAAGGAGGAGGCAGCCCTTTTTATTGAGTTTGGAGATACCTGGGAGGCATACCGGCAGCGCGTGCCTGGCTGGGTGCCGCGTATCTAAAGGAAAAGCGTTTGGGTTGAGTATGATATGCCTACCATGAGACAGGATAACGAAACCATAAATTCCAAAACAAAGCTAGAAATCATTGTAACGCTTTGTGAAAAGCTGAAAGCATGCTATGTCTTCCCCGATCAGGCTGAGCAGATCAGCAAATATTTGCTCAAGTGCCTGCAGGAGGGTGCGTTTGAAAACCTCGATTCGGGTTCGCTGTTTGCCCTTGGGCTGACCCTGCAACTGCAGGAAGTGAATCACGATGAACATTTATGGGTCAGATGGCACGCCCAGGTATTACCTGAGAACACCGAGGCACT
This sequence comes from Anaerolineales bacterium, assembly GCA_003105035.1. NCBI lineage: Bacteria > Bacillati > Chloroflexota > Anaerolineae > Anaerolineales > Anaerolineales bacterium. Next base: position 50,625 of record PQAL01000033.1, on the reverse strand, counting down.
GAGGTTAGACCCAACCTGGCAGGCTGCACGAAAGGAAGAAGCCCGGCTGGACCATTATGGTTTCCATATGCTTGAAAGGCTGCCTGGGAATATCGGCTATGTCGACATCCACTATTTTCATCGCCCAGCCTGGGGTGGAGAGACAGCAGTTGAAGCAATGAAATATCTATCATCCTGTTCAGCAGTGATTATCGACCTGCGTAACTGCACCGGGGGCTATCCGGGCATGGTGGCCCTGGTGTGCACTTACCTGTTCGATGAAGAACCCCTCTTGCTGGACAGCATCTACTGGCGGGATGATGATCTCACCCAGCAGTTCTGGACACTGCCATACATACCTGGAAGGCGCTTCCCTGACACGCCAATATTTTTGCTCACCAGCAAAAAAACATTCTCAGCCGGCGAAGAGATGGCTTTCATCCTGCACACCCGAAAACGCGGAGTGATCATCGGCGAGAAAACCGATGGAGGTGCCCATCCAGGGGCATCCTACCGGATCTCACCCCACTTCGAGGCTTTCATTCCCATCGGCTGCAGCCTCAGCCCACTCACCGGTACAGACTGGGAAGGGATCGGCGTGACACCAGATATTGCGCTGCCCCCCGAGCAGAGCTTCAACCGGGCTTATCAGATGGCATTACAAATCGTCTTGGCAGAATTAAAAGACAGCAAGACCACGCATCAACAGCAGTTAGCGATGGAAGCACAAAAAGCCTTGGACAATCTGTGTCAGGGTAGATCATCGTACTAAAAATAATGCTTATTAAAATCTACCCAAATTAGGAATGATGCTAAACTGGACGGGATAGCATCTTTTGGAGAAAAACGATGAGCGATAATAAAACCAAGCGGCAACTGGTAGGCATCTGGCAGATCTTCCATATCATCCTGTGGGCTGGAGGGCTGTATTATCTGTTTTCCAGGGGGCCATTTTTCCCTGGCATCCTGGTACTGATCGCCATCAGCGCTATCTATGAAGCCTTGCTGAGGCGCTATATTCCTACAGCCTATCAAGAAAAGGCTGAAGAAGTGCCGAATTCACCATCTAGTCAGCCCACTGTTGCGCCAATTGAAAGGCCACCTGCCCCAACCGCGGTGGAGCACCACCTGGAGCTGCTCCCACAGGCCTGCCCGAGCTGCAATGGCCCTGTCCGCGGGCACGAGGTGAAGTGGACTGGGCCGCAATCCGCTGACTGCCCATATTGCGGGACCAATCTCCCCATGGCAAAAGTGTAAGCGTTGGTAAGCTCGTTGCTGAGTCAATTATCTAAATGCTCGATCGAATATTTGCATTATTAAGAGGCCGGAGTATCACTTGATCATCGATAAATTCATTACCTTAAGCCCGGTAGTGCAGGCACTGATCGCCACGCTATTTACCTGGGCCCTCACTGGATTGGGAGCATGCACGGTGTTCTTGACCAGGCGAGTAAGCAATCGGTTCCTGAATGCCATGCTTGGGTTTGCCGCGGGGGTGATGATCGCGGCTGCATACTGGTCCTTGCTGGCCCCCTCTGTGGAATTATCCCAAGGCGGTCCAATGCCGGTATGGTTCCCCCCCGTGGTGGGTTTTCTTCTGGGTGGTGGTGTACTATGGCTGATTGACCGCCTGCTCCCGCACTTACACCTGGGGTTTCCGGACGCTGATATTGAAGGGGTGCCTACCAGCTGGAAACGCAGCACGCTGCTCATGCTGGCAGTGACCCTGCATAATATCCCTGAAGGCCTGGCGGTGGGTGTGGCCTTCGGTGCGGCTGCTTCACTCACCCACCAGGTGAGCCTGGCGAGTGCCATCGCGTTGGCGGTGGGCATTGGCATTCAGAACTTCCCCGAAGGGATGGCCATCGCTTTGCCACTCAGAAGGGAAGGTATGTCAGTCGGCAAGAGCTTCTGGTATGGGCAATTCTCGGGTATGGTAGAACCGATTGCTGGCGTGGTTGGTGCCGCGGCGGTGATCGCCATCACCCCACTTCTCCCCTATGCCATGTCGTTCGCTGCCGGTGCCATGTTCTACGTGGTGGTGGAGGAGCTCATCCCGGAGTGCCAGCGGGAAGGCAATACCAACCTGCCCACTGTGGCAGCCATGGCTGGTTTCGCTCTAATGATGCTGCTCGAAATCTGGACTTAAAACCTTAAAAATACAACTATAATCTCTCGGAGGGGTGAGAGTGAATTATGGATAAACTCGATTCCGGGGAGATTGATTACACTTCCTACCAGGCTACCCTGAAACGCAGCCAGGCCCTCGAAGCCGACCTGCCCGTCCACCCAGGGAATTACCGGGTGTTGACCGGCGATCGCCCGACCGGGCGCCTGCATGTGGGCCACCTGTTCGGGTCGTTGCTGAACCGCCTGCGCCTTGAGCGCCTGGGTGTCCAGACGTATATCGTCATCGCCGATTACCAGGTGTTGACCGACCGTGACAGCTCGGAGACCATCGCTGAGAACACCCTGCAGCTGGCCATCGATTACTTATCGGTGGGCATTGACCCTGAGGATGGCAGGACATTCATCTTCCCACACAGCCATGTGCCTGAGCTCAACCAACTGTTGCTGCCCTTCCTGACTTTAGTAACCATTGCTGAGCTGAACCGCAACCCTACGGTGAAGGATGAGATCCAGGCTGCCGGGCGTAGCCAGATCAATGCCGGGATGTATACGTATCCCGTGCACCAGGCAGCCGATATCTTGTTCTGCAAGGGTAACGTGGTGCCGGTGGGAAAAGACCAGCTACCCCATGTGGAAGTAACCCGCACGATTGCCCGTCGGTTCAACGAGCGCTATACCGGTGAAGTGCCTGTATTCCCTGAACCACAGGCATTATTAAGCAATGCACCCCTCATCCTGGGGTTGGACGGCTCGAAAAAAATGAGCAAGAGCAGGCATAATTCCATCGAGCTGGCAGCCACAGAAGATGAGACTGCCGCCCTGATCAAGAAAGCCAAAACAGATGCCGACAAGCACATCACCTATGACCCGCTTCACCGGCCGGAAGTAGCCAACCTGCTCACCTTGATCAGCCTGGTGACCGGAGAAGCGCCTTCAGCCATTGCAGAGAGCATCGGGGCTGGTGGTGGCGAAAACCTAAAAAAAATGTTGACTGAATCACTCAATGAGTATCTCCGCCCGATCCGCCTCAGGCGCAGGCAGTTTGAAGGGGATCGGGATTACCTTCAAACGATGCTGGATGCAGGGGTGAGGCAGGCACGCCAGGTGGGTGAGCAGACGCTGCGTGAAGTGAGACAGGTGATGCACATGGAGTATAAATAACAACGATAAGGTGTTGCGAGGAGGGCGCTCGAGTTGGTAGGTTGGGTTGAACGGTTTATGTGAAACCCAACGTCTACATAAAGAGTGTTGGGTTTCGGGCAAAAGCAGCCCTCAACCGGTAAAGTGCGTACCAGGTCACCCCAACCTACTGCTGAAACAATCCTATGTGCAAGTCGAATACGCTCGTCTCTTGAAGATTGCTTCAACCAGCATACATCGCTGGTTGAAGCAATGACCATCAAATTCACCTCATCCCCGTCGTGCTTTTCCCAACCCATCGGGCTAATCGCACCCCGGGGAAGCTTCCATGCTAACCTGAGCGACGGCGTGTGGCTTCTGTTCCGGCTGGTGCCAGTGGATCAACCCAATTGCACCCAGGATCAATGGGGTGGCGACCAGCATCATGGAGGTGAGTACCTCGCCCGCCAGCAACGTCCCCAGCAGCACTGCCACCAGGGGGTTGACGTACGCGTAGGTCATCACCAGCGAAGTAGGCGCAACACGCAGCAGCCATGTGTAGCAAACATAGCCGATTAGCGACCCGACAACGACCAGGTAACCTACTCCAAACGCAGACTGCAGGCTGACCACCCTGAGATTAAACCCGCGGGCTTCTCCCATAAGCAAACCCAGCAAAAACGAGCCAGCACTTCCCACGAGCAGCTGCATGCCAGTTTCTAGTAATGGAAAACCTCCCTTGGGCAGGTTGTGAGTATAAATTGAGCCCCCTGCCCACGATAACCCAGCGGCGAACAGGATGATGATCCCCAACATTTCATTACCCGCGTGACTGATCTCCGCTTGGTGGGAACCCAACAGGAGGAAGATACCCACTAGGCCGATGAGCACACCTGACAATGTACGTAGGCTGGGACGCTGCCCACCCGGGCGAACGGCCTCAATCAGGATCACCCATAGCGGTGTGGCTGCCACGATCAATGCCGCCATCCCGGAAGGTACAACCTGCTCCGCCAGGGTCAGGCCACCGATACCGCCCACCAACAATAAAATTCCGCTGATCGAGGCTGAACGCCACAGTCTCAGTGATGGGGCTGGGTCGCCTGCCAGGCGCCGCCAGAGATACAAGACCAGGCCAGCCAGCAGAAAGCGTACCCCGGCCACAAAGAATGGCGGGATCGTTTCGACGGCATAGCGAATCGCCAGGTAGGTCGTCCCCCAGGCAATATATAAAATGAACAAGGCCAACCACATGCGTGTTTTCATGATGTTCATCCTAGGAGATACCATCATCCATGCCAGCCGGGTTTTCCCGTGGCAAAAGCTCAGATGGTTGGCCGTACCGCTCTTCCAGAGCAGACCCGAACATGGCCAGTCGGGTGCCCAATTGCGCCAGGATCCTCAAATGGTTACTGGGTCTACCACGCAATGCTGGTGACCCAGTCTGTAATAAACGGTAGTATTCGCTTTGCTTAATCAGCTCGCGATGTTGCTGCTCTGCTTCCAAACCAGGATCAAAACCGATTCTCACCATGTCACACCTCTTGTCTTGCTTATCCCCTTTGGTGCTGGTACCCCTTGACTTTCACCTCATAACCAGCTATAATAGTATTGATGGTTAGATAGTAGCATAAAAATTATAACCTGTCAAGTGGTTTTTGAAGGTTAGGTGATAAATGAGTGAAGATTCATATGATCTGGAAGCTGGTAACATCTGCCTGGATTTTGCCAACACCAGCAACTGGCACGCCAGTGAGCATCCGCAGGAAAGCCTGCACAGCTTTTCAGACCTGGTAAGCTTTGCCAGGGCTGCAAATCTACTTACTGCTGAGGCAGCCGATCAATTATCCCGGCTGGCTATTGAAAATCCTTCAGTCACCCAGCCTGCCTATGAAGCTGCCATCCAGCTCAGGGAAGCCATTTACCATATCTTCTCCAATCGTTATGCGGGTATGCCCCTGGCAGATAAAGATCTGGGTATTTTGAACTCCGTGGTCAAAGATGCCATGGCGCACCGCACCCTCGTCCAGGCAGGCGAGAGACTGCAGTGGCAATGGAATGCGGGCGGAGATGACACCCGCCTGATTACCTGGACGGTGGGCCTGGCGGCAGCTGATCTGCTGACCTCCGAGACCGTTCAGCGCGTGAGGGAGTGCGAAGATGACCGGGGCTGTGGCTACCTTTTCGTCGATATGAGTAAAAATCACTCCCGGCGCTGGTGTTCGATGGAATCCTGTGGCAACCGCGCCAAGGCACGCCGGCATTATACAAGGAGCAAATCCGAGCAAGGCTAGCTGGTTTTCACACACCGCATTGTAGTTTACAGGCAGCAAGCCAGGCTGGCGCACCTCAAACTGGATGCCCATCTCCATCTCCCGGGCCTGCTAGCGTTAATCACCTGCCTCTGCCAGTGGCTCTACGGCTCGAAGATAATGTATGTAAATTCATCACCCTGCCGCTTGGCCTTCCCCCATCATGTTGCTCCGGCTGTAGGTGATGATATAGCGCTTGGTGGTGCGGTTTTCACCGATACGCCCGCCACAGTGGCAGTGCTTGTTCCACTACAGGCAAACCGAAAAAGCATAAGGAAGGTAATCCGACAAAAATAATAAGTTGGGCAATTTTACGGAGGACTCCCTTATTATTTACAACTACTTATCCTGAATAATATGGATTTTAAAAACTAGATGACTTGAGTATGCCATGGGATGGCGCATCTCTCACAGGTCCATTGCTGAAATGGTACCTGCTCAGGTACATTCCTGGTCGTCACAGGGTCTATCAATTATTTGTTTCACGGACTCATAAATGGCTTGCCATCTGCTTCCCACGGACGAATGGCATAACGGATGTCAGCTGATATTTGCGCATCCTTATACTGGAGCAGGCGAACTCCATAACCTTTTGGATAATCAAACGCTTCCCAATGCCAGGCAAGAATTACCAGGTCTCCGACCCGTTGCGGTGTCCCGATTATGGTTGGATTCCAGCCGCTAAACTGGGTCAATAATTGTTTCGTGCTGGGGGGAACTGAAAAATCACGCCACGATGCCTGAGCTAAATCCTCATCACTGAGGAAGATGATATTTTTACTGTAAATTTCCTGCGCAGCATTCTGGTCAGCATCCGCCCAAATCTTCATCAAATTATCCAGGTTGATGTAATCAACGTAGTTGGTATCATCAATTGGATTGGGCGTCAGTTGGCTGGCTTCAATGTAGCAGTGCAGGAAAATTTTATTATCCTCATACCGCAGAAGGGCAGCACCATCATATCCTTCGAAGTCATTCTCCCAACGATACAGGAATGCAACCAATTTACTGTAGATCATCATCGGGCTAGAAACGATACGCAAGGTCATCCCATCATGTGCTACGACCTTCTCAGCAAAGGAAGGGTCTGACACCAGTACATCGATTGCCTGTTGGTGATAGAGGTTTTGCATCTCCGATTCCGGGTAATACCTAGCATCCTGCGTGTAGAGGGAGCGAATTATCTCCACGTCAGCACTGTTCCAGGCGGTCAGGAAATTGGAAAGGTCAGCCATCTCAAGATGGGATTTGGGGGTTGGTGACGCCAGGATACTCTCAGGGATCGATGGAACGATGATAGTTTCCTTAGTCGGAGCAACTCGATTGGTAATAGGTGTGGTTTTTATAGAGGTGGGAGTGATATCCCCAAGAGTAGAGGATTTGGCGCATGCCGCCAAAGTTCCAAGGAAGAATACTGAAAAAATTATTTTATGAATCATAATTGTCATTTCTTTTAGATTTGTGTTTTCACTATCAAATCGATATTAATGCCAAATATATCATATTATAGAGAATTATGATGATATAAGTAATAATAATTGAAAAAACCAATTCTTCACTTCCCTGACTGGGAGACCCAGAGGTTACTTGAGCTTAATATTAAAGCCCTAATTCGAGGTTTGCTGATATTCGTTGTCGGTCAGCGAGCAAAATTGGTTGAGCCGGTGGGTTTTGTATCCATGGCTTTTTCCGTTCACAGGAAAAATTCTAAGGGGGAAAAAGCTTTCTGTGTTGTATATTATGAACAAAAATCACCATAATGTTACAGGTTATCTATATCTGAATTGCCTCAATGTCCATCTGTAGTATGGAGCACAGAAGCCAATCCATAGTATTGTCCAATTAGGCTGGGTTACGGGTCGGGATAAAATCGCCAGATCGATATCACAGCTCGGAATGATATCCACAGACAGCATAGCACGCTCCTCCAATATTCTGTGGGCAGTATGATACATTTTTCAAGCACATTTAGCTGAATACTGGCAACCATTTACTATCTTCTCATATAAATATGATAATATAGGTCTTTATTGTATTGTTCAGGGGAAACCAAGATTAGCAAGGAGGCATTCCATTGATAGAAAAATACGAAATAGTCATCATCGGTGGGGGCCAGGCCGGTTTGTCACTCAGCTACTTCCTGACCCAGGCCGGCAGGGAGCATATCATCCTGGAAAAATCCAGCCAACCCGCCGATGCCTGGCGTAACCGGCGCTGGGATTCTTTTACGTTGAATTCACCCAATTGGGCCTTCAAGCTGCCCGGGGGGGAATACTCTGGACCTGAGCCGGACAACTTCATGCCGAAAGACGAGATCGTGCGCCGCTTCGAAGCCTACACACAGGTTTTCAATCCCAACGTCCGCTACGCGAGCGAAGCGAGGCAGGTTGAAGCGACCGATGACCAGTACCGCTACCGGACCACGACAGATACAGGGACGATCGCCTCGCAAAATGTGGTCATCGCCACAGGCCTGTATCATCAGGTGATCATTCCTCCGTATGCCAGGCAGATTCCGCAATCTATTCTGCAGATTGCTTCGGATGAATACCGCAACCCGCAGGGCCTGCCGCCAGGTGCGGTACTGGTCGTGGGGTCTGCCCAATCGGGCTGCCAGCTTGCCGAGGAGCTGAACCAGGCAGGTCGAAAGGTGTTTTTAGCAACCTGCACTTCGGGGCGGGCTCCCCGGCGCTACCGCGGGTTGGATATCTTCATCTGGTTCACCCGCATCGGATTCCTCGACCGCACGGTGGCTAACCTGAACTCACCCAAGGAGCGCTTCTTCGCCTCCCCACATATCACCGGGGCAGCCGGCGGCCATGATATCAACCTGCACAAGTTCAGCCGGGATGGGCTCATCCTGTTGGGGCACACACGCGGCTTTGAAGATGGAAAAATGATTTTCGCCCCCGACCTGCAAGAGAACCTGACCAAATCCGATGCTTTTTACACCACGGTAATCGCTCAAATCGAAAAGTACATTCAGGCCAATGGGTTGGTGCTTCCACCGGAGGAACTGGCAGTGCTTGATGATGGTTACCGGGTGCCCGTCCGCCAGTCGCTCGACCTGGCCGCCGAAGGGATCAGCACCATCATCTGGGCCACCGGTTACCTGGCGGATTACTCCCTGGTGCAGCTACCGATCCTGGATGAATACAGGTATCCTGCGACCGATCGAGGAGTTACCAGGTATCCAGGTTTATATTTCATTGGTTTGAACTGGATGAATAAATTTAGCACTGGTTTCCTGTTAGGGATCAAAGAATCAGCCCAATACCTGGCTGAGGTGATCACTGGGAGCTGATGGATGAATAAAGTGGTTTAACCAGTTACACAATATTCTTCCGTAATCTAAAAGGAAGAAGACAAACTAAAACAAGCCTCCAGCAAGGAATTTATCAGGAAAAGAGGATATCAAACCGTAAATCTAAATATGAGGAGCCGCTGTGTGTGGATTACCCATCTGTGCTCATCGAGTTTTCGTTACATAAAAGTGCATTTCTATAGAACAACCACCTCCGACTGGGAAGGAGGTGGTTGTCTGCCTAATTCTATGGCATGAAATGCCACTGCATTCATTGATGAAATCGCATTGATCGTATAATCCGATTTACACCTTGATTTCTCGCGATTGCTGACCTGCGACTGCCATCTTTATATCCAGGATTGCGAGTATGAAAAGCCCTGCGATAACGAACATGATCACGGCCAGCCAGTATTCTTGAAATCTCTCAGCCAGGATTAAGTTCAAGATGGAAAGTGCCAGGAAACCCACTGCCGGGAATTTCGTCCAGCTGGAAGGCTGGTCCTTGCGAAGTAACCACGGAATGGCGAATGTGAGTGCAAAACCGAGGAACAACACCCATGTATACACACCCCATTCCATAGTAAATGGCGGAGCAGTATAGTCCGGTTGCGGGACGACGATGTCAAGTAATGCGACTATACCGATACTGGCGAAGACACCGGCAGGGATGAATGCCCACCAATTCTTCCTCGACCAGAAAGAAACAGCAAAAAAAGGCAACGAGAAGGTAAACATCACCACTACGCCTTCATAGTCTGAATCCGTGGCCATCGATATGACCATTAACATGGTCATTACGAATGCCGGGATAAGCAGCCCGCGGTTCTTCGGCTCTAAGGCAAAGCCAATGTAAAAAGGCAGGGCAACACTCGCCAGAATGGGTAAGCCTATCCATGGGGTATCGCCAATATTATTACTGAGCATCCACATGGTTACTGCAATGGCTGCACAGATCAATACTGGGAACAGCCAGCCCCACTTGCGGAGACCGTGTACCAGGTAGGCAATTAAGAAGATGGCAGAGGCTACTGCGAAAGCAATAGAGGTCTGTTCGGAAAGTCTATTCCAGGCATCACCCTGGATGAAGGCCAGGATAGACAACGCGAGTAAACCTACTGCCGGGAATTTTGACCAATCTGTGGGTTGGGTTTTGCGTCTCAGCCACAGAATTCCGAAGGTCATCGCGAAGCCCAATAACAACACACCGCTGTACAGGCCGTTATGTTCAGTTCGTTCACCTGGAACCAGGATCGTAAGGGAAAGCATTACCGCAATGCTGGCCAGAAGCCCAGCTGGGATGATCGCCCACCAGCTCTTCTTCGAGACAAAATACACGACGAAGAAAGGCAGCGCCAGCATGAACATAGTACCAGCACCTGAGGTTAATGCATACAGGATTGATGTATTTTGCACACCATACAGAATCGAGGGTACGATCATCGTATTAATGGCAGTTTCTACCGCAGCAAAGACCAGGATATATGCCGGAATCAGCAATCCCCAGCGCTTGTGATCCATCAAAAAGCCGGTAAGAAACCAGAGAGCAACACCGATCATAATGGGCACACCGTTTGGCTGAGACAGGAAGGTGTGGTAGAGCTCGGTGCTCAAATCAACCGCCATACCCGCCAAAACAAATGCTGGTAGGAGCCAACCCCATTTTTTAGTTCCAGCCAAGAAGTATGTAACTACGAAGGCTGCACTTGCAACGACCTCTACAATGAACCAGGTCTTTTCCGGTATCTCTTTATAATCTATATAACCCACCAGTAAACCTGCGCCTGCTAACAAAAACACGACGCTCCAAAAAATATAAATGATTTTCTCCTTCATTTCTTCCTCCAAAATTTGAGACACTTTTTATTTTCTCTATCGAAAGAATTTTTGTATTACTGATGATATTTGTCGTTTCTTTTTTTGACATCTCATATTTAATCACCCTCCTTTTTATCCACGAATTGTAGATAATCTAGAATTCACGCTTTTCGCTTTTCGATTTATATGATAAATCTTCAATCCTCAAAAAGCAGGCCCTATAAGGGGTATTGATGGGGTATTTTTATTGTTGAAGCTCCTAAAGAATAACGATCAATCCCAGGACCAGGCTGATGATAAAAAGTACACCTGGATAAATGAGATCTCTCCAGCAGAGGCATAATCCCTCCGTTCTTAACATGGCAGGAAGCCTTTTATATGTAACACGGTACAGGCTGCCATAGATCAATGCCAGCAGCAGCCCAATCGATCCCATAAAGATGGGACGGTATCGGGCAGACATGATGATTTCCTGCCCCACGTCGAATTGAACGTCGATGGGTGAGCCAGGAACGAGGGCAAGCGCAATGAGCAACCCGACGGCTGAGTATAACAACATCCCAGCTGGCAGCACAAAGAGAGATTTCCTATCCTCAGGCTTTAAGCTGAGTAGAGGGAAGAGCGATGAAAGGAAGAAAATCCCCACAACGATCAGGATCAAGTCGATGGCATAAAAAGGTATCGGTGACCACCCAGTGATCCTCAATAAATTATAGTCATCACCCGGTCCACTTAATAGTCCACCCAACCCATCATAAAGTGCAATCCAAGGGAAGACCAACAGGAGAGGCAGTGTATAAAATGAGCGCCACTTCCACAATAATATAAAAATCGCTGCCGAAACAAGTATCTCAAAAATTGTTCCCGAGGCGTGGCTCCAGATGTTATAGTAGTCACCTCCCGGCCTAACATAGCCAATAAACGAGAAGGGGTGAGCATATAAAAACTGGACAGGATATCCTTCGATCAGGTGAACCAAGGCATGCCCTCCTTCATGTAGAAACAGCTGTATGAAAGTGACCGGGAAAAACAGGAAGAATACCAGCAGCGTGGATTGTAGTGTGGCCACGAGTCTGGGAAAAGTTCTCTCATTCGCATCCACCATTGTGTTGGTTAAGGATATAGATTTCATTTTGCCCTCATACAAAAATCAATTAGCCTAACAGTGCATAAATTCCTGGCAATTCCTCTTCTAGGTCAGGAAGCTACGATTTTTTCTCGTTATATCGACCTGGCAGATCTTGCATACCTGCCAGGTCTCTGAATTAGAACTCTTCCCGGCCGATGCGCCAGATGGCTACTCCGACGAATAGCACGCACCACAGCACGGTCGCGATGATCGGGACAACCGTCGGCAGCGGTTGGCCATTCATCAAATAGGCTGCCAGGGGCTGGTTGAAGTTAAAGTCAATCAACAGCTGCCACGGCAGGATGTCATACAGCCAAGGCGCATATTGGTGGATTGGCCCTGCCACGAATGGCAGCGCTGACCACGCCAGCACCAGGCTGATCCCCAGCACCGGCCCGCGGCCGTTGAAGAGCGTGGCCAACATCAGCGCCAGCGTCAGGAAGAAGAGCAGGTTTAGGTAATCCAGCCCCAAGACCCCGGCGAAGCGCAGCGGCGTGAGGAAGCCGCCCAAAGGCTTTGCGAGCTGGAGGTAGGCCACCGTGCCGGGGACCACGATCCATGCCACCAGCAAGCCCAGCCCATGTGCGAACACCTTCGCCAGCACGTAGACCGGCCGGCACAGCGGCTTCGAGAGCACCCACGCCGCCGTCCCCGAGTGCTTCTCGCCCAGGATCGAATCCTGCGCCAGAATGACGGCGGCAAACGGCACACAGAGCGCCGCTGCCACCAAGAAGGACAAGATCGCGTTCTGAGTCCCACTCATGTTATCTCGCAGATTCAATGCCATCGTGCCGTTCAACAGAAGCAGGGCGATCAAACACTGCACCCATCCCCGCCGCGTCCGCAGCCAGGAGCCAATTTCCTTGGCAAGCATGTTGCCCAAGCCCATCCGCCAGCCGCGCTCGCGGCGCGGGGTCAGTGAAATCGTATTAGTGGTCATGGTTGCTCTCCTTTACAATGGTCATAAAAACATCCTCAAGGTTTTGGGGTTTGCGTCCAAATTCACAGAGCGTGACATTGCCGCCAGCCAGCGCCAGCGGCGCCAGTTGGGCTTCTGCCAGGTCTGGATCGGTAACCCGGACCTGCCAGCTGACCCTGCCGTTCTTTGATAACATCTCAATGCCGGTCACCCAGGGCTGACTGCGCAGGCGGGCTTCCACCGAAGCACTGTCCCCTTTGACGGTCAGGGTGAAGGCGCACGCCTGGCCCCGGGCCAGCAACTCCTCGATCTGGTCGTGGGCGACCAGTGCGCCCCGGTTCAGGATGATGACCGTGTCGCTGACGCGCTGGACATCATCCAGGATGTGGGTGGAGTAGAAGATGGTGGTGTACTTGCGCAGCCGGTCCATCACCTCCAGCACATCCTTCCGCCCGATTGGGTCGAGGTTGGCAGCAGGTTCGTCCAGGATCAGCAGGTCGGGGTAGTTGACCTGGGCCTGGGCGATGCCCAGGCGCTGTCGTTCCCCACCCGAGAAGCCTTTGATCGGGCGATCGGCCTTATCCGCCAAGCCCACCAGATCCAGGATTTCGGTGACACGGCTTTCGATCTCCGCCTTGGGTCCGGTGTAGAAGAAGCGGGCAGTGAAGCGCAGGGTTTCCCGAGCGGTCATGTAATCGTAGAAGCGCGGGTCCTGAGCTAGATAGCCGACCCGGCGGCGGATCTCATCGTTTTCTTTTACGATGTCCTTGCCAAACACGCGCGCGCTGCCTCCCGTCGGTCTCGCCAGGCCCAGCAGTAATTTGATGGTGGTAGTCTTTCCAGCCCCGTTGGGTCCCAGAAAGCCGCAGATCGAGTTCTTCTGTACCTGCAGATCGAGTGGCTTGAGAGCTTCAACACCCTTATAGGTCTTGGTTAGGCCGTGTGTCTCGATGACAGAAGGCATGTTTTCATTCAAAACCCAGTTCAGTTTGACTTCTTGTATCAGATTGGTATCCATTATGTTTCTCCTTGACCTTGTTCAAAAATCCTTGTCGCTTGTTGGTTTTCATTTTCGATCTTTTCCACCGATATTATGGTGATATTTAGGTTCCAAAGCTGGTCTAATAATCCTCGCAAGGCAGATTGGTCGACATATGGACCGACGAGCAGAGTCCTTCCATCATCCAGGGAGGTGAGAGTAATGTCGCCAAAGCTGTTCATGATATGCAGATCCAGCTTTTCTTTTACCTGGATACAATAAGTGTTAGTTTGATTCGTGCGTTTTGATTTCATCTACACCTCCCTTATTTGCCGTGAAGTCCGTGTTTAGGACTTACGTCCCTATAATAAATAAAAGAGGCTGAAATATCAGCCCCTGAATGGGTTATAAATGGGGTATTGGGATGGGGTATTCTTTAAAAGCAGAGTTTACAGCAGGCCAGTCCAGTACTATCTATCCCCATCCAGCCACAATTCAACTTACTGGGCCTCCGGGCTCAGGTTATGCTCCACCATCAACTTCTCCGTAATATCCACCCGCTGAAATGCCATGATCTCCTTCTAGACCATCTCCATCCAATTCATCTCACCATTGCCGAATCAAAGATGACTTTCCCGCAGCCTTGCAGGAACCTGTTTGTAATCGGCAGCACCGACGCTGTGTTGTGAACAGTATATAATTATTATGGGTACCCTCTTGCTTGCGAATTAGCCGATCTCTGGTGGCATGAATCAGCCTGAGTTTCAGGTTGATGGTAGCAATCTTGTTCAATAAAAGCGGAAAGAAGTAGTCTAAAAAAACTCACCTGTCTGCGAACCGAGATTGCAAATTAGGAATGGAAACAGCATTCAATCTAAGCCAGCAATATTGGCCCTGTTTGTTTGGAATAGGGACTACCAATTATCAAGTATTCATACCCGGTGGAATTAATTGCAATTCAGTAGTTTAGCGAGCTAACTATTCACCTGATCAAAATGGTTCATTCGGCTGAAATAAGCCAGATGGGAGGAAAAATATGTCCAGTGACATTCCAGCTCCATTGCGTATCTTCGCCGAAAAAGATGCAGATCCACAAGCCCTGGTGGGGGAAAGGATAGGTGTCTTGGGATGTGGTAATCTCGGCCGTCCTTTCGCGCTTAACCTGCGTGATTCGGGTGTGCAGGACATTGTGATCGGCAATTTCCAGGATGCCTACGCCGACCAGGCCCGTGCGGAGTATACAAGCACGCCTGACCATCGGGGAAGCTATAGATGTGAAACAGATCTGCAAGTGTACTGATCAGTATTATCATGATGTGCCTCTGAGTCAAAACCACCCCTTTTACGAGCCGTACTTTTCATCCATGCCCTAGTTCTGATCAAGGGCACCATTATTGCACCTACTGATGATGATTTTATAATGCTTATCCTGGTGAACCTGCCGATATTCAGGGAACTTGACTTTCGGCTGAAGCGTCTTAGATGAGGAGGGCATGACACATGAGCGCAGATCGAAAGTCTCGATTTAACTACAAGCACTTCATCCCGCTGCTGGTTATAATACCCGCATTCGTGCTAATTGCCTGGAAACTCATCCTGCCAATCTTTACTGACAAAGGAGAGGAGACACCCATGCCTTTCACGATCCAGACGGGAACGACCGACTCCGTTGAAGGAAATTCTGCTAACGCCGGAGCGGATTACAACATCCGGGTTGGGCTCAGCCAGGGCCAGGCCCAAAATCAAACACCTGTACCCATCCCAAGAGCGACATATGAACCCCTTACCGCTCAAGAGATCGAGACGATTTTCGCACGCCTGCCTGTCCTGCCGGTTTCGACAGGCGAGCAGACCGAATTCAGCTACCCGGTTGAATTGTTGCCGCCTCCCCGCCCGGGAAAGACCATCCAGGATCAATTTCCACCCGATGAAGTGTCACCCACGCCCGAGGTTGAACTGACCGAGCCGTTGAAAGTGCTGCGCTTTGCCCCCGAGGGAGAAATCCCTTTAGCGCCATTTGTTTCCATCACCTTCAGTCAACCGATGGTGCCGCTTGGGACCCTCGAAGACCTGGCGGCTGAATCTGTCCCGGTCCAAATTGAGCCACAGCTACCGGGCATTTGGCGCTGGCTCGGGGCAAAGACGCTCACCTTCGAGTACGAGTCGGAAGAAATCGACCGCCTGCCTAAAGCGACATCCTTCACCGTCACCATCCCCGCTGGGACCAAATCTGTCACCGGCGGGGTGCTTGCAGAACCTGTCACGTGGACTTTCACGACCCCTGCACCGAAAGTAGTCACCCTGTATCCGCAAAACACACCGCAACCATTGCAGCCGCTCATTTTCGTCAGCTTCGACCAACGCATCAACCCGGGTGCGGTCTTGGAGACAATCCAGCTCTATGCGGGCAGTGAACAACAAGAGCTATCCCTAGCCACTTCAGCAGAGATCGAAAAAGACAAGCAGGTCAGCCAGTATGTCAAGAATGCGCAAGCAGGGCGCTGGCTAGTCCTTAAAGCCACGCAACCCTTGCCTACTGAAACATCGATTTCGATCACGATTGGTCCAGGCACACCTTCAGCTGAAGGTCCACTGGTCACCGCCTCAGCGCAGTCTTTTGGGTTCTCTACCTATGCGCCATTGAGAATCGTGGATTATGGGTGCAGCTGGGGCAACAGTCCGTG
This sequence comes from Anaerolineales bacterium, assembly GCA_003105035.1. Lineage (NCBI taxonomy): Bacteria > Bacillati > Chloroflexota > Anaerolineae > Anaerolineales > Anaerolineales bacterium. The sequence goes on along the minus strand of PQAL01000033.1, from coordinate 34,252 downwards.
CCCACCCCTGACGCCATTCTACATCCGCTTCAATAACCCGCTTGACACGGGATCTTTCACCCAGGAGATGCTGCGCGTCAAACCTGAAATCCCGGGGATGAGCGTCAATGTCTATGGCGATATGATCAGCATCAGCGGTGAGACCAAGGGCCAGACCACTTACACCATCACCCTTTCAGCCAAGCTCAAGGATATCTTTGGGCAGACCTTGGGTAAAGATCAGCAGGTGAGTATCAAAGTGGGTAAAGCTGAGCCGCGTTTGTTCAGCACCAACCAGTTCTTTGTCACCCTCGACCCAGCCCAGAAGAAACCTGTATTTTCCGTATATGCCATCAATTACAGCAAGCTTGCCGTCAGGATCTATTCCGTCCAACCCAGTGATTGGGAGGCATTCACGAAATATCTGCGTGAATGGCAGCAATCGGACAGAGCTGTTCAGGTGCCGGGCATGAAGGTATTCGAAAAGACCATCAGCCTGGATCTTCCGGTGGATACGTTGTCGGAAGTGAATATTGAGCTGCAACCCTATTTGAAGAATGGCTTTGGTCACCTGGTGGTGATCATCGAGCCACCCAAGGGGCTCTTCGAAACTGAGAATGAGAAATGGCAGAGATATTCACAGACGATTAACGCCTGGGTACAGGTCACCCAAATTGGGATTGATGCCTATACCGATTACGCCGATATGCTCGTCTGGACAACCGACCTCAAAGACGGTGCGCCCCTGGAAGGCGTTAGCATCCAACCGCACCTTAGCGCGGACAAATTCACCACTGGCGCGGACGGCACGGTACGCTTCACCATTCCGAATGGCGCATTGTACCTGCTTGCCAACAGGGGCAAGGATACCGCCATGCTGCTGCACTCCATGAATTACTGGGAGGATTACGGCTGGGGACCCAGCTCCCCTAGTGACTCTTTACACTGGTATGTATTTGATGACCGCCAGATGTACAAACCTGGCGAAGATTTGCATATTAAAGGCTGGATGCGGCGTGTGGGCGGCAGACAGAATGGAGATATTAGCCTGGTGGGAAGTGGAGTTAGCTCGGTGTCCTACACTCTCACAGACTCGCAGGGCAATGCCATTGGCTCAGGACAGGCAGAGGTGAATGCCCTGGGAGGTTTTGATTTCGTCTTTACGATACCAAATTTGGTGAACCTGGGGACGGCTTATTTGAATCTATCGGCTCAAGGAAGCTTGAGCGGGCTGGATGAGACCGGCTACAGCCATGTCTTCCAGATCCAGGAATTTCGCCGGCCAGAATTTGAAATCTCGGCCCGCAGCGAGACAGCGGGACCTTATTTCGCGGGAGGGAATGCATCGCTCGTGGTTGAAGCCAAGTATTATGCAGGTGGCGCTCTACCGGATGCCGAGGTGAACTGGGAGGTGAGTACCTCGCCCAGCACTTATAACCCGCCCAACTGGCCTGATTTTATCTTTGGCGAATGGCACCCATGGTGGTGGGACACCTATCGTTACGATTATTTCGCCTCAGAGAATGAAACCAAGATCGAGACATTTACGGGAAAAACGGACGCATCGGGTAAGCATTATATACAGCTCGACTTCAACCAGGAAGGCCAGGCAGAGCAAAATCCGCAGCCGATGAGCGTGATTGCGCAGGCCACGGTGATGGACGTAAATCGCCAGGCTTGGGCAAGCACTACCTCCTTGCTGGTTCACCCCGCGGATCTCTACATCGGCCTGCGCAGTGAGCGCTATTTCGTCGAGAAAGGCATCCCGATCAAGGTAGATTTCATCGTGACCGACCTGGATGGTATTCCAGTGGCAGAGCGCCCGGTGTTGATCACCGCTGCCCGCCTGGAATGGAAATTACAGGATGGCACCTGGGGCGAAGTAGAAGTGGATGTCCAAAAGTGCACCATGCTCTCAAAACTCGAGCCGGATTCCTGCTCCTTCAAGACCCCCATCGGTGGAAGTTATCGAATCACGGCGGTGGTCAGCGATGAACTGAATCGTAAAAATCAAACACGCTTCACCCGTTGGGTCAGTGGAGGCCAGCAACCCCCCGCCCGAAACGTGGAACAGGAACAGGTGACATTGATACCCGATAAGCAGACCTACCAAGTGGGTGATACCGCTCAAATCCTGGTGCAATCCCCGTTTTCACCAGCAGAAGGGCTGCTCACCGTCGGACGGAGTGGGTTCGTGTATACCACCCGCTTCTCTATCGAGGATGGCTCCACGACATTAACCATCCCGATCGAGGCAGAATATATCCCCAACCTGAACATCCAGGTGGACCTGGTCGGTTCTGCACCGCGCACCAGCGAAACGGGAGAAACTCTGCATGATGTCGATCCCCGACCGGCGTTTGCCACGGCACAGCTGAACCTGAGCATCCCACCCCTGGAGCGTAAGCTGGCCTTGCAGGTGACACCTGATGAAACCCAGCTCGAACCTGGCGGTGAAACCACACTATCCATTCTCTTGAAGGATGCCCATGGTGAGCCGGTAGCCAATGCTGAACTGGCAGTGGTGGTGGTTGACGAAGCCATCCTGGCGCTGACGAGCTACCAGATGGCTGATCCGCTGGGTGTCTTTTATACTGAGAGGGACTCAGGGGTGATGAGCGTCTACGGCCGCAGCAGCATCCTTCTGGCATCGGCTAAAAACCTGGCCGTGGAGGGAGAACGCATGATGGATTATGCAGGCGCGGCATATCCCACGCAAGTGGTCATGCAAGCTGCGCTTGCTCCTGCAGCGGAGGCCTCAAAGTCTATGGAAGATCATCCATCTTCCATAACTGTGCGCTCAGACTTCAACCCATTGGCCACATTCGCTCCAACGGTACGCACCGGCTCCAATGGCGAGGCACGTGTGTCGATCAAGCTTCCGGATAACCTGACGCGCTATCGTGTGATGGTGGTGGCGGTGGATGAGACAGGGCGCCAGTTTGGCCTGGGCGAGTCGAACATCACCGCTCGCCTGCCATTGATGGTTCGCCCTTCACCGCCGCGCTTCCTTAACTTTGGCGACAAGTTCGAACTGCCCGTAGTATTACAGAATCAAACTGATGAGCCCATGCTGGTCGAAGTGGTTGCACGGGCCACCAACCTTGAGCTTGCCCAGGCTGGCCTGCGCGTGATGGTCCCGGCGAATGAGCGCGTGGAAGTGCGCTTTCCAGCCAGCACGCAAATGGCAGGCACAGCCCGCATTCAAATTGCTGCCATCTCTGGATCCTACGCCGATGCAGCAGTCGTAGAGCTCCCGGTTTATACTCCCGCTAGCACTGAAGCCTTCGCAACTTACGGTGTGATCGATGAAGGCGTGATCGCTCAGCCGGTGCTTTATCCAAACGGGGTCTTCTCGCAATATGGCGGCCTGGAGATCAACACCTCCTCCACCGCGCTGCAGGCCCTCACGGATGCCGTGCTGTACCTGGCCTCTTATCCATTCGAGTGTTCGGAACAACTGGCCTCGCGTATGCTGGCTGTAGCGGCCCTGCGCGACGTGCTGACCGCCTTCAAGGCCGATGGTTTGCCCACGCCTGAAGAGATGCAATCCGCGGTCGACCGTGACATCAAGCGCCTGCAGGGCATGCAAAATTACGATGGGGGTTTCCCCTACTGGCGGCAGGGCTTTGAATCCATTCCCTTCAACACCATCCATGTTGCACATGCGCTGGTACGCGCCAGGGACAAGGGCTTCGAGATACCTGCAGAGATGCTGCAAGGCGCAGTAAATTACCTGCGTGAAATCGAAACCCATTACCCATCCTGGTATAGCGCGCAAACGCGCCATGCCCTGAGCGCGTATGCCCTGTACGTGCGCAACCTTGCAGATGACCGTGATGCCCAAAAAGCCCAGCGACTGTTAAGCGAGGTGGGGATCGATAACCTGACGATGGAAGTCATCGGGTGGCTCTGGCCGGTCATCGATAACAATTCACAGCTCGATGAGATCCGCTTATTTGTGAATAATCACGTGGTCGAGACAGCCGGGGCGGCAAACTTCACCACTGCATATGACGACCAGACCTACCTGTTGCTCAGTTCAGACCGCCGCACGGATGCCATCCTGCTGGATGCGCTGATGGAAGACAATCCACAGAGTGACCTGATCCCGAAGGTGGTCAATGGGCTGCTGGCGCATCGCACCAAAGGGCGCTGGGGCAACACCCAGGAAAATGTCTTTGTCCTGCTGGCCTTGGACCGCTATTTCCGCACCTTTGAAGCAGAAACCCCGGATTTTGTGGCCCGTGTGTGGCTGGGCGATACGTATACAGGCAGTAGCGAGTTCGTGGGCCGCACCACCGAAATTCACGAGACACTCATCCCTATGACCTATGTGCTTTCCGAAACCTCTTCAGGCGGCGGCACTCAGGATTTGATCATCAGCAAGGAAGGAGCAGGGCGGTTATATTACCGGCTCGGATTACGCTATGCCCCAACGGACCTCAACCTGAAGGCTCTCGATATGGGTTTTGTCATCCAACGCCGCTATGAGGCGGTTGACAACCCTGAGGATGTCTCCCAGGACAGTGATGGTGTCTGGCATATCAAGGCAGGAGCGCGTGTGCGGGTGCGCATCACGATGGTGGCCGATAACCGCCGCTACCACGTGGCGCTGGTCGACCCCTTGCCAGCGGGCCTGGAGATCATCAATCCCGCACTGGCTGTTTCACCCGGCACACCACAGGTGGATCCATCCACGCTACACTACGGCTGGTGGTGGTGGGGTACCTGGTATGAACACCAGAACCTGCGCGACGACCGGGCCGAGGCTTTCACCTCCCTGCTGTGGGATGGGGTATATGAATACACATATATCGCACGCGCCACCACGCCTGGCACTTTTGTCGTGCCGCCCAGCAAAGCGGAAGAGATGTACTCGCCGGAAGTGTTTGGCCGCAGCAATAGCGATTGGGTGATTGTAGAATAGGTGGTGTTCCAGGGCCAATAATGCAATACAGGATCCACGCATCCTCTATCCAGGCACATATAATATTACAGTTGGATACGGATAATTGCTCGGACGAATAGCTGCTTTCAGCTCATCATAAGGTAGATATAAGGTGACTATCTACTTGGTAGGCTCTTATCAGATATCGGTTTTGACGCATCACCTCAAATAAGGATCAAGGAAATATATTCATGATTCATCGCTTATGTTACAGATACACCTTTAGTTAGCTTGAAAGGATTCGAACCCTCGACCGCATCAATATCTAAGAGGTGCCGCCTGAGAATACTAGGTATCAAGGCAGCCATACTATATGCAACCACCAATCCTCGCCACACAAGATGCTTGGTTTTTAGTTCTTTACTAGATAGGACGGCGATGGTGAAGGCTGGACATTATTGGACTTGTTTGATACGCAATGCCATCTACCAAAGCTCGGAACCTGACGAAAATTATCCCCTGAATAAATAAAGGCTACCAATAGACAGACAGGCTCCAAATTGGCAGCCTGTCTGTCAGTTTTATCGTAATATGGCTTGAGTAAACTATTATTTTACTTGTGATTAGTAATCCACACCCTGGACATAACTTCGTGAAGCATTCGGATTTGGGGTGACCGCATCAGGGCGCATCATTTCATTATCTTCATGATCAACGATATGGCAGTGCCAGACGTACCCATGCCCGCCATCCGGGTCGAATGGGAAGTAGGCATCTGCTGCCGGAGTACTGGCTGGCAGGTCGGTGGGTGCCCAGCGAACCACAAAACGGGTCACCTGACCAGGAAGTACCATCACGGTATCCTTCCAGCCTGTCTCCTGTGGCAAGGGCAGGTTGGGTGTGCCTTTCAGATAGAGCAGTTTGCCTTTCGGATCCTTCGCATTTATATCCGGGTTTCCACCCACCACAGAACCCGTACCATAGGGAAGGGGTGGGCCAAAACCGGGTATGTAAACCCCAGGAGCGTATGGTGCCTGGGTCATCGGGTCATAGCCGCCACCGGGGAAGGCTGCGGCATAGGCTACGGAGTATTTCCTCTTATCAAAATTCTGGCGGTTCATTAGCTGGAATTGGACAAGATGGAGATGGATCGGATGGGCGTCCGCTGTCAGGTTGATGATCTCCCACACCTCGGTTTCGCCTTCATTGGGTAGCTCTGAAAGATAGTTTTTTCCTGTACCATCTAAAGTGAAACCAGGAATCGGCTCCATCATATACATTCCATTTGCGTCCACACCAGTGATCCGCTCACCGCTCCACTTGGTGTTGTTCACCAGTATCTCCAGTGGTCCACCCGGGTAGGCGGTCAGCAAACCAGTCACCGGGTCTATTGCATTTTGTGGCATTTCCATGACCTCATTCAAGGTCAGCTGGCGAGTTTTGTTTACCGTTACTCCTGCAGCCACTGTACCAGCAGCAGGATTAACCAGCCTGACCAGGGCAGGACCTTGTCCGAAACCACCCCGCAGGGTAACCACGGGTGTGGCGGGATTGAAACTGGTATCCGTACCTGGTGTGCCAGTAACCCTGAACTGCATGATTTGCCCTGTTGTTCCGCCTTTAGGGGCAACACCCGCCGGATATGGAGCCTTGGCAGAATTTTTCAGTAACCATGTCCCCGAGTATGCCAATCCATTGGGCCCGACCACCCCTGCCTGATAGCCAGCGAAATCGATGATCACCGTATAGCGTTCGCCAGACATGATCACCAGCTTGTTATTTTTCCCAGCCGCTGGCCCAACCTGTACGGGCTTGTCCAGGTAACCACCATCGGTGCCGATCACCCATAGGGCTGGACCCGGATTACCTGACACAGGATCTACCAGGGCCATTTCATAGGTGCGTGCATTCGAGCCATTCAAAAACAGGAATGTGTATCGCTTTGGGTCCACATTCAGATAAGGCCAGGCTTTGCCATTCACACAGATCACATCGCCAATGAACTCAGGAACCCAATAGGGGTGTTCCGGATTCAGTGCCCATAGGAAACCACCCGCACTATCAGCTGGGAAAAACAACTGCCCGTTGGTATCGAACATGCGATCCTGGATGATTAATGGGATCGGCCCTTCCGGCAGGTTCGTTGGGTCATTGGTTGGATCAAGGATCAGGTAGGCCCCTGCCAATCCGCAGAAAACATTCAGGCGTGTAGCACCCAGGGTATGGTCATGGAACCAGATCGATGAACCCTCCTGGCTATTAGGATAGCGATATATATGATAATTGGATGCTGTTGCACCATCCTTGCTGTAGAAACTGTGACCCTTGTATATGCCATCGCTGGTCATCCAGGCATCCGGACCGCCATCCAGCGTGGGAGGTACTTCACCACCATGCAGATGCACGACTGCTGGGATCGGACCCGAATAGTTAGCAGCCCCTTCAGAACCCGGTGCAGGAGGCATGGCCATATGATTCCACATATTGGCTTCGCCATTTAATGGATCAGCCCAGTGTAAAGTCTGGTCGGTGGAGTATCTATATGCCAGTACGTTGGTCGTTGCGGCTGAACCCAGATTATTCACATATTTCACTTCAGTCGGCTGGTCGCGCGTGGCAAGGATCACCGGACCAAGATAAGTGGCGCGGCTGGTTTGGCCAGATTGCAGGTAGCCCCACACCCACGTGGCAGGCATACCCGTAGGGAGAACCTGGGTTTGAAACTCAGTCATCTGCAGCTCAATCTGGCCTGAATCGGCGACGATTGCCCCAAGGTCACCCAACCCAGGTAATGGATCGACAAATTGTGGGATGGCGCTGCCAGCCAGGGGAATTTGGGGCGACTGTGCTGCCCGGGCTAAGTGTCGAAAGCCTGCCTGGCTGGCAACATAAGCAGCTGCCCCCCCAGCCATGGATATCTTTATGAAACCTTTCCTTGATAACATTTTTCCTCCTCGGTTTAGAAAGTAATAAATGATTTGTTTAGCCGTAAAATTTGGGAAGAAATCGCATCACTCATCATATTAAGTTTTGGGAAAATTTTCTAACCAATAACGATTTTCGCAGTGAGACAATTATTCATGAACAAACGAGCGGATATTCAAATACAAATATTTCGGTTGTATATTTCAATCCTACATTGGGTGACGCCCTCCTTAATATATGATGTTTGATAAAAACAGATTAAAAAAACCGACCTGAACCGGCCGGTTTCGCTACTGGCTCCCCAAACAGGTTGCTAATTTCAGCGCAGCGACCAAATCACCTGTTGGATCATCACCGCCAAATTACAATTACCCATGAATTGTAAAAAGAGTTTCTACTACAAATCGCTTGGTCTTTATATTATCACAGAATTATGATATTGTCGATATTATATATGCGATATCTCGCTGTCATCAATCGTGAGCGAATAATGAAGCTGATGTCATACGATGCATGGAGGTTCTTTCTTTCCATTTTACTAAACGACTGCGTAGCCCCCAAAAATCATTTTCTCGCAGATATCGATAAGATTTTCCCTTTATAACATTACAGCTTCGTGCTTTCTTGATCCTAATTATCTATATATGTGATTTATCGATGACATTTCCTTTATTATCATAAAGTATGTTGAAGATAAAAAAATTTCGCATGCCCCCTTTGATCATATCCTGGCTCTACTTTAACCACAGGTACTGACACGGGGATAATTCTAACCCTAGGCTTACCCTCGTGGGTGGTTTTTTCTCAGGCTGGTGATCTACAACATCTCTACCTGGATAAACCTTTCCAGACAGCAAGTCTTTCCACACTTGTCTTTCCCCCTCCACATCCATCTCCACATGCTGTGCCTCAGGGCTCAGGTTATGCACCACCAGCAATCGCTCCTCTTGATTCCGACGCTCAAATGCCAACACCTCCTGCTTGCCCGTCTCTATCCAGGTCAGCTCGCCAGCCGCGAGCACCGGGTGGCTTTTCCGCAACCTGATCAGATCCTGCATGGCATACCATAGTGAGTCTGGGTCATTGCGCTGAGCAGCCACATTAACCACATGGTAGTCAAACGGGGGTTGGGCGATCAGCGGGGAGTAGGGGTGAGCCGAATTTGAGAAACCTGCCGAGGGCCTATCCTCCCACTGCATGGGGGTACGCACGCCATCCCGGTCGGGTAGCCATATATTATCGCCCATGCCAATTTCATCGCCGTAATAAATGATCGGCGCACCTGGCAGGCTGAACAGCAGCGCGTTGGCCAGCTCAATCTGCCGCCGGTCGTTATCCAGCAGGGGTGCCAAACGGCGGCGGATACCCAGGTTCAGGCGCATGCGCGGGTCCGGGGCGTACTCCCGCCACATCCACTGGCGCTCCTCCTCGGTTACCATTTCCAGGGTCAACTCGTCATGGTTGCGTAAGAAGGTGCACCATTGGGCACTGTCTGGGATGCTGGGTGTGTTATCCAGCACCCAGCGAATGGGGGAAGCATCGTGTTGGCGGAGCGCCATGAACAGGCGCGGCATGAGCGGGAAATGGAATGCCATGTGAAACTCTCCCGCTTCACCCGCTTTCAGCCTGCCGAAGTAGGCTCGCACATCCTGCGGCCATTGATTGGCTTCACACAACAGGATGCGCCCGGGGTATTTCGCTTCCACAAAAGCACGCATTTCCTTGAGGAATACATGAGTTTCCGGCAAGTTCTCGCACGAAGTGCCCTCGCGCTCAAACAGGTACGGCACGGCGTCCACCCTGAAGCCATCAATCCCCAGGTCAAGCCAGAACTTCATTACGCTCAGCATCTCATAGCGTACTGCAGGGTTGTCGAAGTTCAGGTCGGGTTGGTGCGAGTAAAAACGGTGCCAGAAATATTGTCGGGCCAGCGGGTCCCAGGTCCAGTTGGATTTCTCCGTATCCACGAAGATAATGCGCGCACTGGCATACTTTTGGTCATTATCAGACCAGACGTAATAATCACGGTAGAGTGAAGCTCTGGATGACCGGGCTGCCTGGAACCATGGGTGCTGGTCGGAGGTATGGTTCACCACCAGGTCGAGGATCAGGCGCAACCCTTTCTTGTGCACCCCTTCTAGCAAGCGTTTAAAATCCTCCAGGCTGCCGTAATCGGGGTGGATGGCACAGTAATCTGAGATATCATAGCCATCATCCTTGAGCGGGGAGGGATAGATCGGGTTCAGCCACAGGCAATCCACCCCCAGGTCGGCAAAGTAATTTAATTTTTGAGCCAGCCCTGCCAGGTCACCCTTGCCATCGCCATTACTGTCCAAAATGGCCTTGACCGGGGCTTCATAAAAAATTGCATTCATGTACCAGGGCTGGTTCGGCATGTCAGAGTTTAACCTTTCACTGAACCCGATAACATGCCGCGCGTGAAGAATTTCTGGAAGGTAAAAAAGACCGCCATCGGAATGATGAAGGAGAGAAAGGCTGCCCCGGTGAGGATATTCCAGTTGCCGCCCATTGGGTCGATCAGGTTGGTGATCTGAACAGTCAGCACAGGTTTGCTGGAGAGGAAGACCTTGGCGACCAAAAAATCGTTCCAGATCCACAGGAATTGGAAGATGGCCAGGGAAGCGATGGCCGGCATGGTCAGTGGCAACGCCAGCGTCCTGAAAGCTGTCAGATGCGAAGCTCCATCAAGGTAAGCCGATTCAAAGATCTCGCGCGGCAAATTTTTCATGAAATTCCACAACAAGAATATGGCGTAGGGCAGACCGAAGCCGGTATGGAAAAACCACACTCCAAAAAAGGAGCCCTGCAAGCCTAAGCGTACATACAGGCGGGCAATAGGCACCAGAGTCATTTGCAAGGGGATGATCTGCAAACCCACCAGCAAGGCGAACAGCCACATGCGGCCGCGAAAATCAAGCCAGGCGAAACCGTATGCCGCCAGTGCCCCGAAAAATACCGGCAATAATGTGGATGGGATAGCCACCCAGATGGTGTTGATAAACGCCCGGCCCATGCCAGCTGGATTAAGCAGGTCCTTGGCGGTGCAAGACATCACCGCCAGGGTGCTGGCTACCTTATTCTTACAGTCACTCTGGTAATCAGCAGTTCCCTTATAGCCCACCAGGGCATCCACATAATTGCTCAGGGTGAAGCGTGCCTGGCTGGCTGCTTCGCTGCCTGACAGCGTTTGCATATAGGTGAGGATGGGGGCCAGGATGTCTTGTGCCTGTGCTGCGTTGGTTGGCAGCGTGGGGTTAACTAAGTGAGTGCCTCCATTGACCGGTTTTTGCAAATCAATTAGCAGGTTGATCGAACGTGTATATTGACCGGATACCTTAGGATCCGACAGGTCGGCGGTGGGGATCTTCTTCCCGTCCGTCCCATGGCAGGAGGCACAATAGGTATCATATTCACCCTGGCCGGTTGCTTTGACGGGTGAGAAAACTGTCCACCAGCCTGTCTCGCTCACCGCCAGGCGAGGTCGAAAGGAAGTTACAAACAATCCCAATGTGGGGATCACCCATAAGACGATCATGAGGATAACTATAAGGTGAAGTGGCAAACGGCCGAAAAACTTGTTCAAGCGGGCAAGTGGGTTCATCGGGCCGCCTCCTCAGCGCGGAAGCGCTGAACGTTGAAGATCATCACCGGTATCGTCAGGATGATGAGCAGCACTGCGATCGCCATCGATTTCCCTGTATCAGTAACGATCAGCTGGAACATGCGGTTGGCGATAACCTCGGTGCCGAAATTCCCACCGGTCATGACGAATACGATATCGAATATCTTCAGGACGTTGATCACCATGGTAGTGGTGACCACCACGATCGTGGGTAAGATCATGGGGAACATCACCCGCCAGAACACATTCCACTCGTTTGCACCATCCACGCGACTGGCTTCGATCACCTCGGATGGCAAACCTTTGATCGCTGCAGAAAGGATGGTCATGCAGAACCCCGCCCACAGCCATACCCCCACCAGCATCAAGGCAAAATTATTGATGCGTGAATCGCTTAAAAAAGCCACCGGTTGGAAGCCCAGCTTGACCAGGGTGGCATTTAGCAAGCCAATCTGCGGGCCTCCGCCGGTTTGGATGTAGTAAACGAAGCGCCAGATAACACCCGCCCCGATAAAGGAAATCGCCATGGGCATGAAGATGATCGATTTAGCCAGCCCCTCGTACTTCACGCGGTCGGCCAGCAATGCGAATAATAAGCCCACCGCGACCACACCCGGCACCATCAAGACCAGCCATAGGGCGTTGTTACGCAGCGCAGTCAGCATCAACTGGTTGGTGAGGGCGTAGCGGTAATTCTCAAACACACCCCAGCACGGCTCTCCCGCCACGCAAGACGCAGCCGCTGAATTCGCCCCGCTTTTGTCCCGAAAGCTCAAGTACACCGTATTGAAAGTCGGGTAGATGATGAAAATCAGCATGATCAGCATGGCTGGAGCGAGGTACACCAGGGGAGCCAAGCCGCCTTGTTTCATTATCTTCGGAACCATGAGCATCCCTCCCACTATGAAATTGAAAAGGGGGCGTGCTGGTCATACACGCCCCCATTTTGAGGAGTTATTTCTTGAGTGATGCGGCTTGAGCGGCGGCTACTGTCGCTAGCTCAGTCGGGATATCTTTTCCTTGAACGGTGTTGATGATTGCCGTCCATTCAGCGTTACCAAAGGTTCCACCAATGGTATCACCGATATCAGGGGTGAAGCCCTTGGCACTTTCCAGAATCTTGGCCATATCAGCCAGCTGTGGGTCGAGATATTTGCCTGAAGCCAGCTTATTTGGATCAAGCGCAAAGCCGGTGGCAGCCCAGTTGGCCGCTCCCACTGGCCCTGTGATGTAGCTGAGCATAGCCATCACGGCTGGCGTGTTGTTGAACGCGTACATATAGTCAGCACCTCCCTGCACGCCTTGGGCGCCGGGGAAGCCAAAGAAGGCATAGTCGGTACCGTATTTCAGGTTTGGATATTTCGCAGCGATGTTACCACCCGCAAAACCTGACTGCTTGACCATCATAGCCTTGGGTGGGTCGGAGAAGGGCTGCAGCAAGGCGTCAGCAAAGTTGGTATTGACTGTGCCGTCGGCGCCACCAACCGTATACTTCGGATCAGAAGCCCACTTGACGTACTGCTGGTAAGCTGCCACCACACCTGGATCATTGTAGGGGACGCTGCCATTGATGATCCCGCTGACGTAATCCGGCCCCTTTTGAGCCAGCAGGATGTCCTGGATGAAGTCTGAACCGGTCCAGCCCGTGGCTGGTCCTGATTCAAAGCCCATGGCCCATGGCACCTGGCCGTTGGCAACCATCTTATCAACCAGCGTGTTAAGCTCATCCAGCGTGGTAGGTACGGTATAGCCGTTGGCTGCGAATTGCGCCGGGTTATACCAGATGATGGTCTTGATATCGGTCTTGGCAGGTAGGGTCAACAGCTTTCCGTCGACCGTGCCGAGCTTGAGCCAGTAGTCCGCATAGTTGCTGGGATCTACTCCTAGGGAGGTCAGATCTTGCAACTGGCTGGTATACAAGGCGAGTGGCGAAGTAGTGGGCCAGAACAGCACGTCAGGTGGGGTGCTCTTGACAGCGGTATCCAACACGGCACTGTCACGCGTGGATGTAGCTGAGAGCTTAACCCCACAGGCTGCCACGAAGGGTGCCATGATGTTGTTGAACAGGGATTCTTCATTTCCTGTCCACTGGTACATCACGGTGATCGTGTCACCCGACTTTGCTCCACCACAATCGATGGTGCCTGCTGCGGTCGGTGCTGGGGTTGGGGGCACGGCAGTAGCTTCGGCTCCCGCTGCGGTGGTTGCAGTTGGTGTTTCAGCTATACTCTGTGTTGGCGTAGCTGATGCACATGCCGATGCCAACATGACAACGAGCACCAAACTGCCGATAATTTTGTAGGTTTTTAACATTTCTTTCCTCCATCATTTTTAGTAAATTGTGAGACGAACAGCGAATCTGAATATAGGATTACAACAGAATTTCCTCTTCCTCCTCCCTGGGGTGATATGCAGAGATACGCTGTAAAACCTGCACAGCGAACAATAAGGTGAGTGCAACAAGACCAAGTCCAGTGATCACCTGATAGATACGGAACACAACATTGCTACAGCACATGCTCTGTTTCATTTTCACCCCTTACACGTGCTAAAATTTATAATTCCAACCAATGGAGATGTCAATAGGCAAGGGATTAATAGATTCTAATCAGGATGGTGGGCGATATCTGCCATCAATCCCAGGGTAGAGTGTATTTTCGTGATGGTGAATTCCTGCTTGGCCGATCCATGAAGAGATACTTGCCTGCAAGGCGAACAGGGAGTTATTCACGCTTGCGGATGGGAGCAGGTGGATATGCACTATAATTCAGGCACTCAGTTTCCGTTGGAAAGTGAACTTTGGGAATATGTTACATGATGCTTTGGTTTTTTTTGGCCTGTATGAAACCGGGCTAATGGTACGGACGTCGTTGGGACTGAGGCGACCATAACGTGTAGACCGGCATTATTTGATTGTAACCCTGAAAACGCTTATGGAAAAACCGTCTTATCTCTTGTCCAGGCCAACCTTTACCTTGAATCCTGAGAAAATGGCCGCTTTTGAAGCTTTGTGGCAAGCCACTCCATCTGGCGGGCTGGTTGATTACCGGCTGCCGTACCCCAAATGGGAATTCCTAACCTACCTGTGCGATAGCAAAGAGCTGGTGCTGCATGGCTCGCAGAACCAGGAGATCAACACGGTCGAACCCCGCCAGGCAAAGGATCAGCGTGCATTCAGCAACCAACAGGCGATCTACGCTACCACAGACGGCATCTGGGTGATTTACTTTGCCATTATCGACCGTAAGCGCTTCCGGGAATTGAGCTTGTTCAATTCCTGCCTGCAGGTTTGCTCAGCCCCTGGCCAGCTGAGTGAGCCGATGTATTTTTTCTCGATCACCCAATCGGTCAAGGAGCAAGAACCCTGGTGCCAGGGGATGATCTACATCCTACCGCGGGACGATTTCGTCCAAGAAGAAGCCCATCAAATCCTGGGCGTCCAGGTTGTTTTTCCTCATTGGATCAGTGAGCGAGCGGCCAGCCCGCTGGCCAGGCTGGATGTCGGCCCGGACGATTTCCCATTTCTCGAGCAGATCCACGGGCATAATGACGAAAAGTTGGTTGAGCTCTACTCGAAGAACCCTGGTGCTTTCCCGATAGAAGCCGTAGTAAGTTAACCAATTCACAGCCACACATGCCCGGAGAAAGGTAATCTCTGCCCAACGCAGCAATGGTCAAGTGACAATTGGTGTCATTAGAATCAGCACTTGAGCAGCAACTCAATCAGCTCAGCTGAAGCCCGTGGTAAAGTAAACCGGCCTGGCAGATTTCCAGGTGATCGTTCCATCCCGGGCTGCCTCGAGCATGACTTCAGAAGTCATCCACGGTTCACAACCGCATCCTCTTGATTAATATAAATTCATGATGTATCTCCCATCTGCTTCAGTAACGAGTGTTCCCTGGATGGATTCTTGCAAATAGCGAAGCGATGGGTCGAACGAAGGCTCGAATTCCGCCTGGAGACCGGTCATCATATGTGCATAGCTCAATGCTTCAGAGGCGCCTTTAATAGGGATAAAGAATTCTGCCATCTGCTCGGTCGTGTTGGCCAGCACATATTCATCCTGAATCTTATTGATATAGCCAGTTTAAAATGGACCACAGCCTTGGTCGAAGGAGGAGGAAAATAATACTAACCCTCTGTTCAACAAAATATACCCCTCAATTTTTATCACTAATTGGAGCAGTTTGCATCATATTAGTACCTTCGCCATAAATTGGCGAATGAAATGAGGAGAAACTCGCCAGGGAGCTTGATGCTTCCGTTGATGAGTTTATGAAATAAATTAAGGTAAATAATCGCTTGATGCGCCAATTCAACAAGGATAAAATAAAGATATGAACAACATAAATAGCATAAAAAAAGAGTTGTCAGCAGAACAACATGAAGAACTCCTTGGAACATTGAAAGCCCGTTTTGAGAAAAACAAGAGCCGCCATAAAGCTCTTGAATGGGCTAAAGTACAGGCAAAGCTGGAAGCGAATCCTGAAAAACTGTGGTCACTCAATGAAATGGAAAGAACTGGCGGTGAACCAGACGTTGTTGGCCATGATCAAATAACTGGGGAATACATTTTTTATGATTGTTCGGCGGAAACCCCTAAAGGCCGCAGAAAGTCTTGTTATGACCACGAAGGGCAGGAGGAAAGAGAAAAGGAAGGGCTGCATCCGGAAGGTAACGTTATCGATATGGCAGCTGCCATGGGCATTGAGCCATTAACGGAAGACCAATATCGGGAGTTGCAGAAACTTGGAAATTTCGATACGAAGACGTCGAGCTGGTTGAAAACACCTGCTGAAATTAGAAAACTCGGCGGCGCCATCTTTGCCGATCGCCGCTACGACCATGTCTTCGTGTATCACAACGGCGCAGAATCTTACTATGGCGTCAGGGGGTTCCGTGGCTCGCTAAGGGTTTAAATGTAGGCTTTTCATAATTCTTCTATTGCTTGCACGATAGGTATCCCGTGTAGCTTACAGGGTACCTTCCTTCAACTCAAACCGCTCCGGATGTGAAAATAGATAACCCCAGCCATCCACTTCGGGGGTGGGGAGACCGAGACTGCTGAGGATGGTGGTGATGTTGGTACGGTGCTCGATGCCGTGGTCGATGATCTGAATGAAAAGGTGCCTGGCAATATAATCGATGAACTTGCCGTCCTCCTCTTCATGGACGAGGTGAGTGGGCGGGATGTGCTGGACNNTGCAGAAACTTGGAAATTTTGATACAAAGACACAGAGCTGGTTGAAAACACCTTCTGATATTCGAAAACTCGGCGGCGCCCTCTTCGCTGATTACCGCTTCGGTCATGTCTTCGTGTATCATAACACTGCGCCTTGTTTTTATAGTGGCAGGGCGTTTCGTGGCGCACTACGGGTCTGATTTTCCACAGACAGCTAAACTCTAATTTGAGATTATCACCGGCGTAAACATCGATTACGTTTCTGTAACCCATTGAACGAGCCGAAAGGCCGCTTTATGAAAATGGGTTATCAGATCAAGTTGTGCCGGTGGCAGCCGTTTCAACCGGCATGATTGGAGACGGTCATTAAATTACTCAGACATAGATGGCAATCTTCACCTCGCGTAAAATGGCTAACCATAGAGGCTGCTCTACTTTTTCTCGCTATCACCATTTAACACCTTATTTCAATTTGGCAGTAATGCCTGTTGAGTGGGAAAAATGGCTTCACTTCACCTTGGATTAGCCTTATTATTTTTGCTGGGTTCGCTTATCCTCTTTTTTATAAGTCTACGATCTTTGAGCCCTAGAAGTTATTAGATACCTGGTAAGAGCTTTGTGGCGATTTTCAGGCAAATTTAGCTTAGATGAATGAGGATAGACAGACTACAAGCAAGTTAATAAATGGTTCGCTTTTTGGATTTGTCTGCTTATTTTGCAAAAATGTAAATTTGCGTGCTTTATTACGCTTTGACCATCGGCAAAACGTTAAAAACACATTTAAATTATGCTATATAATTCCCTTATTCGTTTTCTAAGCCGGTCTACCTGATTGATGTAAGGAAGAAGGTGTACGAACACATCATAGCTAGCGTGTCAGTCATCCGTCAAAGTGGGGATTCACCTGGAATTATAAAAATTTGCAGTTTGGTTGAGCAACTAGGAGAAGTATGATGAAACAAATCGTCTTTATTCTCTGCCTAAGTTTCTTGCTGGCCGCCTGTGGTCCATCGCCTGAGCAGCAGGCCGCTAGGACAGCCACTGCCATGACCGCCACTGCAGCAGCCTGGACACCCACCCCGACCGCAACCAACACCCCCACCCCTACGCCCACCTCCACGCCAACTCAAACACCCACGCCAACCCTGACGCCAACAGCCACCCACACCCCCACTCCCACGCTCGATCCCAACCGTTACTACGCGTCAGATGGCAGCTTTTCGATGCTGACCCCTGCAGGGTTCGAGCCCCAGGATTACGGATTGAAATATCTGGGGCTGGTCGGACCTGAAGCTGGGGATGGCAACATTAACTTGATTTTTGTTGGTGAGACAAACCACCTATCGGCTATCGAGTATGCCAGCGCCCTCCTGGAGGTGCTCAAGAGGACCGATCCCAACCTGACCTTGATCAGCAACGAAAGCATGACCACCCTCGATGGAGAGGAGTACATTCGCATGGCAGTGGTATATGCAGTGGGAAATTCAGAAGTTCAGCAAATCCTGTACATTTTCCAGCAGGAAGATACCAAATACACCATTATTTATACCCGTCCGAACGAGGTTGGCGTTGAATATGACGCAATTGTGGACGAGGCAGTCAACACTTTCCAGTTCGAAAAGTAAGTGCAAAAGGCACCATTGAGCTCAGCTCACCAGATCCAGGCAACCCAGGGGCAGCCCAGCGTCACGCGAGGTATTATCAAGCGTGCCGTGCAGATTCTCAGTATGTTCGTCATCCTGGGGCTGGAGCTTTTCCTCGGCGCAGGCCAATTAAATTGGTGGGCTGCCTGGATCTACTTGGGGATCAGCCTGCTGAGTGTGGCCGTCAATGCTGTATTCATGTTGCGCACCAGCCCCGAAACGGTGGCTGAGCGTGCCCAGCCGAAGGAAGTGAAAGGCTGGGATCGTTGGATCGGTGGGGCATGGCTGATCGGGCAATATTTCCTCGTACCACTGGTGGCCGCACTTGACTACCGCTTTGGCTGGTCGCGGCAATACGCCATGGGATGGCAAGTGCTGGCAGCCATTGGGTACGCCCTGGGCCTGGCGCTCACCGGTTGGGCGATGATCAGCAATGCTTATTTCTCAACCGCTGTCCGTATCCAGTCGGAGCGGGGGCACGCGGTGTGCACCAGCGGGCCATATCGCTATATCCGCCACCCCGGTTATGTGGGTTTCTTCACCCAGGTGCTCAGCGTTCCCCTCCTGCTGGGTTCGTTGTGGGCAATGCTTTTCGCCATCCCAGCCGGGGTGCTTATGGTCATCCGCACCTCTCTGGAGGACCGCATGCTGCAGGACGAGCTGCCTGGGTATAAGGAGTATGCGCAAAAAGTCAGGTACCGTCTGATCCCTGGGATCTGGTAAGGTCACCCACCCCTCCCCGAAGCATTGTCAACGGCATAAATCCAAATCACCCTGGCACGAAACCAGGTATCGCTGAAGTAATTACTCGCTAAATTCCTCTTTCAGTCTGGATAAAACGGTGGGCTTATTCAGGTGTATGAGGGTTATCTCTTGCCATTTTAGACCAATATAAACACCGAAGCTAGATACCGATATCAGGTTTACACGCTGATTAGGGACCTTGATGCTAGCCTCGTGGATGATATTTGAGTGTGCAGCGAGATTATTTTCATATGGTCTTAATGGTCCGGATATCGTGATGAGCATCCTGGCCCTGGCGGTGGGAATATTGATCCGGTTGATACGCTAGCGGTCAATTATCAGGCAGGAAACCAGTAGTATAGAGATTACCCATCATCCAGGTGGCTCGGGTAATGTAGTTTCCTTGCGTTTCATCCGGTAATAATCCCTGAGCTGGGCGATGCCAGATAGAGCCCCAATAATCACCTGCAGCAGCAGGATGATCCTGGCGATGTTGTTGTTGATCCAGCTGACTAAGAACTGTACGTTGGCGGGCAGGGGGTCGGCCAGGTGGGAGAAGTCGAAGGGGAAAACGATCCACAGCACCAATGAGCCAATTGCCAGCGAAAAATCAGCTATAGCCTCAAGCAGGATGGCAGAACTACGCCTGCCGGTGATATAACGCTGGATGGGCGCTGCCATGGAGAGCAGGATGGGGACGTACAAGGCCAGCATCTCGGGCCATTGAAACTCAGTCGTGAAAAAGCCAGTGTTTGCCCATTGTTGATAAAGGAAGAACGCCAGCAATACCAGCATCAGGAAAGCGCTGTACAGGCCAGCCCGCCGCTGCCCAGGTGATAATTGATCGCTATCTTTTTCAGCTGGTTCTGACACGTTCATCTTTTGCTCCAGGATGGTGTTTGAGGTCCTATATAACGCTGATATCTTATCAGATTTTCTCCCAGGATAACAACCCTCCAGGCAGGAACCAGCCCTCGCAGGCCTATTCTGTGGCATAATCTATATACCCACTCTCACGTAATAAAAGGAGCCCAACATGACCGCACCTGCCTCACCGCTGCACCAGCTGTTTCAGGACCATTGGGATGCCTGGATGCGTTTTGACCCGCTAATGGCCAGCTATGTTGGCGAGCAACGTTACAACGATCGCCTGCCCACCGCCACCGATGAAGCATTTCACGCCTGGCGTGAGCAGTTGAACGGGTTCAACACTCGCCTGCAAGCTATCGACCGGCAGGGCTTAACCCGGGAAGACCAGTTGAATTATGACCTGTTCCAGCCCCTGGTGCAGAACGACAGTGCAGAGATCGGTTTCAATGCCCACCGCCTGCCCATCTCGCGCACGGCGGGCTTTCACCTGATATTTCCGGACGTCTTCCAGATCATGCCGTTCAATACACTCGACGACTATGCGAATTATATTTCACGCCTGGAAGCATTCAAATCCTACACCCTCGAGAACATCGAGCTGATGCGCCTGGGTATCCGCACAGGTTACCTGCCTCCCAGGTGCACCTTGCTGGATATCGACCAGCAATTCACTGCCCAGATGGTCACCGAGCCGACCCAGAGCGTGTTTTACCAACCGTTCACCCATTTACCGGACCATTTCAGCGAGGCTGAACGCAAGAAACTGGCTGAGGCTGCCCAAAAAGCCATCCTGCGCTCGATCGTCCCTGCTTACCAGACCTTGCAGGAGTTCGTCGACAAGGTATACCAGCCAGCTGCCAGGGAGGGCATCGCTTCAACTGACTTGCCGGATGGCGAGGCATTCTATGCCCACCGCATTTATTACTATACCTCCTTGCACCAGACCGCCCAGCAGGTTCACCAGACCGGTTTGGCTGAGGTGAAACGTATCCGGGGCGAGATGGAAGCGGTGATCAAGAAAACGGGTTGGAGCGGCTCGATGGCGGGCTTCCTGGAATTTCTGCGCACCGACCCACGCTTCTATGTGAGCACCCCCGAAGCATTGTTGGAAAAAACCGCCCTGGTGCTCAAACGCATGGATGGCGAGCTGCCCCGCCTGTTTAAAACCTTACCCAGGTTACCCTACGGTATCCGCCCGATACCTGATTACGCTGCGCCTGGTGAGACCGCCGCGTACTGCATGCCGGGGTTGGGAGACGGCACACGGGCAAGCATGTATTACGTCAACACCTATGACTTGCCTTCGCGGCCGCTGTACGAGATCGAAGCCTTGTCACTGCATGAGGCTGTGCCGGGTCATCACCTGCAGCTGGCCCTACAGGCTGAGCTGGCCGACCTGCCGATGTTCCGGCGCTATAGCGGATACCAATCCTTTGTCGAGGGCTGGGCGTTGTATTCTGAGCGCTTAGGCCTGGAGGCTGGATTCTACACCGACCCGTATTCTGACTTCGGACGGCTGAGCTACGAGATGTGGCGCGCCTGCCGCCTGGTGGTGGATACTGGCATGCACGCCCTGGGTTGGTCCCGCCAGGAAGGCATCGACCACCTGGTGGAGAACACCTCCTCGACCCTGCTGAACATTGTTAATGAAATCGACCGCTATATCGCCTGGCCGGGTCAGGCCCTTGCCTACAAGATGGGTGAGCTGAAGATCCGTGAGCTGCGTCAGCAGGCTGAAACCAGGCTGGGTGAGCGCTTCAACCTGCGCGAGTTCCATGACGTGTTGCTGCTGCAGGGAGCGGTTCCGCTCTCCGTCTTGGAGCGGATGGTGGAAGAATACATCACGGCCAATTTACCCTGAGCTTGTAAGTCGGGCTGAAGGTGACGGTCTTTTACCCGAAAAACCACTTGCTCAATTGGTTGTGAGCATACCAGGTTTCCCCAACCCACTCAAGCTAAATGTTCGGGCGCAGGGGATAGATTTTTCCATGGTAATAAGATTTTTCCCCCGCGCCTCTCCCCTGAAACCCGGGTAGGGGATAAAGGCGAAGTTCAATAGCTCCTCCCCCATTTTCGATTTGTTAAATGGGGGAGGCGGGAGGGGGTTACGATTGATGATGGAGCGTATAAGCTATCTCTGAATGAATGTCCCGTTGCGCAGCTCCAGCAGGGTTTGCTCGATTTCTGCCCGGGTGTTCATGACGAACGGGCCGTATCGGGCAATTGGCTCACCGAGCGGCTGGCCTGAAACGAGCAGGAAGCGCGCCCCCTGCTCTAGCGCCTGGGCCTGCATCCCTTCACCCTCACCAAAGATGACCAGTTGAGGGGCAACTGCCTGGACGGCTGGGCTGCCGAAGCGTGCTTCTCCCCGATATAGATAAGCAAAGCTATTGTTCCCGGCTGGAAGGCTGTGAGCAAATACTGAACCTGATGGTAGGGCTACATCCAGGTAGGTGGGATCAACGTAGATATCCGTCACCGCCCCGGATTGACCTCCCATATGCCCGGCGATCAGCCGAAGGCTACCTCCGTCGGGTAGCTCCACCACGGGGATGTCGGATGCAGAGCTATCCTGGTAACGCGGGGCAGTCATCTTCAACCTGGCCGGCAGATTCACCCACAGCTGGAACCCTTCCATTTTCCCCTCGAAAGGTTTGGGCATTTCTTCGTGCATGATGCCCCTGCCGGCTGTCATCCACTGGATATCACCGCCACGGATGCTGCCTTGGTTGCCCAGGCTGTCGCGATGATCAACTTCCCCAGCCAGCATGTAGGTGACCGTCTCAATGCCACGGTGGGGGTGCATCGGGAAGCCAGCCAGGTAATCAGCCGGGTTATCCGAGCCGAAGTGATCCAACAGAAGGAAAGGGTCGAGATAGTCAAGCGTGCGGGTGGCGATTGAGCGCTTGAGTAATACCCCGGCACCTTCAATTACCTGGATGGGGGTGACGATTTGCGAAACACTACGGATTTGATCTGACATGCAATCCCTCGATTCGAAGTCCCGTGATATTATGAATGAATTCACACTGGTGTGACTCGCCGATGATCGGATGAGGTGAATTTTACCCCAGGGAGCAAAAATCACCTTGAACATGATACCACGAAGGCTTTGATAGACAGGACTCGTCCTTACGAACCGGACAGCTCTCTGAGTTTCACTCATAAAATTAGCTTTCCGCTGGTATTGTATAATATCTACAGCACGTGTGAAACATGCCTGGTAGAGTCAGAATTAATTGATAAATAATCAATATTTGCCATTTTGCTCACACAGCTCGAGATAAATCCCGTAGCACAGACATGCGGGCTACCTGAAGCTGCCAATCATGGAGGTGATATGGACACCAAAATGACCGTTGAAGAACGAGAAGCCTTCCTGGCAGAAACGCGGGTCGGTATCATCAGCATTTCCGAGGACGGGCGCGGCCCACTCACTGTCCCTGTGTGGTATCACTACCAGCCGGGTGGTGAGGTGTGCGTCTGGACGGGCGCCAAGACCCGTAAAGCTCAGCTGCTCCGAAAAACGAAGCGGATCAGTTTCTGCGTGCAAGACCCCAACCCTCCAATGTATAAGTATGTCTCCATCGAAGGGCCATTCATCATCGAACCAGTGGATCTGGAGCGGGACATTCACCCGATGGCACTCCGTTACTTCGGTGCTGAGGGGGGCGAAGCCTATTTTAAAGATGTCAGCCAGGGTGAGAATTGGAAGACTGATCTATGGCTGCGTATCAAACCCGAGCGTTGGCTGACGGTGGATTACTCGAAGCTTGGCCCACCACCCAAGTAAGCCAGCTGCCAGGAGGCAAACCTGATGAAGAATCGCGATAAAACCCGCTTCGAAGCGAGCATGTCCTGGTTTAACCAGTTTTTTGACGGCCTCAGGCAGATCTACGAGCATATCCCCGAGCTGCTTCCGGCGGATTTCTTCCCAGAGGGTTTCTCCCTCAACATTGAGAATTATTATTTCCCCAGGCATAAAGCCGCGCCGTTCATCCCACCCTACTATGGCTTGATCCTGGGCGGCCGGGAAGCTGCCGTCCAGCTCGTCTCTGTGGTCGATGCCGGTTTATTTGCCCGCCGGAGTCCCTTCTCGGTGGAACCGTCCATGATCGTCATGGTGCATACCCAGCCTGAGAAATACGCCTGGGTGGAAGAATTCTGCCTGAAAGTGATCAAGAACCAGAACGTCGAGATTATCGATAATTATGAAGGTATCCTGTGGGGAAAGGTCACCGGCATCTACCCGGCAGATTTCTTTGCCTTCCAGGTGAAGTACGACCGCTTCAGCGATACCCAGGATATACAGGCAGCCATAAAAAGATATATCATCCAACCGATCACAACGAACCTGGAAAGGGGCTTCCCGGAAGAAACCAATCTGTGAGGTTGCACGAGCAGCAACAAGGTTTATAAAAGGAATTCCATACAGCACGTTTTGGGGAATTTCAGACTTCCCGTCATTCGCTGGTCAATTAATTAGATGATTCCATTTCACGGATTACTACCCTGCTGGTTCATGCTAACCCAGCGAGGCTGAAGATCTAACGCCGGGCCAAACCCAACAATTCTGTATGTGCAGTGGGGGAGATTACTTATTACAATAATGGCAGGTAATCTTGTGTTATTTCGCTAAATGGCAGATCGAGAGAGCAGCCTGAGTCAGCAATCACGATCAATCTCAGCAGATGGGAGGACGACAGATGAGACCAACCGAAATTCTGATGGAAGAGCACCGGGTAATAGAGCGGGTGTTGACTGCCCTGGAAAAAGCCGCCAGCCGCCTGAGCCGGGGCGAAGATGTTTACCTGCGCTTCTTCAGCGGCACCTCAACCTTGATCAACGGCTTCAACGACAGCTACCACCATAAAAAGGAAGAGCAGGTGCTGCTACCGGTTTTGATCGAAAATGGGGTTCCCAGAGAATCACCGGTAATCGCAACCCTGCTGGGAGAGCATGAAGAAGGACGCCGGCTGGCTCAGCGCTTGCACCAGGTGATCGACCGTTATATGTCGGGTGACATCCATGCCCGCGACCAGGTGGTATTGTGCGCCTTGGGGTATGTCAGCCTGCTGCGCCGGCATATGTACAAGGAAGACAACGCCCTGTTTCCCTTAGTGGAGAAGATTATCCCACCCGAGCAGCAGAAAAGGATGCTTGAAGCCTTCGAGCGTTTTGAGCACGAGGCGAATGGGGCAGAATTACACGAGAAATATTACGGGATGGCTGACCGGCTTGTCCAGGAATGCGTCAGGTAACCCTCCGCTATGAGCTAACCATTTATCCAA
Source organism: Anaerolineales bacterium (assembly GCA_003105035.1). Lineage (NCBI taxonomy): Bacteria > Bacillati > Chloroflexota > Anaerolineae > Anaerolineales > Anaerolineales bacterium. Next base: position 9,083 of record PQAL01000033.1, on the reverse strand, counting down.
GAGCATTTTTCACCCTCCTCTCGTTGGTGTTTGTAGAGACGCTCGACCACAGCGTCTCTACAAATTTTTAAGCCACTGATTAATTATTATCAGCTTTTTATCTTGATTGCTCCCCGATTGAATGCAGTCGATATATAATCATAGTTAAATTAGCTCGTGGAGAATGCCCATGAAAGCCACCGACATACTAATGGAAGAGCACCAGGTGATCTTACGCGTCATCGCTGCTCTGGATATTTGGGCGAACCGGCTAAATTCTGGCGAGCCAGCGCAGCCTACCTACTTTATCGAGGCGGCAGAATTTATCAAAGGCTTTGCCGATGGTTGTCACCATCGAAAAGAAGAAGGCGTGCTGTTTCCCGCCATGGTCACGGCAGGTCTACCAGCAGACTCAGGCCCAATCGCGGTGATGCTCGCCGAACATGAGGAAGGCAGGCGCTTCACACGCAGCATGCGGCAGGCAGCAGAAAAGGTCGCGAATGGCGAGATCGACGCTTCTAACGATATCGTCACCAACGCACTCGGCTACGTCAAGCTGCTCAGACAGCACATCCAAAAGGAAGACTACATCCTGTTCCCTATGGCTGGCAAAATCATCCCGGCCGAAAAACAAGCACAGGTCAACAGCAGTTCTGATCAGATAGATCAAGAGATCGGTGAGGGCGAACATCACAAATACCTCGCCCTGGCTGAGCGGCTTGAGCTGGATGCGCGACAATCATACGAGGGTTAAATAACCACAGCACAGCTGGTCATTTTCCTGCTCGGATCCGTTGGCTTGGTCATTATCTCGAAGCAAGCCCTGGCTGACCCACGCCACCATGGTTTTCCCCGCTTCTTCGCCTTCGAAGCTATCCTTGGGCTGGTGGTGCTGAATGCTGGAGCATGGCTAAAAAAACCACTTTCCTTGGCGCAGCTGGTATCCTGGGTCTTGTTACTTGCTTCTGCTATCCTGGTGATCAGCGGTGTAATGACCCTGCGGAAATTCGGCAAGCCAGATGCGACGGTGCAGGATCCCAATCGCATGGCCTTCGAGAAGACCACTCAGGTAGTGAGCCGGGGACCTTACCGCTTCATTCGTCACCCCATGTATACCTCCTTGCTCCTGCTCGCCTGGGGAGTGTTCTTGAAACAAATCAGCGTGCTCACCTTCTGCCTGGTGGGTATTGCCACCGCCATGCTGTACCTGACCGCTATTCTTGAGGAGAAAGAAAACCAGGTGATTTTTGGTGAGAGTTACAACGCCTATATGATGAAGACCAAAAGATTCATTCCATTCCTTTTTTAAAATTCTTCCAGTGAACATAAAAGCCGCTTTATCCGTATGAATTTATAGCATATCCATGTTCGAATGTCCTGTAGCTCACCCTGCTTTACCGAAGTTGTTCGACGCCCACTTACCGAATGACCCCGCCCTATGGGCAGTCCTCCATGGGCAGCATGCTGGGCGAGCCCTGGTGGATAACCTTGAGCGACCTATGCAATGTGCGCTGCGAACTGAGCCGTATCTCACCTTTGTGAACACCACAGCCAGTTTTGATTTCATTGCTAAGTCTGTTCAGGCCTTCAAGCAGGCAGGAGTTGTTTGGTTAATCCGCAGCCACACGGATCTATCTCTCCCGGAATGCGACCGGATCTACCCAAGGCTTGAATTCTACGATTGCGACCCACATTCATCCGCCCTTGAAGATTTTCGTAGCCGTACTCCGCCTGGCTGCCGAATCCAGAAAATCGATCGAACTTTGCTTGAGCGTTGCCTGTGGTGCGGTGACATGGCCTTCTACTGTGGCAGCCTTGAGAATTTCCTGCAGAACGGCCTTGGAATCTGCCTCATGCACGATGACGAGATCCTGGTCGAAGCTTATGCGTCCGCGTTTGGGGCTGGTAATGCTGAGATTGGTGCAGTAACACACGAACCGTACCGCGGCAGGGGCTATGCTCCTATTGCGGTAGCGCATCTTATTCATCTCCTGGCGCAACGCGGCTACCAGGCTTATTGGAGCTGCGATGTTGATAACGAACCTTCGTCGCGTGTAGCCCAAAAGCTGGGCTTCAGGGTGAAAAAAACCTATGAAATTTGGGAATATGCAGCTACGAAGGATTAAGTATTTGGAAAGCTAACCGAAGGCTGGTCGGCGTAAACTCAAAATCGCTTTCCTTGCCAGTAAGATCACCCCCCAATTGAAAGCCTTCTCGAAGATGGCAAAGACTAACACTGCCAGGGTGAAGCGCAGGTGCCTGAAATCCTCCCGGCTGATGAAGCGTCTGGCCAACAAGCTCAGCACGACATCCACAGCGAGCAGGATGCCAGTACATATTGCAACTTGCAGGGTAGTTACCTGAATGTTATCAGGTCTTTGCCTACCCAAGCTGTTTTAGCAGCACCTGGGGGTCATTCGTCGGCTGCTGGCAGACGAATCCCTCACAGGCATATGCAGTGGGTTTTTCATCCAACAGTGGGCGCTCAGCTAATAAGGCAGGCGTGCCAGCGGGAGGCGGCCAGGTGGAAGCCGCCAATACAAGGCGGGGTTGATATCTTTGGTAGACAGCCGACAACAATGCCCCGGTGAGGGGGTCATCAGGTTCACCCAGGACGGCCACCTGGTGAATCGGTCCGAGGGCGAAATCGAGGGCAGATAACCATCCGGCAAATGCCGTGGGGTAGCGCATCACCAGGCTGAGGTTGGCTTCCAACATCCCTTGCGCAATAGATTGCCAGTCTGAGCGACCTTCAAATGCAGCCAGCTTGAGCAGCAGCTGGACTCCCAGGGCATTGCCAGACGGGGTGGCATTATCCTGCAGGTCGTGCGGGCGGTAGAGTAAAGCTTCACCCTCGTCGGAGGTGTCATAAAAACCGCCGGCTGGGTCCCGAAAATGCGTTATGATTTGCTCTAACAAATCCAAGGCTGCTTGGTACCAGCGGGGATCGGGATCCGCTTGGTATAACGACAGCAAGCCCAGCCCCAGGCCAGCGTAATCCTCCAGGAATGCAGCCACCTTCGCCTGGCCTGCCCGCCAGGAGTGCCTCAACCTGCCATCCTGGAGCATATGCTGGAGGATGAAGTCTGCGTTCGAGACGGCTGCCTGCAGGTAATCCGCTCGGTTCAGGGCCTTTCCCGCTTCCGAGAAGGCTGCCAGGGCCAATGCGTTCCAGGAGACCAGCACCTTATCATCCGTAGCCGGGCGCAGCCGCTTCTGGCGCTCGTTGAACAAGCTCTTGCTCAATTTTCGCAGCTTGCATGCGATGGTGCCAGCTTCAGCATGGAACTGGCTCGCCAGCTGTTCATCAGTCATCACCCGGCGCAGGATGTTCCTTCCCTCGAAATTTCCGCTTGCAGTGACACCGTAGGCCTCGATCAATAGCTGAGCATCATCGTCAGATAGGGCAGATCCCCGGATCTCTTCAGGCGTCCACAGGTAATATTTGCCCTCTTCACCCTCCGAATCGGCATCCAGGCTGGAATAGAAGCCTCCCAGCGGGTGGGTCATCTCGCGCAGGATGAAATCCAGGGTGGCTTCGCATACTTCCCGGAAGGCGATTTCCCCGGTCAGCTGGTAAGCATGCAAGTAGGTAAGCGCCAGCTGGGCATTGTCATACAGCATCTTCTCAAAGTGCGGGACCAGCCAGGTTGGGTCAACCGAGTAGCGGGCGAAGCCCCCACCCAGCATGTCATACATGCCGCCCCTGGCCATGGCGTGCAAGGCGTGGATGGCTAACTCCAGGCTGGTCTGGTCGCCACGCGAGGCCTGGCGCAGCAGGAACTCGATGGTCATCGGCTGGGGGAACTTGGGCGCCGCTCCCCAACCACCGTTCTGCCAGTTGTAGGCATCGGATATCCCCTGCACTGCCTCGCCAAGCAGCTGCAGCTCGATGGGCTTGCCCGCTGAGCTTGGATTACGCTGGGCTACCAGGGAGCGGGTCAGGTTTTCACTGCTGGATAGGATACCCGCCCGGTCTGTGCGCCACAGCCTGGCTACGGCCTCGAGCACTTCGCTGAAGGCGGGCAGGTTGGAGTGGCGCACCGGGGGAAAGTAAGTGCCAGCATAGAAGGGTCTGCCTTCGGGGGTGAGAAATACGCTCATGGGCCAGCCGCCTTGCCCGGTGGTGCTGACCAGGAAGTTCATGAAGATGCTATCCAGATCAGGCCGTTCCTCCCGGTCCACCTTGATGCACACAAAACTGGCATTCATTAGAGCCGCGATTGCAGGATCTTCGAAGGATTCATGGGCCATCACATGGCACCAGTGGCAGGCAGCATACCCGATGCTGAGGAAAATGGGTTTATCCTCTTGCCTGGCTCTTTGCAGGGCTTCGTCATCCCATGGATACCAATCCACCGGGTTGTTAGCGTGCTGCAGCAGGTAGGGTGAGGATGCGTTTGCAAGGTGATTTGTCATGCCGGTGATTATACCTGCTGAGACCGGCGATGCTTACACTTGGAATGAGCCAGAAATACACCTGCCGTACTGAAGCTTAGTAGAAGAACTTCTTCCAGGCTGAATGAATCACATTTTCGGATCTCGTTTTGTATTTTTGCCTGTGTCAGCCTAACTGATAAATACCTCCACCATCCTATTCAGTGGTTTCTCCAGCGTTGATGGCGGTATAATCCGGGTTATGGCTGCGAGGAAACGATCCCCGCTGGAGATCAAGACCACCGAGGTGAGCCAGTGCACCATTTCAGAGCGCCTGAGCATCCTCGGGAAGGTGCCATTCTTCCAGGATCTCCACGCAGCGGATCTTGCCTGGGTTAACTCCCTGTTCCACCAGCAGGACTACCGGATCGATGAAACCATTTACCTGTCGGCTGAGCCAGCCGAGCAATTCTTTGTCGTTGCAGACGGGCGAGTGAAGCTGCTGCGCCACTCCATGACCGGCAGGGACATCCTGCTCGATCTGCTCACTTCCGGCGAATACTTCGGGGCTCACTCGATGCAGGGCAAAGATGTGTATCCAGATACCGCCCAGGCTCAAACGGATTGCTGCATCCTGGGCATCAGCCGGGCAAAATTTCAACAGGTATTAGGCTGCTACCCGAGCGTTTCGTTGAAAATGATCGAGATCATGGCCAGGCGATTGCTCGCCGCCAATGAGAGGGTTCACCAGCTGAGTGCCATGCCTATCGAGAGCCGCATTGCCAGCCTGCTGCTTATGCTGGCTGAGAAGTTCGGTGAGCAGGGTGAGCATGGGTTGCTGCTGCAGGTACCCCTTTCACGCGAAGACCTGGCAGGGATGGCCGGAGCGACCACCGAGACTGCCAGTCGGGTGATGAGTCAATTCCAAAGGGATGGTTTGATAAAATCGGGGCGGGAATGGGTAGCCGTGACAAACCTGGATAGCTTACAAGAGATCGCTGGTAGCGAATTGGAATAACCTCGCCGGAATTCAGTGAAGTGCGGATGATCCTCCGCACTTTTTATTTTATATGCACTTAATTGATGTACATCATGGAATGAATCCACCTTGATGGGTATAGTAGAGCCATAACATATAACCAAGGAGAGAATAAAATGACTACCCTAACCCAACCCCTGCGAGACGAACATAAAGAATTGTTCCCCCACATCGAATCGTTGAAACTTGCGGGATTGTCAGTGCATGGTGTACTCAGCCAGGCCAGTCTCGATTTGATTGATGAGTCGTACGAATTCCTGTCTGCGCATCTGCTCCCCCATGCTCAGGCTGAAGAAGCCGCCCTTTATCCGGCTGTGCAAAAAGTGATGGGCTCACCTTATGCCACTGCCACCATGAGCCATGACCACGTAGAAGTGGAACAGCTGACCCGAGAATTGGGTGCGATTAGAGATCAAGTTTCAGCGACGGAGATCGGTGCCGGTCAAGCAAACGAGCTGAAGCGCATCCTGTACGGTCTCTATACCCTGGTGAAGGTCCACTTCGCGAAAGAAGAGGAGGTCTACCTGCCGCTGCTCGATGAGAACCTGACCCCTGACGATGCCAGGGATCTGTTCGAGGCCATGGAAGAAGCGGCAGCTGAAGCAAAAGCTCGGGTTCTGGCATGAACCCAGATAGAATCCGGTAAAGAGATATTCACAGATATGAAAACCGCCTGCCCAGGCGGTTTTTGTGTTTTAGCTCCTTTTCTTCTTCGGAAGGAATGAGGCAACCAGCCGGTCGGTAAGGCCAGGCAGCAGATACGCGGCGGGCGTTAAAAGCGTCCAGCTGCGCGGCAGCAGTAGCCGGCGTGGGCGGTAGACCAGCCAGTCAGCCTGGTCGGCCGCGTGAGTGATTGGCAGCAACACAGGTTTTTGAGCTGTGTCAAGCTGCCCTTCTGCGGCGAATCTGAGACTTGAGGTAAGTTCCGGTTGCACGTGGAAGATTAAATCCGCAACAATACTATATTCGCTTAAATATGAATGTATAATTCGCTTGAGAAGTTTTCACAATTCGCAGTAAATAAATAATCGTTGCGGCATTAACCTTCTGGTACGTTTGATCGGGGAAATTATCGGGGAGGAAATCTTTTGAAAAAGATAGTTGCATGTCTTTTCGTCCTGATCATAGCTGCCTGTACTTTTTCTGGCAATAGCACCTCGATGGCTGGACCAACCGCCACGCGGTCAATTACTTCCACAGTCCAACCCAGCGCCACGCTCGCCCTATCCACCACAACGACTATACCGACCGCGGCGCCTATGCTATCTCCGACTCCAACCCAGGAAACAGTCAGGTCTCCCTGGTGGAACGATACAGTTTTCTATGAGCTCCAGGTGCGCAGTTTCTATGACAGCAATGGGGATGGGATCGGTGATTTCAACGGCCTGATCGAAAAGCTGGATTACCTGAATGATGGCAATCCGGATACCACCACTGACCTCGGGATCACCGGCATCTGGCTGATGCCCATCAACCCGTCCCCATCCACCCATGGCTACGATGTCACGGATTATTATGCGGTCAATCCGCTGTTTGGCACGTTGGATGATTTTCGCCATCTGGTCGATGAAGCGCACCGCCGTGGAATTCGAATCATTACCGATCTGGTGATCAACCATTCCTCCAGCCAGCATCCCTGGTTCATCCAATCGCAGGATCCTCAATCGCCCTACCGTGATTGGTATGTCTGGGAGGATGTCGATCCCGGCTGGAAGGGTCCCTGGGCCCAGCAGGTTTGGTATCCATTCAATAACGATTATTATTATGCGTTTTTCTGGGAGGGGATGCCCGATTTGAACTATACCAATCCGGATGTCACATCCGAAATGGAGAATGTGACCCGCTTCTGGTTGAGTGATGTGGGTATCGATGGTTTCCGCCTGGATGCCATCGGCTCTCTCATCGAAGAAGGCTCGGTGACCATCGAAACCCAGAGCTCACATGATTGGTTCGCCAACTACTACGAGTTTTACAAGGGCATCAAACCAGAAGCGATGACCATCGGTGAAGTGTGGAGGGAGGATGCCGTGGTGGTCCCCTGGGTTACCGGCAAGCAGGTCGACCTGGCGTTTGAGTTCGACCTGGCGTTTGCGATGATTGCCAGCATAAACGACGGCAATTCGTCCAGGATGCTCGATGTGCTCCGGTCGGGCACCAGCCAGTTCCCCTCCGGGCAGTATGGCACCTTTCTCGCCAACCATGACATGCACCGTGTGATGACCCAGATCGGGAATGATCCGGCCAAGGCCAAGGCGGCAGCCTCTTTATATTTTGTACTGCCTGGTGTGCCATTTCTATATTATGGTGAGGAGATCGGTATGCGGGATGAGCCGCCCGATATATTAGTCCCCGGCCCGATGCAGTGGAGCGGTGGAACCAATGCTGGATTTTCCACTGGGGTCCCCTGGTCACCCGCAGTCGTCGACCCAACCTACAATGTTTCGGCAGAGACCGCGGACCCGGAGTCACTCCTCGCGCATTACCGCACGTTGATTTCATTGCGTAATGGCCATCCCACACTCAGGACGGGAGAGTTTTACATTCTGTCAGTCGCCAATAACGGATTATTTGCCTGCCTGCGCACTACATCCAATGAATCGGTGTTGGCGGTGATTAATCTGACGGGTTCTCCCATCCAGGAATACCAATTGTCCCTGGAAGCCAGCTCCTTACCCCAGGGTAATTATTCAGCGATATCGCTGTTGGATGGAACCGAGCTGGCACCGCTGGAAGTGGCTGATCATGGCGTATTTCGGGGGTATGTGCCTTTACCTGAGATTCCGCCTTACGCCACGGTCATGCTTTTACTACAATCAGAATGAAATAATTAGTTTGGAGGCGAGGGGAATATGAAAATTAAACCTTTTCATTCAGTAATATTGCTAATTATCCTGGTACTATCATCTTCTATCAGCGTCATCCCTGTGATTGCGCAAGTAAATCCTCAATCAATTGAAAATTCTAAACAACTGAACCTCATTGAGACTGTTGAACCCATTTATGCTGATCCGGGGATCACCATCGATCCCTACCCGGTCATGGCAGGCCAACCAGCTGAGGTCTGCGTCAGCTTGCGTAATTCAACCACTTCCCCGCAGGAGGCTGCAGCGACCTTCTCCTGGGCGAACTTCGGCTTGGGCTTGCCATTCACTCCCATCAATGGACCGGTACCCGTATCGCTGCCGCCTCATTCGGTGCTCAGCCAGTGCACCCACTGGGTTCCCCCTCTCTCCGGCAACCTGGACCTGCAGGTCTTGCTGCAAGAAGAAGGCTATGAGCCCCAGGTCAGCCAGCGCAATATCGACGTCATCGAGCTGCTCCAACCAGGTGTACCTAGCCCGCTGATCTTTCCAGTGCGTAACCCGCTCGGAGAAATTGTCACCATCAACCTGGGCCTCGTCCCTTACCTGCCAGGCTGGTCCGTCCAGCTGTCCCAGACTGCCCTGACAGATATGGCTCCCTTCGAAACCCGGCTTGTCACGCTGACGGTCACCCCACCTGCTGGACAGCCCTTGCCCCCCGACAATACACCAGTCGTCGATGTGGAGGCCCATGCCAATGCTGCTTTGATCGGCGGTTTCAGGAAGGTCTTCCGCCCACCCGTGTCTCTCCATAATCTCAAAGACCCCATCTATGCTGAGTCGGGGATCACCATCGACCCCTACCCGGTCCTGGCTGGCCAATCGAC